>NZ_CP127382.2:695817-1043726 GCF_003286645.3 Aerococcus tenax | reverse complement strand
CTTCCCTTAGTATGTCCCGGTGTATGGATAGGGGTAAAGTCAATACTTCCGATACTTTGTTTTTGGTCATCTTGATAGTAAGAATCAGCCGCTTGAAAAGTCAAGTGACCTAAACCAATAAAGGGACTCATATTATACATGGGGTCACTCAACCAAGGCGCCTCAGCTTGATTGATGTAAACCGGAATTTGATAGTATTGCCGGATATCGTCTAGGGCACCGATATGGTCACAATGACCATGAGTAATTAAGACAGCAAGGGGTTTTAGCTGTAGCTTTTGAATTTCCGCACGAATTTTGTCCGCTGAAGAACCGGGATCAATAATTAGAGCTTCTTGATTTTGCTCGTTATAGACTAGATAGGTATTAGCCTCCAACACCTCAGTAACGACTCGAGATACTATGAGCATAAGTTGACCTCCTGAATATATACTAAAAATAAAAATAAAGCCATAGTTGCTGGGAATCCAACAGCTATGGCATACAGAAGTGAATAATTTGTTAGTCTTCTTGTTGTTCTTTAACGAAATCAAGGAATTGATGGAAGAGCATATCTAAGAATTTATCTGTTCCTTCATCAGTCATGCGACCGGTTTCGTCAAATTTGTTAGCAGCTTGTCCCATTAAAAATTCTGCACCTGGGAAAACTCTAGCATATAAACCTGGAGAAGTGAAAATGTTACGTAAATTATCTTGGGCACGAACAGAACCTAGGGTACCTAATGAAGCCCCCACAATCATAACAGGTTTGTTTTGGAAAGGTTTACGAACACTTGATAACCATTCGATAACACTTTTTAGGGCTGCGGTAATAGCGTGGTCATATTCAGCTGTTGAAATAACAACGCCGTCAGCAGCTTCAATTTTGTCTGCTAATTCATTGACCACGTCAGGAACATCTTGCCCCATGTAATCTGCGTTAAATAGAGGGATTTCGTTAATTTCAGCAACTTCAAATTCAACTTCGTCACCGAATTTATTGGCCATATGTTCAATTAAAAGACGGTTATGAGACTTAGAAGCATTGTTACCAATAATACCGACAATTTTCAATTAAAAAAACTCCTTTCGCTAAGCCAGGGATTTCCTGTTTAACAATTTGATTATTTGATATTTAGCGTGATTAAAAAATTAAACGCTTTCTTAATTATTGTAAAATGAATTTGGCAAAATGTCTACACTATTGAGAAAATAAATAGAATATAATAGTTATGGATTATTTCTTATCTTCAGTCGCTTTTACTGTTATTATAGATATAACCTATATTTTAAAGGAGCTGGTAGAATGCGTTATTTTTATCTCATTTTAGGTTGGACTTCCTTCGCTCTAGGTGCCTTGGGAACCTTTATCCCTGTATTACCAACAACTCCATTCATGCTATTAGCAGCCTGGGCCTTTGCGCGTAGCTCTAAGCGCTTTGATCAATGGCTGAAAAGTACAAAAATCTACCAATATTATGGAGCAGATTTTGAAGATGGTGGTGGGATTCCTTTAAAAAAGAAAGCACAAATTATACTCATTACCTATACCGTAATGGCTATATCCATTTATTTTGTCCCACTTAAGCCTGTCAGATTACTAATTATTGTCATAGGTATAATATTTGGGTTATGGTTATTTTTCAAAATGCCTACCAAAAAAGAGTAAAGGCCTATTTAGCCTTTACTTTTATTCTTCTCATAGTAGCATCGACACTGTCATAATACACCGTTCCAAACTTAGCCAAATGTAGCATAAGTAAATATAACTGATAAAATTCTAAGCGGAATTCATAGCCTTCAGCCATGGGATAGAAGGCTTGATAGGATTGATAAAAATCCTGGTTAAATCCGCCAAAGACCATGGAGACCCCGATATCAAACTCCCGATCGCCGTAAAAAGGGGCAGGATCAAAGATAGCCGGTCGACCATCGCTTAAAAACATAAAATTACCTGACCATAAGTCGCCATGTAGGAGGGAAGGGTGACTCTTATGCTGGCTCAAGCTATCTATAATGATAGCGCGAATTTCTTGATAGGCATCACTTTCGGCCTTTTGCCATAGTTGGTGGTCCATCAGATAGTCATGGAGGGGGTCTAGCCTTTGTTGAATGAAAAAGTCAGACCAAGAGACATTCCAAGCATTTGAGAAGGTTAAGCTGGACCCTTGATAATCAAGGTCAAAGCCAAATTGACCCTTGTCGCTGTGGACATGGTGTAAGTTACTGATTAATTCAGCCAATCGCTTTTGGTCGCCTAAAAAGCCTTCATCAAGATAAGTCAAGAGCAGATAGGCGTCACCATTAATTTCGCCCTGACTGATCACTTTTGGTGCGGTGATACCTGCCTTTTCAAAGGCCTTAAGACCAGCAACCTCACTGTCATAAAAGGAAGCTGGTGTATTTTTTTGGACCAGGAGGAAGTAAGGACCATTACTACTATCGATGCGATAAGCATCGTTGACGTCTCCACCTGCAACAGGATGGAGCTTTTGAATGTCCTTCACTGGTAATTGACTGATCCATTGACGGTTAATTTTCGTCATTATTAGGACTCCTTTCGCTATATTTTATTCATAAATTAGTCGATAGTCTATATGATATTTAATTATGCTACTTGCTTTCATTTTTAGCAGCAAGTACCTTTTTATAGACCTCAAGAACGCCTTGATCATTGTTGCTTTGGCTGGTTGTATAGTTGGCGTAAGATTTGACCTGGTCAGTTGCGTTCTTCATGGCAAAGGAATGAGGGGTTAAGGAGAGCATTTCGGTATCGTTCCCACTATCACCAATAACGACTAATTCACGGGGAGAATAATTAAGTTTTTCCAGTAATTTTTCTAAGCCGTGACCCTTTGATTGGCCTTCCATAGTGATATCAATCCACTTTGCGCCACTAGGCATCACGGTATAAGGGCCGGAAATTTGCTCTTGATACTCTTTGAGGTAGTCTTTATTGTCATAATCAGGGAAGTAGGCAGTTACTTTATTCACTTCAGCTTCTACTTGACTTAAATCCTCAACAAATTCGATCTTTACATAGTCGCTAAAATCATCGTAGTAAGGTTTTGCTTGGTAATCAAAATAAGCCTTATCATTAGCAATTAGAGCGGGAATGCCTTTAGAAGCCTTTTTAATTAAACGAACTAAATTCCTATAACCAGCCTTGGAAATGGTTGAATTATAAACAGTCTCTTCCTGGTAGCTAACGAAGGTCCCACCAGAGCAGACTAAGGCCATTTCTTTTATCCGGTCTTTAAAGACTGCTTCTAAAGCATAATAAGGTTTCCCTGAAGCAATCCCAAAAATAATCCCTTGGTCCTGCAAGTCGTCCATATAGGAGCCAAGTTGCTTAGGCAATTTACCTTGGTCATTTAAGAGGGTGCCGTCCATGTCACTAGCAACTAATTTGATTTCTTCAAAGCTTTCAGTCATAATTTTTCCTTTCTTTTGCTTTCACTTAGATTCTTATTTACCTTAACTCTAGCACACAATGCCCTTAAAAAATATTCTTAGTCACTTTAAGTTAACTTCGCTAAACACATCAATAGGAATAAGCAGGGCTTTTAGCTATAATATCCCTTAGAGATTAAAGAAGAAAGAGGTTTTTAAATGGCCGATCGTACACCAGGACTAACTTATCAAGCCGTTTACAAAGGAATGAAATTATTATTAAAAGCTGAATCAGATATTGTAGTAGATATTGTTGGACACGGCGGAATCGGTAAGACGCAACTGGTACAAAATTTAGCCCGAGACTTGGGCTATGGGTTTTATGAAATGACCTGTTCCTTACTGCAACCGGGGGACTTAACCATGCCCATCCCCAAAGAGAACCGCATTGAATATTATCTCAACCCCCAAATTCAAGGGGCAGTGGATGAAGCCAAAGCAAACCCTGACCATAAGGTGATCTTATTTTTAGATGAATTTAACCGTCCCATCGCCATGGTTCAAAGCGAACTCATGAACTTGGTATTACAACGTCATCTAATGGGAATTCAGCTCCCTGATAATGTCATTATTATTACCGCAGAGAATCCTTCTAGCGATACAGAGGGGTTTGAAGGAAACGCTTATGCAACGAGTGCACGTGATTTAGCTATTAATGACCGGACCATGCGCATTCGGATGGGAGCTAATTTAGACCATTGGGTAGAGAGCTTTGCTGACCAGGAAAATGAGTCGGGGCAGGCTAACATTCATCCGCTAGTCAAGGACTATCTCCAAGCAGAAGGGCGTCAATATTTCATTGTTATTGATGAGACCCGTGATAAAAACCCAACTCCTCGTGCCTATGAACGTTTATCCCACTTGCTCTATGATTATGAAGCCATGGGGATTGATCCAACACAAATTGAAGATGATGACTTACTCGCCTTCTTAATTGAAGGGATCGACGGCTGTATTGGTGAAGAGGCCGGACAGGTCTTCTTGTCTTATCTAGAAAATCACCAAGGGGACTACATTAGTCCTAAAGAAATTATTGATTTAGATAGTCCGGATTTACCTGAATCAATTAAAGAACGTTTTTTAAAGATGCCTGCGATTAGGAAGAAAAGAATTATTCAAGATTTAACTCAATCGCTCTTGGACCATAAGAAGCACATCAAGGATCCGGATTTGCTTAGTCGCTATGTTGATTTATTTTTACTCGCTGACCCCGACTTAATCTATTCCTTAGTCACTCGCCTAATGCAAGCTGAAGCAGGGAGTGCTTTAGAAGAATTAAGAGCAGGACTAAGTGAAGACGAACGCTTTATCGATAAAGCTTATGCCATCACTATGGCTAGTGGATCAGATTTAGAAGATAATGACTAATATTTCCGGAACTAGAAAAAGAATAAAAGAGGTGAGAGCGATGAATCGAATGCAGAGCGAACCGACTCAGGAAGAAAAGGAAGATAAAATCCAGCAGTCAGATCTTCTTTATGATGATATCAATCAGCTCTTTCGTGAACTCAATTATGCCTTCATCATCTATATGAATTTCGGATGGTCGGAGGACTATGATAAATTTACTCAGTTAATGGATGAATTTATTGGTCTTTTATGTGCTAAACTCATGGCAAATCGTTCTTACCAAGGAGCTGGAGACGTTCTTTTTGCTGGAGTTTTATACCAGATGGACCGCAGGATGTCTGAAGACCTGGCAAAGCCTCTGAATGTCAGTGTTGAGGGAACTAGCTTAACCCTGTCAGTCAATCCGGTCTTGTTTTTCATGTACTATCAGGGCCCAAAGCAAATGTTAGCTGGCATCCGTCAAATTTGTTACCATATTATTTTTAATCATTTGACTGACTATGATTGGGCCTTCCTCAATGAAGAAGATGGCAAAATGATGAGCGTGGCCATGGATACTGAGGTCAATCAATACATCGATAACCTCCCAGACCACGCAGCTAGCCTTGAGGGCATGAGGAATTTGCTGTCTAAAAACTCCCTTAACGAGAAACAGGGTTCTTTATATTACTATCAAGAGTTGAAAGCTGCTCACGATGACCCCAAACACCATAGCCATGATCGGGTATGGTCAACCTTTGAGAAGATGAAGGGCAGTGGAGATATGAATGATACCTATAGTCAACTCAGCAAAAATTTTGATCCTGAAAAAGCTCGGGAATTGCGAATAGAGTCGGCAGAACAATTAAATGATGAAATGAAGAAAAATCATTCCATGCAGCCTGTTATTCCCCAGAGTAAGAATAATGACTTACACCGAAAAATTATCAACGGTATTGTACGTAGGGCTTATGAAAATATGGATGAAGAAATGCGTAAACACCTCAGTGGTAATATTAAAGAAAAAGTTCAAGTTCTCTTTAAGCAACGTTCTCTGAATTGGAAGGACATTATCATGCGCGGTTTAGGTCAAGCACCAATTCCCTATCGCTATTCCAAAAACCGGGTCAATCGCCGCCAACCCTATCGGATCGACCTACCGGGAAGAACTTTAGACACTGCCGCTCAATTAGTGGCCTTCATTGATACCAGTGCTTCGCAAAATGCCGAGGCTTTAGCATACAGCTTAGCAGAGCTTGCTAATATTAATAAAACTTTAGGGACTGATATTTGGGTGGTCCAAGTAGATACCCAGGTGGTCGGTGTTAATAAACTGGATCAAAGTAATGTTGACCAGTTTCAATTTGAGGGTCGGGGAGGAACCAGTTTTGCACCCGCCTTTGAATGGTTACACGACAATGGTTTTAATGATAGAAATTCAGTGTCTGTCTATTTTACTGATGGATACGGCGATGATGGCTTTGAGCGTTACGGTTATCAAAACATGTACTGGGTGCTGACAACAGCTGACCCTAAGGAGCCTTCGCCACTATCTACCGATAGCGGAGGAAAATTATTATACTTACGCCAAGATGAAAAATATAATCACCGGATAATTAAACAAAAGCATTAACGCTAGGCATAAAGGAGAGAGGGAAATTTGACATTAGGGTCAAGTAAAAAAAAGCAAGTCATCTTAAAAAGTCAATTCGGTCACTATCTGGAACTTGTAAAAACTATTAATTATGATGAGCTAGCGCAGGCAGGGATTAATATTGCATTCAATTTTAAAGGGATTAATGATGAAATTGCTTTCTACATGGTCATTCATGGCTATTTAGCTGCATTTGATAGTGACCGACAAAAGGAAACCTTGATACGTCAAGCCAATAATTATCGCCTAAATAATGATGTTACTGTAGAAGATCTGGACCAATTCCTCGAAGTGGTGTGGGATGACTACCAAGTTCGTATGGAAGCAAGTGATAGTGAAAATAAGTCAGATAACAATATCATTGCCCGGCACGGTAACAGCCAAAAACTTTGGAATCACTTTATGGCAGAAAATATCCCTGAACTGGAAAATAAACGCCAGCGCTATCTTTCCAGTCAAGAGTGGTAATGAAGCATATTATTTGTTCTTTATCAAATAAAAATGATATGATGAGAGTAGTTAAAGAGGAAAGGAGTTTTGCATATGTCAGATGAAAAAGTTGTTGTTAACATGCTTAATCAAAAAGGTGAAGATTCAGGTACCGCTACCTTTGAAGAAGGCGACGGTAAGGTAAAAGTTACTGTAGATTTTCACGGTTTACCAGAAGGTGAATTTGCAATGCACATTCACGAATATGGTGCTGCATCTCCAGAAGAAGAATTTGCTGATGCAAAAAGTCACTTCAACCCAACAGGTGTTGACCATGGTAAAAAATCAGAAAATGGTCCTCACTTAGGTGACTTACCAAACATTGAAGTTCCTGCTAGTGGTGACTTTAAAGGAGTCTACGAAATTGAAGGCCTTTCTCTAAAAGAGGATGCTAAATATTCCCTTCATAATGAAGGTAACGGGACAGCCCTAATTGTACACACTGGTGCAGATGACTATATTTCCCAACCTACAGGGGATGCTGGTGGTCGTCAATTAGGTGGCGTAATCTTCCCAGCTAAATAAGCGATTAAGTAGGTTATAGACACTGTGAGCTCATGGTTAGACCATGGGCTCTTTTTATTTTTAGCTAGATTTTATTCATTTTAAACTATTTTTTATGTAAGAATATCTAACCAATTTTTCCTTTTTATGGTATTATTAAAAAAATAAACGATTTTGAATAAGAATTTGTAACATAATAAAGGAGGCATTCTTATGCTGTTTACGGATGAGGAAAAATTACAAATTTTACGCGACGTATTAGCAATTGAAAGTGAAAATGATCAAGAGGCAGAAGTCGCTGAATATTTTAGCCGCTTACTGGCTAAGTATGGTATTGAGAGCGAAATTATTGAATACCAAGCTGGACGTTCTTCACTTATTGCCAATATCTATGGTAGTGAAGGTGGAGAAGGAAAGGTCTTGGTCTATTCAGGGCATTTTGATGTCGTATCTGCAGGCGACCATAGTGACTGGACCTATCCGCCTTTTGCTGGAGAGATTCATGATGGAAAAATCTATGGCAGGGGGACTTCAGATATGAAGTCTGGTTTGGTTGACTTGGTTTTGGCTGCCATTGAATTAAAGGAAGCCGGCGCCAATTTTAAAGGTTGCCTACGCTTAGCCCTAACGGTTGGTGAAGAAATTGGCATGTATGGGTCGAAACAATTAGTCGAAGCAGGTTATTTAGATGATGCAGATGGCTTTTTAATTGCAGAACCATCAGGAAGTGAGTCAGTGGTATATGCCCATAAAGGATCTATCCAATATGAAATTATTGCCCATGGGAAAACTGTTCACTCTTCCATGCCAGAAGTGGGGATTGATGCCTTGCAGTTAATGGTTGATTATATCAACTTAAGTAATCAACGTTTTGATGAAAACTTTAATACAGAATCTGCTTATAATGCTGACCTAGGGAAGACCCTAAATGTCAATACAGTGATCGAGGGCGGAACCCAGATCAATAGTGTGGCTGGTTTAGTAAAAATGAAAGCCAATACCCGAACAGTTCCTGAAGCGGGCAATGATTTAGTGTTATCGATAATTAATGACTGTATCGAAGAGCTAAATGCTAAGAGTGAGGGGTATTTAGAATTGAATCTTCTTCAAGACAATCCACCAGCAACCTCAACAGAAGATAATGATTTAATTAAAGCCATCCAATCCAGTGTCAGTCATGAATTAGAGCTGACCGTTACCGGTGGAGCAACAGATGCTTCTAATTTCGGTCAAATTGGTGAAGACTATGATTTAGCGGTTTATGGGCCAGGAGAACCCTCAGTCGCTCACCAAGAAAATGAATATGTTTCCTTAGATAAATTTTTAGCTTTCGTCGATATCTATAAAGAAACAGCCCTAAACTACCTTAAATAAAATACCTATCCTAGCGAAATGAAAGAGGACTGCCTATGAATGAAGAAGTTCACTACTTAGAAATTGCTAACAGCTCGATCGTTTTCATCCTGTGTGCCATAGTCATTTTAATTGTTAGCGTTCAAGCGATCTTGTTTATCAAGAAAGCCTATAATCGAGGTCTGGAATTGGGAATGACCAAGAAAACTTTAAAAAGAGCGATGACCAATAGTGCCATGCTATCTGTAGTTCCTTCCCTGCCTATTATCGTGATGATGCTAGCCTTATCTGTGCCTTTAGGAAAATACTTTCCTTGGCTTCGTCTATCGATTGTTGGTTCAGCTGGCTATGAGGGAATGGCGGCTAATATTGCTGCCCAAAGTCAAGGACTTACCGACATTTCAGACCCTAACCTAACAGCAGAAGTCTTCATTATTATTATGTTTGTGATGACTATTGGGATCATATGGGGGATACTATTTAACATCCTCTTTATGGGTAAGCTAGACCAAGTCTCCCAAAAAGCTAAGGAAGAAAGCCATAATACGAATATAGTCGCTTTAGTATCAGGCGCTTTATTTACGGCAATGTTGATTACTTTATCGACACCTTATGTATTTAATACGGAAAATATCTCATCCCTTGTGGCTTTTTTGGCCGCCGGACTGACTACTTTAATCATCGATTTCTTAGCAAAGCGCTTTGGCTGGACTAGCCTAAAAGATTATTCCCTACCCGTTGCTTTAATAGTAGGGATGGGAGCCGTCATCCTACAAGCACAAATAGTTTAAGGAGTTTAGCCTATGAATGATAAAAAAACACGCACTTCAAAAGAATTTTCTCAAGAAATCAATCGACTTGGTAAGCTCACCAGTATAATTGCCTTAATTGCCATGTTTATGGTACCGATAGGAACGGCTTATTGGTATGGAGTAGGTTTATCCTTTACTAAGGCTTTAGCAGCCGGGAGTAGTTTAATCGCTATTTTTCTACCCATGGCTGTGGTAGAGAACTTGTCCTTTTATCCCATTTTTGGTTCTGGAGCCATGTATTTGAGTTCTATTACCGGAAACATTACTAACATGAAAATGCCAGTTACAGTAGCCGGGCAAAAAATTGCTGGGGTCAGTCCAGGGAGCGAAAAAGGGGATGTGATTGCCATCATTTGTGTGGGGATCTCTTCACTGGTGACTATTGTGGTTTTAGCTGCTGGGGTATTTTTAATTGGCTCCTGGCTAGTGCCTATCTTAAACCATCCTGTCCTTAAACCGGGTTTTGACCATATTACGCCAGCCCTTTTTGGCGCCATAACAGTCCCTCAGTTACTGAATAATAAGAAGATAGCTATTGCCCCTTTAATTTTTACGGCCGCTTTATTCTTATTTTTAGGTCCTGCAGCCTATAGTCAATACCAATCTTATATCTTAATTTCTGCGATGGTAATTTCATTTGCGGTTGCTTACTTTTTAGATAAGAATAAGCAATCATAAGCTGATATGTCTTTATAAGCTTCTTGGCTTGCGACCATCCATAGCCAATAGATATCAAAAATATATCTGATAAGATAGGGTTTAATGATCATTAACCGAATTTTAATCAATGATTTGTTGACTTATCAAGCTTTTAACCAATCAATAGTGATCGATCTTTCGGTCCATCTTTCCAGAATGATGATAAAGTGATTTGCCTTTAGGGCAAAGACTTGCTATGCTATAAAACAAATAAATAAATTAACTGTGATGAGAAGAGTAGCTTATTCAAAGCGTTTACAGAAAATTAGTAGGGATGAGAGCTAATAACGATTGAATCAGTGAAGATGAACTCGGAGGTTTTAGAAGGTGCTGGCTTTCTAAACGGTAGCAACCGTTACTTTGCAACAATTGATAAAGATTGTATAAGTGACTCCACTAGAAATAGAGGAGTAATCAGGGTGGTACCACGGTTATCCCGTCCCTAGGAAAGATTATTGTTCCAGGGATGGGATTTTTTTATGACATCAATTAAAAATAAAAGGAGTGCTAATTATGTCAGAATTTACTCAGTTAAAACAATCACCATTTCGTTATGACCATGTGGGATCTTTTCTGCGTCCCCAAGAGCTCATTGAGGCAAGAGCGAAATTTGAAAATGGAGAAATTGAATATTCAGAACTTAAAACTTTAGAAGACCAAGCGATTATTGACCTGATCAAAAAGGAAGAAGCCGTTGGTTTAAAGACCATCACGGATGGTGAATTCCGCCGTAAAAGTTGGCATTTTGACTTCTTCTGGGGACTCAATGGCGTTGATCGTGTTGAAGTAGAAGCGGGAACTCAATTCTCCGGAGAACAAGTCTTTGCGGTAACCAGTCGAATTGTTGATAAAATAACTGGTGATAATCATCCCTTTGTGGATCATTTCAAATTTACCCAATCACATGCTTCTGATCATGTTGACGTTAAGCAAACTATTCCAGCACCAGCTCAATTCTTGCAAGAAGTTTTACGTGACTTTAATAAGGAATATACCCAGGCCATCTATAGCCAATTAGACGACTTATTAGCTGATATTACCCAAGCCTATAGCCAAGTCATTGAAGACCTCTACCAAGCAGGCTGTCGGACCGTTCAATTTGATGATTGTACTTGGGGACGTTTAGCTGGGGGTAAAGATTACGATGGTAGTGAATATAGCCAAGAAAAAAACGAAGAATTAAAAACCCTATATGTCCGCGTCAATAATGCAGTTATCGCAAATAAACCTTCCGATTTAAGAATAAATACCCATATCTGCAGGGGAAATTTCCGCTCAACTTGGTTTGCTTCAGGAGGTTATGACAGCGTACAAAGCCCCTTATTTGACCAAGAAAATGTCCATGCCTACTTCCTAGAGTATGACTCTGAGCGGGCAGGAACTTTTGAACCTCTAAAGACTGTATCTGATGACAAGCATGTCGTCTTAGGCTTAGTCACAACAAAGTCAGCTGAATTAGAAAGCAAAGACGACCTAATCAACCGGATTAAAGAAGCCAGTCAATATGTACCTTTAGATCATTTAAGTATTAGCCCTCAATGTGGCTTTTCTTCCAATGAAATTGGCAATAAAATCAGTGAAGAAGACCAATGGAAGAAAATAAAATTATTAATCGAAGTTGCTAAAGAAGTATGGGGCGAAGACGCCTAAGTTACCGCTCACCAAAATTTACTAAGCCTTAGTAATTACAACGATGCCTAAGAAGCTGAAGTTGATTGAAAAGTTGAAAGGGGTAATTGATTTACCACAGAAGAACTTTTTAGTCAATTTCAGCTTTTTGGATTATATAGGGATTTATCTGATAGAATTGTATTCTTTTTATTTTATTGATATATTAAAACTATGAAAAATATTCACAGGAATAATAATTCAAAAAGAAGGAGATTCTATGATTGAATTTGATCAGGTTGAGAAAATTTATCCTGGTAATGTCCAGGCCTTAAAGAAATCGTCCCTAACGATTAATGATGGTGAGTTTGTTTGTTTTATTGGGCGATCGGGTAGTGGGAAAACTACCGCACTCCGTATGATAAACCGGATGCATGACCCCAGTTCTGGGGCCATATTAATTAATGGACAAAAGACTACCGACCTTAACCCCGTTGATTTGAGGCGTAAAATTGGTTATGTCATCCAACAAATTGGACTCATGCCCCACATGACGATTTACGATAACATTGTTACCGTACCACGCTTACTCAAAGTAGATGAAGAAGAATGCAAAAGAATCGCCCATCGCTTATTAAAACGGGTGGAATTACCGGAAGATTTCCTTGACCGCTATCCTTCTGAACTATCAGGAGGACAGCAACAACGGGTGGGGGTTATCCGTGCTTTAGCTGCGAATCCAGAAATTGTTTTAATGGATGAACCCTTTGGAGCTTTGGATCCCATTACCAGGGATTCCTTACAAGAACTCGTCAAGGATTTACAAAGAGAATATGGGTCAACCTTTGTTTTTGTGACTCATGATATGGATGAGGCATTGGCTCTGGCTGACCGAATTGCTATTTGGCGGGATGGCGATTTGGTTCAATATGATACTCCAGATAATATTATTCAAAATCCAGCAGATGACTATGTCCGCGATTTCTTGGGAGAAGACCGTCTCATGCAGGCTCGGGCCAATATCATCACGGTTAAAGAAATTATGAACACAAATCCCTTAATGATTAGTTTGGGCAAATCGATTAGCGATGCTATTCGGGTTATGCGCAATAACCATGTCGATTCGCTATTTGTAATTGATGATTATCGCCATCTAATGGGAAGGATTAGCCTGGAAACCATTACTCATGAACAGTCCCGTGATGCCTCTGTCAGTGCGGTAATGGACCAAAGGACTTATCCAGTCCAAGAGGATGACTTGGTCCAAGATACCATGCAACGGATCCTAAAAGGAGCTTTGCCTAATATTCCAGTCGTCAATAGTGACCGGCAATTAACTGGTATTGTCACCCGCAGTGCTTTAGTTAACTTTGTTTACGATAGTGTCTGGGGCGATGATAGTGAAGAAGATTCTTCAGAAGAAGCAGTCACCAATCAAGAAGAGGGGACTGAATAAGTATGATTGAATTTTTACAACAAGAAGGCGATGAAATTTTAAGACTTTTAGGCCAGCACATTAGTATTTCCCTCATTTCCTTAGGATTGGGAATCATCGTAGCCATTCCATTAGGGATCTTTCTATCTCAACATCAAAAATATGCCGGTGGTTTTATTAGTTTAGTAAGTATCTTACAAACTATTCCCACTATGGCGCTTTTGGCCTTAATGATCCCTTTCTTTGGTGTGGGGAGGACGCCATCGATTATTGCCTTATTTCTCTATTCCTTATTACCGATTCTTAGAAATACTTATTTAGGAATGACTTCGGTAAGTGCTGATCTCTTAGATGCAGGTAAAGGCATGGGTTTGACCCCTTGGCAATTAATTTGGAAAGTGCAACTTCCCTTAGCTACACCCGTGATTATGGCTGGGGTGCGTTTATCAGCGGTCTATGTGATTGCCTGGACCACGCTCGCTGCCTATATCGGTGGTGGGGGCTTAGGAGAAATGATCTTTAATGGTCTAAACCTCTTTAGAGCTGATCTAATCTTTGGCGGGACTATCCCAGTAACCATACTCGCTTTAGTGGTTGACTTTATCATGGGGAAAGTTGAACAATGGTCCTCACCTCAAATGTCATCAAAAGAGGAGGCGGCTTAAGCATGAAACGTATTATTAAAAGTATTATTGCTCTGATCAGTGTCGTCTTATTGTCTAGTTGTTCCTTACCCGGTTTATCTAATGCTGCTGATTCGGATACCATAACCATTGCCAGTTTAGGAAGTACAGAAGCTGAAATTATGGGCTTCATCGTTGAAGGCATGGTAGAACATTATATACCTATTGATGCTAATCGTATTACTAACCTAGGTTCCTCATCAATGAACCACGCTGCCCTCCAAACCGGAGATGCAAACGTGGCCTCAGTTCGTTATACAGGGACCAGCTTGACTGGTGAATTAGGCCAAGAACCGATCACAGATCCCCAACTCGCGCTTGAGAAAGTCGTTAAAGGCTTTGAAGAGGAATTTAACCAAACCTGGTATCCTACTTATGGCTTTGCCAATACCTATGCCTTTATGGTAAGACGAGAAGATGCGGAGGAACTAGGACTTGAAAAGGTCAGCGATTTAGAAGAATATGCCGATACCTTTAAGGTGGGAGTCGATAACTCCTGGCTAGAACGCGAAGGGGACGGCTATGATGGCTTTGTCCAAACTTACGGTTTTGATTTTGATAATCTTTACCCAATGGCTATCGGTTTAGTTTACACAGCTATAGCTAATGAAGAAATTGATGTTGCCTTAGGCTATTCAACCGATGGAAGAATTATCTCTGAAGATCTCAAGGTCTTAGAAGATGACAGACACCTATTCCCTCCTTATGACGCTAGTCCTGTCGCTACAAATGAGATCCGTGCTAGGTATCCTGATCTTGATAAGGTCATGGCCAAACTTGCAGGAGCGATCAGTAACGAAGAAATGCAACGGCTAAACTTTACCGCTGATAATTACTTATTAGAACCAAGTACAGTCGCTAAGGAATGGTTACTACGTCATAATTATTTTGAAGACAAAGAACCTTACTTAGAACCAGTCAGAAAAAAGGAGGTTGAATAAGACATGGCCGATATTACGGATTTAAGTGTATGGCAACAATTACTTTATTATTATTCAGAAAATAGTTCTTATGTCATTAGTCAATTCTTTCAACAGATGCTAATGGCCTTATACGGCACCATTTTTGCCTGTTTATTGGCTATCCCACTAGGCTTTTATATTGCTAGACGGGAAAAACTGGCCAATATCGTGATAAGTATCGCTAATATTATTCAAACCGTTCCAGCCCTGGCCTTACTATCTGTATTGATGCTTTACTTAGGGCTAGGTTCAAATCTGGTGGTTTTAACCGTTTTCCTTTATTCCTTATTGCCGATTTTGCGGAATACCTATACTGGGGTTAGAAATATCGATGCCGGCATCATTGATGTTGGTAAGGGCATGGGAATGACGAAGATGCAAGTGATTTTAAAAGTTGAATTTCCCTTAGCCTTCCCGGTCATTTTAGGGGGTATTCGCAATGCCTTCATTACCGCCATTGGGATTGCTACCATTGGTACCTTTGTTGGAGCAGGGGGATTAGGTTCTATTTTAACCCGGGGGGTTAATGCTTCGGAAGGGACCAGTATTATCTTAGCTGGAGTAATACCAATTGCCTTAATGTCTATCGTGGCTGATTATCTGATGGAATTGCTGGAAAGACGGCTCAGTCCTAATGCAAGTAAGAATAAATAAGTGAAAGGAGAATTGCATGCCGGCTACAAATTATACTGTCCGTTATAATGTCTTTTCTGATATTCCTGTCTTAGAGGTATTTATGGAAGGGCAGGGAAATGAATTAAAGGACTTTATTATTGGCTACCATGGCTGGACTAATGTCAAAGAATCGATTCTAACCCAAGCCATCGCTTTTGCTAAGGCAGGCTTTCATGTGGTTATTCCTGATGCCTATCTCCATGGACAACGGCGCCCCAACAATTACCAATACCAAATGGCAAATGACCTAGCAGCCGTTTTAAAGCATAATGTAGAAGAATTTCCACTTTTAGTTCAGGCCATAACAGAGGCTTATAGTGTAGACCACCTGGCTATTTTTGGAACTTCAATGGGAGGTCTGACGACTGGCTTAATCATTGCTAAGTATGGCCAAAAATTAGATGGGGCAGTCCAATACATTGCTTCCCTTGATGCGGTTAAACAATTAGAGCAATTATATAACCGATACCAAGCCAGTCAAAGTGTCAATGAAGACTTATCCTTTATCCGTAGCTGGAACCTAGCCGATCATCTTAATCAGCTAGAGGGCCTTCCTTTCTTTGTTTACAACGGGGGCAAGGATAACTGGATAAATACAGATATCAATCGCCAGCTTATCCCAAAAATACAGGCGAATAATGAAAAAGTTAATATCGCTTATCAGATTTATGAAGAAGAAGACCACTGGGTTCCTTTTGATATCATTGAGAAATCGGTCGACTTTATCCAAAAAAATATATAGTAAAATCGAATAGAATACGAAAAGGACTTCATTTCAACTGGGTGAAGTCCTTTTTTGTGTTTGTAAGGCTTAACTAGTCATTAACTTAAGTCCTATAAAAAAGCCCTGATTATTGTCAGGGCTTTTGTTTGTATATTGCATTTATTCCGCTCATGGCTTTAAAAGCCATCATTATGTTTTAAGTATTCCTCTTCCTCAGGAGTATTTTCACGACCTAAATATTCATTGCGATAGGGATAACGGCCATATTCTTTAATGATATCATAATGCATTTTTTCGTATTTTAAGCGATGGCTCAGACCGGGCTCAGAAGCAAAAAGTTCGAGAGCTTGTTCATGAATTTTAAGCGATTCCGAATGCATAAAGGGCATATAGAAGAAACCACGTTCTTCAACTGTTAGACCACTTAAATCGGCATGCCTTATTCCTTCTTGAGCTAAAGCAAGGGCCATATTGTCGTAAGCGTAGGCTTGACCACTATTCCGGTAAATATTACGGGAGAACTGGTCTAAGACAATAATTTCAGCCAGCCTACCTTCAACGCCTTGACGCCAATCTGCATGTTCACCAGCAGCAACTTGTCCATGTAACTTAGAAAAATTATCTATAATTAACTGATCAACTTGGTTGCCACCGTTAAACCATTGTTTGGAATCAAGTTCTTTAAACCAAAAATCGAGTACATCATTATAATCCATTTTTTTCACCTCTCAGATAACTAAGCTTTTATTAAACTTATCATAGTAAGCTTTTTTTAGCGAATAAAACGAAAAATATTGGTAAGTTGGCGAAAAAATGTAATCCTAGGTATAATTAAATTAGTATTTCATGTCTGTAAGTACTTAATATTATTAGAAGGTATGAAAAGATTTTTTTTGCTCTAAGTTTGATATTATGGGGAATGTTAATATCACGAGTGCCAAATAATCGTTTTATGGTCTTATATTTAATCCTTTCAATAATCATTTGTTTAAGCTATGCATATCATTATAAGAATAAGAAATAGGGGAGTATTATGCAAGAAATTGCCTTAGTTGCCTTATCCAATGGACTAAGCCATAATCAAAAGGATTCACTAGTCGACCTAATCAGGTTATTAGAAAATCTTTCTATTAAGGTGCACTACCAAGCGGATGCCTTATTTAGTGACTCTAAAATTGGAGCAGTTAATGCCAAACGACGCGCTGAAATTGTCAACCAATATTTTAAAAATCCCGCAATTGATTATATCTTTGACTTATCTGGCGGGGATATTGCTAATGAAACTATTTGCTATTTAGATTATAAAGCAATTAAAAATTCGTCATGCAAATTATTCGGTTATTCCGATTTAACTACTGTCATTAATGCCATCTATAGTCAAACAGGTAAAAGTTCTGTACTTTTTCAGGTACGTCATTTAGTTGACAAAAGTAGTAATATGCAATTTGAGGCTTTTACCAGTTTATTAAAGGATACTGAGGCAAAAAAGCTAGTCAACAAATATATCCAGGAAAATTCTGAATTTATTCAGGGGAGTTCCTTAAGGGGTTTAGTATTAGGTGGTAACATACGCTGTTTCTTAAAATTAGCAGGTACCTCTTATTGGCCTAATTTAAAGGAGAAAATTTTATTTTTAGAAAGTTTTTCTGGCTTGGAAGGTCGTATAAGAACTTATTTAGCTCAATTACAACAATTAGCTGTTTTTGAAGAAATAAGCGGTTTAATATTAGGATCTTTTACCGAATTCGATAGTAAAATAGGTAGAGATTATCTAATAGATATTGTTAAGGAGTATACTAACCCTGAACTCCCGTTAGTATCAACGGAAGCCATAGGACACCAAAAAGATTCATTACCACTAATTATCGGTCAAGAGCTATCCTTAAATGCCCAATTGGATTAATTACTGGTTAAATCTTCTGTATTTTGTAATGGCATAAAAATAAAATTAGCGGGTACTCTAGCACAGTAGATACATTCTATTGTGCTTTTTTACTTTAATATATGACTATAAATAATTATAAAAGGACAAGGTGTACCTTAAAAAACGGGCTAAGTTAATCATTTTTCTAGTTATATAGTATACTTTTCTTGATATTTAATTTGATTAAAAAGTTATATTTTTATTGACAAGTCGATTTTACGGCGCCAAAATAAATCAATAAAATTAAAGGAGAGCTTAATGGAATCTATTTACAGAATATTAAGAAAAGATATTTTTATCTATGCCTTTCTCACATGTTTATTATCTGTAGCTATGGTCAGTGAAGCCTATTTGATGCAATTTATTATTGATGCTATAAACTTAGGTGAAAGTAGATTTATTATCGTATCTCTTTTGACCATTGCCTTTATATTAGTTCAAACGCTGATCTATTATTTCCAGCAATTATTAACTGCCGTATTAAGTAAAAAGTCAGCCTATGTTTTTCGCAAACAGATTTTTGCAAATATTCAAAGATTACCGCTTGATTTACTAACAGGGGAAAAGAATGATAAACTTTTAGCTTCCTTAACCACACAAATTAATCAAGTCGAAGCCAATTATTTTTACTCGATTTATTGGGGTGGCTATCTCATTTGCCAGCTACTTGTAGCGGTTATTGTTTCTTTATACTTTAATCCTATCCTGTCTATCTTATCAATTGTCCTAAGCCTTCCTAATTTATTTGTAGCATTTTTATTTAAAAATAAGTTAGAGAAGAAACAGGAGGAGCTTATCGAGGAAACCAATTCATCAGTAGCTACTATCCAAGATTTGATTGGAGGATCAACTGACTGGCGCGTAGCAAATAAGGAATTGAGTATTTTAAAATTATTCGAAAAAAGAACCTTAAATCTCTTAAATAAACAAGTTCAAGTTGAAAAATCACAATACACGGTTGTCAGCTTGAATCAATTGTTTTCAAATCTTCTCTATTTTGGGACTTGGATCATAGGTGGTCTATTTATTATCCATGGTCAACTCACACTAGGGGGAATGATTGCATTCTCTCAATTATTAGCAAGAATTGCCTTTCCTATATATACTTCTTCTGATTTACTGACAAAATATATTAGTGGTAAAAAGACTTTAGATGCACTTTCCCAAGAATTTATAGAGGTCGATCAAGCAAGTCATACAGTGAAGGACTTTAATATCATTTCCCTTCATCAATTTTCCTTAAAAAATAGAAAGGACAGTAAGGCACTTAATGTTTCCTTTGAGAAAAATAAAAAGTATTTACTAATAGGAAAGAGTGGTATTGGCAAGACAACAATTCTAAAGGCTATTTTAAGAGAGCAAAGTGACTATAAGGGCAGCGTTAAAATAGATGGCCTTGATGTTAAGACTATTAAGGAAAGTAATCTTTTTGAACATATTGGCTATGTTCCGCAACAACCTCACGTGTTTAGTGCTAGTTTGAAGGATAATCTGACCTTATTTTCTAATGATTATTCTAATGATGAATTATTTGAAGTATTACACTTTGTTGAGTTAAGCCAATGGGCCAACGAAGACAGTTTAGATATGATGATTTCTAGTGGAGAAGTCAGTCTATCCGGCGGAGAGGATAAAAGAGTCTGTCTTGCTCGAGCTTTACTAATGAAGAAAGATATTCTATTATTAGACGAATTTTCTGCTGGTATTGACTACGAAAGCTTAATGAAGATAGAAAATAAACTAATCAATTTAGATAAAACCCTTATTTATGTCAGCCATGTTGATATTGATCGGGCAGGTAAACAATTCGATGAAGTAATTGATTTAAATCACTATTTTGCTAGTTAAGAAATACTTGAATATCTCTTTATAAGATTTTGTATACTTAACTATATTGTGCTTTTATTGATAGAATAAAACAGGCTAGGGTGGAAGAATCTATATTAAAAATATAGTGTAAACAAGGTGGTGACTAGCATAATGAAATATCTTAGTGGGCAGTTTGCTTTAAATATTCCCTGCAAACTAGAGACATATGGTGACTGGCATATTTTAGCCTTAGATTGGTCTAATCCGGACTTTAAAGAGTCAAGAAATAGCGTCTTTGGACATTACGGCATTGAAAATAATAAAAAATTACCTTATCATACAGGTACTTATTTTGTAGCAAATCATTTAAGAGCTATATTAGATTTGTTAGATGATGGCTACGTAAAATATTTAGTAGGTATGAAGAACGACTTTATTGGTACCGACCAATATAATGAAGAATTTTTTGATCAAGTTTATTTACTGAAGAACAATAAGCATTGGCAAGCAATTTATACATTATTGCTTAGAGAATTTGGTCTAGAGTGGTATGCCTATGTTTATGTAAAGGAAAGTTTAAATAATTAAAAATTTGATTTGTACGATAAAAAGCCTAGATGCATCTTTTAGAAATCTAGGCTTTTTATAATGGCAATTAGCTTAATTGAGAGCGATTCTGCTGCAAATTCAGTATAAAAGCTGAAGAATTATACGTTTCGTTACAGGCTATAAGCTAAATAAGGAAGGATTTGATGAAATTCTGTAGATATAAAATTATCTATTAAAAGAAAAATTAATAGATTGTCTTATATAGAAAATATGGTGCTATCGCTTTGAAAGATACTTATCTACAAGTAGAGATAGACATAAATTATTGTTGGCCAAGACCATTAATCATATGCGAGCGAACTCCAAGAAGCAATACTAAGGTGCGAACGGAATTAACTA
This sequence comes from Aerococcus tenax, assembly GCF_003286645.3. Taxonomy (NCBI): domain Bacteria; kingdom Bacillati; phylum Bacillota; class Bacilli; order Lactobacillales; family Aerococcaceae; genus Aerococcus; species Aerococcus tenax. The sequence goes on along the minus strand of NZ_CP127382.2, from coordinate 1,022,686 downwards.
CATAAGATTGCTCATAAGGAAATTCACTAAATTTTATTATTTTCTTCATAAGATTGAATATATTTAGCTTATTTTATTTTTTATCTTTTCTAGTTAACATAATATATATTATCGAGAGTAATTAACTAATAAAGTTTTCCCTTCTTCTTTAATTCAAGTACAATAAATAGCGTTTATTAGCTTGCTTTGCAATTCTAGCTAATAAACGCTACTTCTAATATATTATTGATTACGATCAATTAAATCTTGGTACAATTCGCTTACCGTCTTTTTGCAGATGGGATGCTTTTTATTAGGAGCGATTTCTTTTAAAGGCCCTAAGACAAAGTCACGATTGACCATGTCAATATGCGGAATCGTCAATTCTTGACTATCCAAGACTATGTCTCCGTAAAAGATAATATCAATATCTATCAGACGTGGTCCCCATCGATAAGTCTCTGTCCGCCCCATTTCTTTTTCAATCTTCTTTATAGCTTTTAATAAATCCAAAGGAGCTAAATCCGTTATGATTTCGATAACCCCATTGAGAAAATCATCCTGATCAGTTACCCCGTAAGCAGCATTAGATAAATTGGCTGATCTTTTAGTGACTTTTGTGCCTTCCAAGGCATCAACGGCTTGCACAGCTTGATCTAGATTCTTGCTGAGCCCTCCTATATTAGAACCAATAGCTAAATATACTGTTGTTTTCATTTAAATAACTCCATCACCCGAATCGCGCGTAAATTTTCTTTAACATCGTGAACCCGCACCATTTCTATTCCTTTCATGGCTGCAAAACAGGAAACAGCAATTGTCCCTTCCAAACGCTGACTAGGTTCTAATCCCCCCAGACGTTGACCGATAAACGTTTTTCTGGATACTGCCAAAAGAATAGGAAGCTGATATTTTTTCATAAAGTCGATATTCTTAATTAAACTGACATTGTGATCATAATTTTTTCCAAAACCAATACCAGGGTCTAGAATAATCTTATCTCTTTGAATGCCGTGATCAAGGGCCAATTGAATTTGCTGGTCAAAAAATTCTTCTACTTCAGTAATTAAGTCATCGTAATGCGGATCATTTTGCATGTCTTTAGGTTTGCCTTTTATATGCATAATAATTATAGGCACTTGATATTTAGCAACTACATCAGCCATTCTCTCATCAAAAGTGAGTCCAGAGATATCATTAATAATATCCGCACCGGCTAATATAGCTGCTTCCGCCGTTGTGGCCCGATAAGTGTCAATAGACAATAAGATGTTAGGATATTTTTCTCTAATCATACTTACTGCTCTTTGGATATTTTGAATTTCAGTATGCTCATCAACTGGATCTATACCGGGACGTGTTGATTCTGCTCCAATATCTAAAATAAAGGCACCTTCTTGAATAAACTGATCTACCCTCTGCATTAAACTTTCTTCTGAAACACGAGATTCTTTGTAAAATGAATTTTTAGTAATATTAATAATTCCCATAATTTCAGTTTGATGAAAAGCAATTTTTCTACCATCTCTTAAAACAAAACTATGCATAATTTCCCTCTCTTAACTAGCATATTCACCATTGACTCAGCATTTCTTTTTGAATCACTACTGACTTCTAGGTATTATAAAATAATAGCATATAAAGCATATCGTTTGGAATATTTTTATAGTGTGATCGAAAAGCTAGAATTTCACCACCGAGTTCTTCCCTATACCAGGCGCACCAAAGAAAAAGAACAGGACTTTCTAATCCTGTTCTTTAATTGGGGGCTATTTAAAGCTTGTTAAATCTTACAAGTAGAAGATTTGTGCCACAATGACAGTAACAATTAAGGATAATAAGAAGCCACCGTTACTTACAATAAATGCTTCTTTAAAGCCATGTTTGAAGTCTAAACCACTAATATTGTTAAAGGTTAAGACAACTCCTGATTGAGGAACAACTGTAATTACTCCACCACCAATAACAACGATACGGTGGATAATTTCAGCTGGAATCCCCATTGATAAGTAAGTTGGTGCTAATTGGGTAATAACTGTCCCAATGGCACCTGAAGCAGCCATAACCCCTGAAAGAATAGCAGTTGCAACCGCTAAACTAACTAATGGTGGTCCAGGAATATTAAGGATGGCTTGTTTAATTGCGTCAAAGGTTGGCGCACTGGTTAATACCGCTCCAAAGGCCACAGCACTTGCTGCCCCAAAGGAAGAGCCTACTGAGCCTGTAGCACCAGCATTTAAGACTTCTGTTTGCTTAGGTAAATAAGATTTAAATAAGAACGCAGATAAGACAATGCTAATGGTTAAGGCAATTAAGATGATATTATCAACGTTTGAAAAAATCATAATAGTCGCAATTAAAATAACCAAAGGAATAATGCTGGTCACAAAGGATGGTAGGTCATTATCAGAATGTTCAACGACGTCTTCTTCGATCTGACTCGTATCTCCCTCAAGATATGAATAGAAACCTTCCCCTTTTGCTTGACTCTTGTCGAGTTCGTATTTCATATACCATAGACCAAAGCCCAGCATGACTACAGTAGAAATAATCCCAAGCACTGGAGCAGCCGTTAAGCTCGTGCCTAGTGTCGTTGTAGGGATAGCATTTTGTACGGACGGAGTGCCCGGGATCATGGACATGGTAAAGGTCCCGGCTCCTAAATATAACGGAATAGATAATAATTTCCAGTTAATGTCTAGTTTCTTAAAAATCGGTCTGGCAAGAGGAATTAAAGTAAAGAAAACCACAAAAATACTAATACCACCAAAGGTTAATAAGGCTCCAATAAAGGTTAAGGCTACCAGCACTTTATAGGCACTTTCAGTACCAACCTTGTCTAAAATAAAGTTAGCGATAGAAACAGTTGCCCCACTTTTATCCATGTATTGGCCTAAAATAGCACCCAGGATAAAGATCCCGAAGTTCTTAATTAAAAAGCCGGCCAATCCTGCCATATAAGAATTTTCTGGACCAATTAATGATCCAAAGATATCCATTTGGTTACATAAGATAATAATTAAAGCAGATAGTGGCGCTGCCACTACCATGCTTAAACCTTTAAATGAAAGGTAAATGACGCTAATTATGGCTACAATTAGCCCAATAATACCAATAGCTTCCATAAGTTAATACACCTTTCCTTGTTCTAAAGACTATCGATTGCTTGCAGCGTTTTCGCCAGCAATTCTTCCGTAAGTAAAGATGTCAATTAAGGCGTTTCCGCCAAGACGGTTCCCTGCGTGAATACCACCTGCAACTTCACCAGCTGCAAATAAGCCATCAATAACTTCACCATCTTCATTGATTACTTGGGCATTCACATTGATTTTCAAACCACCCATGGTATGATGAGTTGCAGGACTTCTTGGAGTCGCGTAGAATGGAGGAACCTCTACCTTATAGTTGAATGAACCCTTATTAAATTCAGGGTCGTGTCCATCCTCAACATATTGGTTATATTTCTCAATGGTATCAACCAGAACTTCAGGATCAATATTGATTTGTTCAGCAAGTTCTTCTAAGGTATCTGCTCTAAAGCAAGCATCATTTTTAATATCATTTTCGAGTTGTTCATCAGTAGAATTGAAACGGGTTGCCGCAATATTCTTATCAGAAATATTGTAAATCAATCCACCTTGGTCAAAGATTGCTTGGCAAAGTTGGTCACGGGTCCCATATTCATTAACAAAACGTTTACCTTCTAAGTTAACAAAGACGAAATCGGAAGGTGGACAGTCAATCCCACTAAAGATATTACCTGTAATAGGGTCGGCACTAGGCATCAATTGAGCAAAGCCCATATCTACTAGAGCTGCATTAACTGATAACCCCATTGCAATACCATCACCGGTTAAAGCTGGTGAATTGGTTGTTGGAATAGTTTCAGGAAGATTACCCCAGTAATTATCATATTTTTTGACCATTTCATAGTTAGCTGAGTAGCCACCAGTAGCCATAACTACCCCACTCTTAGCGTGAACGGTTAAGTCATTGCCGTTACTGAATTGAGCTTTCACACCAACAATTTTACCGTCTTCTACCAGTAATTCTTTGGCTTGGCAGTCAGTAATAATTTCCCCACCTTGTTGGGTAAAGTATTTTTGCAAGGGGTCAATAAAGCCGTAACCACCAGTAGGAATTGGTTCACGGGCACGGCGCCAGGAAGCTCCCACAGGTTCAGTAACATGCTCTTCATCAAATTCAACGCCCTTGGTTTTCATCCATTCAATAGTTTGACGACCTTTGTGGGTTAAATTAGATACTAAGTCGTAATTACCATAGGTAACATGACCATCTAAGTCTTTCCGGGTTCCTCCTAATAAGGTTTGGATACAGAAGAGGTTTTCTGAATCAAAGAGGTAATTTTCTCCGTTTTCCATATCAGCAAAGTATTTTTCTAGCTCGTCTTTTAACTCACGGAATTGTGGGCGATAGGCTTCTGGGATGTCCGCTTCGTCCATTTGATAAATTCCCTTTAAGTTATTGACTTCCCCTGGGAAAGCATCAAAGCCTTTTTGCCATTCAGGGTCAGCAGAGTTAATTTGTCCCCCAGTCCGAGTAGTATTTCCGCCGAGTGAAGGGAATTTTTCAAGAAGAATGACCTTAGCTCCCTTATCAACGGCACCGATTGCTGCTGATAAACCGGCTCCACCTGAACCTAATACAACCACATCAGCAGTTTTTTCATCAGGACTTTCAGCTTGGTCAGCTTGGTATTTAGGGCGATTACGGAATTCTTCAGGGTCCCCACCGGCTGCTTCAATAGCGTCGGCAACACCTGCCAAAATCCCCTTACTGGTTACTGTCGCTCCACTGACGGTATCGACATTGAGGGTTTGGCCTTCAATAATTGCTTTAGGAATTCTTTCAAAGACTGGTGAAGTGATTCCCTTACTTTCACCACTAGTATCAATCTCAATACTCTTAATGCGATCGTCAGTCAGGGTGACTTCCATAGGTAAAGACCCATTGTGTCCTGCTGCTCTAACAGAATAACTACCTGGTTCAAAAAGACCTTTTGTCATCTTTATACCTCCTAAAAATAAATAGATAACCTGTGTTCGTGATAAGGATAACATATTAAGAATAGCTGTTACTATACTTTAGGAGTTAATATAAACATGTTCAATTTCAAAATAAACAAAATAGAAAATAACCCATTAGTGATTAAAGTAATCGCTATCATGGATTCTTGTAAAAATGTTATAATGTAACTTATTAATAAATATAATGAGGTAATTAAATGAAATTAGACCGTATTATCAGTAAATATCATTTAACTGACACTGAAGTTGATATTTTAAAACATCTAATTCAGTCTGATGCCAAGCTAACGATCCGCGAGCTAGCAGAAAAAGCCTATGTTTCCCCGGCAACCATTATCCATTTAGCCAAAAAAATGAACTTCTCTGGTTATAGTGAATTATTATTTCAATTTAACCAAGAACGTGAAAAAGAAATGCACGTCAGCCAACAATCAATCATCGATTGCTATGGTGATGCTTTTTATAAAATGATTGAAAAATACCAAGATAAGCTATTTATTTTTATGGGTCTAGGCTTTTCCTTACACTTAGCCAATTATATGTCTGACCTCTTAAATACTTTTGGTTTTCGCTCCATAAGTAATACTTATGAGGAATTCATCAATAAAACCTTTGCTGATGAAGCCGTTATTATTTTCATTAGTCATTCTGGGGAGACCGAATATCTCCTACGTTTAGCCCAACTTGCCCATAAGAACGGTGTAGAATATGTGGTATTTACCGGTAATCCGAGTGGTCAGCTACAAAAAAATGCGCAATTAACAATTGACACCAAATCCTATTCTATTTTTCGGTATAAGGAATATAAAGCCCAAGTCTTTTTTGGCCTAACACTCATTTATTTTGAGGAATTAATCGCTGATTCCTTGAAAAGATTAGATAGATAACAAGCAATCAATACTAAAAAGCCCAGTGGATTGGTAAGCGATTCACTGGGCTGCTCTTTATGGGCTTCTTTTACTTGGTATTGAGTAATAATTCATCACTAACTAATTGATGACCAACACTCTTTTTAAAGAGATCCATTAGATCTTCTACTGACAATTTTCTCTTATCGTCTCCACTCACATCAACCACAATTCGCCCTTCATGAAGCATAATTAAACGATTTCCATAGCTTAAAGCGTCGTTCATATCATGAGTAATCATTAAGCTGGTTAATTGATGTTCTGAAATTAATTGGTCTGTTAAGTCCATAACCATAGCACTGGTCCGGGGATCAAGAGCTGCAATATGTTCATCCAGGAGTAAAAGTTCTGGCTTCTGCAAAATAGCCATCAAGAGGGTTAACACCTGGCGTTGCCCGCCTGATAAATTAGCAGCTGGTGTAGTTAAACGTTGATCCAGACCCAGCTTCATTCGGCCTAATTCTCTATGAAAAACTTGCCGCATGTCTTCAGTAACCGCCAGATTAAAAGACCGCTTCTCCCCTCTTTTATAAGCAATAGCGAGGTTTTCTTCAATGGTTAAGTTGCGAGCAGTGCCCATTTGTGGGTCTTGAAAAACCCGACTAATCTGACCAGCACGTTTAAAGGCAGGATCTTGAGTAATCTCTTTTCCCTTTAAAAAGATCTGCCCAGAAGTCACAGGATGGGTTCCAGCAATTAAGTTTAATAGAGTTGATTTTCCTGCCCCATTGGATCCAATCACACAAACAAATTCCCCTTCATGAATAGTCAAATTAAAGTCTTTGATCACATGATTTTCATTAGCACTATTCATATTAAAAACTTTGTTTACCTGCTTTAATTTCAATAATTCTGACATAGTAACCACCTTTCTACTGCGTTTGTTTTGTCTTGTGCTCGATTTGACTCTTGGCATAAGGAGCAAAGAGGATAATCGCTAGGGCGAGGGAAGATAAGATTTTTATATCACTTGGTAAGACAGGAATGACTTGCTGTTGCATGATAAAGTCAATAATTAAGCGATAAATCACTGCCCCAATAGCAATCGTTACTAGGCGCTTACCAAAGCTCAAATCACGACACATAACCTCGCCTATTATAACTGCTGCTAAACCAATAACAATGGTTCCTGTCCCCATGGCAATGTCGGCATAACCATTATTTTGACAGATAATCGCTCCCGATAACGCGATCAAACCGTTTGAAATCATCAGGCCAACTAATTTCATTTGATCAGTTCGAATACCATTGGCTTCCGCCATAAGGGGATTATCCCCGGTCGCCCTTAGACTTAAACCATACTCAGTATTCATAAATACAACCAAAATAAAGATCACTAAAATGACGAAAATCAAGCTGATGGTTAAGGAAGCAGCTGTGGAATTAAAGCCCAGATTATAGAGGCTATCCATTAGGTTGGCTTCACCTAATAAGGGAGTATTAGCTTGACCCATGATGCGGATATTTACTGAGTAGAGTCCGGTCATGGTTAGAATCCCTGATAATAAGGCTGGAATATGCATCTTATTAATCATAAAACCGTTCACTGATCCTGCCAGCATACCAGCAAGGAAAGCGAGCAAGGTAGCTAATAAGGGATGCCAACCCGAAACAATCAGCTTGGCACATACCGCTGCCCCGAGAGGAAAGCTTCCCTCAGCAGACATATCAGCAATATCTAAGATGCGAAAGCTTAAATAAACCCCAAAGGCTAAGATAGTCCACATCAAGCCCTGTGAAATACTAGAAATAATGATGGCCATTGTTCTATTCTCCCTTCTTCAGCTGCTCGGTATCGATTCCAAGTGCGCTTGCCATTTCTTCATTCACTTGTAATTCGAATTCATTAGCTTTTTCTACTGGCATCTCACTAATATCAGCCCCCTCTTCTAAAATTTTAAGGGCCATTTCAGCAGTTTGACGGCCCAAAAGTTTGAAATTAACTCCGTAGGTCGCAAGACAACCCTCAATATGAGCACTTTCTGCGCCAATTGTTGGAACTTTTTCTTCTTTTACTACTTTACCGATAGTAGGAATGGTTTGGGCAATGGTATTATCAGTCGGTAAGCAAATACCATCTACCTTTTTAGCTAAAGCAGTGATTGCAGATTGCACTTCATTGCTTGTGGTTACCGTTTGAGCTTCGACCTTTAGACCTTTACTTTCAGCGTATTCTTTAAAGGCAGTAAATTGAATTTCAGAATTGACCTCGCTTGAATTGTAAGGCATGCCGACTGTCTTCATTTCTGGGTTAATCTTCAAGAGCAAGTCGACCGCTTTTTCAACGGGAGCTCTGTCACTAGTCCCACTAGCATTGGTCCCTGGATGATCGTTTGATTTAACCAGATTGGCCGCTTCAGGATCGGTGACTGCGGTAAATAAAGTAGGCATTTCCTTATCAGCATTGAGTGCTGCTTGAGCAGCGGGCGTAGCAATTGTAAAGACGAGATCTTTTCGTCCTTTCATCCCCTGAGCAATGCTATTGAGATTGGATTGGTCTGCTTGGGCATTTTGGTAGTCGACTTTAATCTTTTCTCCATCTTTTAAGCCGCCTTCAGCCAATCCTTCTAGGAAACCTTCATGGGAATCATTCAGTGCTTGGTGTTCTGCGTATTGAATGATGCCAATTTCTTTTTGATCGTTCTCTTTCCCTTGGCCACAACCCATTAGTCCAAGAGCTAATGCTCCTAAGCTCATTATTTTCATCACTTGTTTTTTCATCCTAATCTCCTCTTTCTAATGTCTAAAATCACTATTTTCTTTATTTCTAACAACACAGTCTTAATAAAAGCAAAAAAGGTTCAATTAGTTTCGATAAAAACTAATTGAACCTTTTGAGAGTGTATTCCAAAAGAATTCGCCTCAAGCCATTAGAATTTATCATTCCAGATGGCTTGAACACATAAAAACTGTAGCCATCATAGATACAAAAACTTGCGTTTGTTTGTATCTATGATAGTGTCACAGCTACAAACATTATCTAAAATAGCTATAGTAATATGTATTAGTGGTGATATCTAAAGATAAAACCATATGCGAATTGAATTGGATTGCTAACATTTCTCTTACGTCCTTTTTATTAAGATACATTCATCATAAGCAGGAAATTGATAAATGTCAACGACTTTCTTGTTTTAATATTCAAACAATTTGAAATTTATTGAGACAAAGCCAGCTTCAATCTACTTATTTTAATTTGACTTGTCTAATTAAAAATAGACAATTATCCTTCAAATGAGTCTCTTAATAGACTTACCTTTGTTTTTACACCAAACAGTGTCCTTTAAGGCGATTTGATAGTTAGTGACATCAAAATCAAAGACCTTTCAAAATGCTTTAAGAAAATAAGTAAATTAAAAGCCACTTTTAATTAATCTCTCCAGACTCTTGTTCTCTCATTATCTATAGTTAATGGTCTATGATGCCTTACTGCTTGCCGCCAGGCGAGAAATCCAGAGATAGGGGCGATAAAGGAGACCCATAAAAGAACCAGGAAATTTTGAAGGATAGCCCTCCCAAGCAATGAAGAGAAAGAGCCAAAATAAATAATATTCTGTAAAAAGTTATTAATAAATCCACGATTGTAACTCCAGAAGGAATAATGCCAAAATTCCCAAGCCAAAAATGTCCAGACTAAGGTAATCAGGCCTCCTAAACTAAACAATATTGCGCCACTCCCACCGAACAAAATTAAAAATACCATGAGACAGCCAAAAAAGCGGCGAACGTTATATTCCTCCCTATATTCAGGAGCAAGATGGTTTTTAATGGATTGCAAAAAAGATTCACCTTTATCCTGACCTTCTAATGTTTGCTCATTACTATTGGGACTTTCATAGATATTTTCATTATTCATTGAATTTGTAAACAGCTCATCCTTTTTGGGGGGTTGAACGTATTCTTTATTTACTGATGCATCTTTTTTCGGCGGCTGAACATATATCTTATTTACGTTAACATATTTTTTGGGTGGTTGAACATAGTCTTTATCTGCCATTTTTTAATCCTCCAATAATTTTAAAATATCCTCATCCGTGATTTGGTTGATATCCGCGTGCGGGTCGTTTGCTACTCGACTAGATAGGTGCTTAATCAGTCGCTCATTAACATTTCTGATCCAGCGACCATTGCTGTGGTCATTCGAGCCTGCATAAGCTTTTTTAATGACCTCTCCATAAAGTGATTCATTGAACTTGTAACTTTGCTTGCTCAATCCTAAATGTCCGATTTCTACAATCTCATCTTCAGAGTAATCTTCAAAATCAAAAACATTTGGAATACGGCTAGTTAAGCCAGAGTTAGTGCTTAGAAATGCATTCATTTCCTTGGTATAACCCGCTAAAACAATGATAATATCTTGACGGTGGTCTTCCATAAATTTAAGGATCTCATTAATAGCTTCCTGGCCGAAATTATCATTACTATTAGCTAATGAATAAGCTTCATCAATAAAGAGAACCCCGCCTAAAGCGGATTCCAAAACTTCTCTCGTTTTCAAAGCGGTTTGACCCACATAGCCAGCGACAAGATCACTTCTCGATACTTCGATAAATTTCTTTTGAGCGATAATTCCCTTTTGATAGAAAATTTCACCTAGAATACGAGCAACAGTCGTCTTTCCTGTTCCTGGATTTCCTAAGAAGAGTGAATGGAGGGTAAATTTAGCTTCTCCACCATTTTCTTCTTCACGACGACGATTTAATTCTGCTAAATGCACAAAATCTGAAATCTGCTGTTTTACCTTTGATAGTCCGATCAATTCATTCAAGGAGTCAAAGGCATCCTTTCCAGTTTTCACTTCATAACCGACATGCTTACCTAGGACCTCATCAATATCTTGATTAGTGATGGTATTAAGATCTTCAAATTGTTCATTTTTATAGCAACGATCAGCCAAGGCCTTATAAAGTTTTTCATTAAAATTGCGGATCCAGCGTCCATTACTTCGATCTAAGGAGGCATTGTATACCCTGGAAACATTCCGCTTATAATAATCGCTATCTTCTAATATATAATCATTTGCCTTTAACTGTTTCTCTCCCATGGCAATAATTTCATCAGCCGTATAATCTTCAAAGAGGAAGGTATTAGGTACCCTTGATTTTAAGCCCGGGTTGGTTTTAAGGAACTGTTCCATTTCTTTCGTATAGCCCGCAAAAATAATCATCGTATCCTCACGATTATCTTCCATGAAGGTTAAAAGCGTATTAATCGCTTCCTGCCCAAAATTGACATTAGCATCTTTCTTATTCAAAGTGTAAGCTTCATCAATGAAAAGGATACCGCCCTTAGCTTGGTCTAAAATATTTTGTGTTTGAATAGCAGTTTGACCCACATAGCCAGAAATAAGGTCTGCCTCTTTTACCTCAATAAATTTCAATTCATCGCCCTTAAAAATACCGTAGTCAAATAAGACTTCCCCTAGGATTCGAGCCAATGTTGTTTTTCCCGTCCCTGGATTTCCCATAAAAACGGAATGCAGGACAACCTTTTGGGGTTTGAGTCCCTTAGCTATTCTGTGCTTATTGAATTCCACCATCCGAATCATTTTATGAATTTCTTCTTTGACCTTAGTGAGACCAACTAAATTATTTAATTTTTCCATGGAATTTTGGGGGTTTCTCTCTACTTTTCCTGGATTTTGAGGAACTTGTTTTTCTTCAGTTAGCTCTTGCTTTTCAGCTAAAAGATTGAAATAGCTTGTTTCATCTGCTTCCAAAAATAGATCTGATGCGGATCCATAAACATAGTCTAACTGATTAATATATAAGTGCGAACCTTGCTTAACTCGAATATTAGGATCAAATAATCGATTAATCTTTATCTCGTCAGCAATCAAAGCCGAATTGTTCCTTACTAACAAATCAATTTTCTCGTTATTATTTCCTTGAAAATTAACACACTGTTGAATCCTAGCTAGTGATGAATCATTAAGAGATAAAATATAAGAGATTTCTAATGAATTCAAAAATAATTTAGAATCGTATGTAAATATGGAACTCACAAAAGAATCAGAAAAATTCAGATTAGATCCATCTCTAGAACAGACTGACTCAGTAAAGCTTTCACCATTTTTCATTTCCTGAATAATTGATGAGCTATCTACTGTTACGGACGAATTATTTATAATAAGTGCAGGATAATAACCTTCTTTACTGCCCCCTTCAATACGAGATTGCCTAATAGTTAAATTAGAAGAACGTGGCCTAACTACACTACCTCCATAATTTATCATTATGCAATTAGATATATCTACTTTTGATCCTACGAACCATAAGTTCGAATAAAAAGTTGAATTGCTGAATGTTCCTTTAGAATCAATAAGGTTTATATATTTCTGAAAATCTGAATTTTGGGGATAGGTTGCACAATCTATCATAGTGAGATTAGATCCACTCTTCCCAGAAATTATCAAATTTTTTTGACTGTTATTCACAGCATTTACAATACAATTTCTCAAAGTTACACTAGACCTATTTAAAATATGAATTGCTATACAATCTTTATAAACACGGTCAATCCATAAGTCAGTAAATGTTACTTTCGCCCCACCCGTAACAAGAATCGGTACTCTAATAGCATTAGTAAATAATTGTTCCCCATCACTTTTGGATTCAATATTTCCAATAAAGTTAAGTGATTTAGCAATATTTAAGCTAGTTATATATGATTGCTCTAAAGCATAATTTGGCTCAAATTCGATAGTATCGCCATTATTTGCCTTTTTATAGGCTTCTTTAAAATCCCAGGCATCATCGCCTATTCCAACTTTATAAAATGACATATTTTCACTCCATTACAAGTTCATCTATGCTTCTATTTTTAAGATATTTTATCCGACGTCATAAATGATCGACGTCGTGAAATAATAGCCTATTGAGCTATTCCCATAATTAAGAAGTAAATTAACACGGGAGTATAGAAAATATTATACATTAATTTTATATAAGAGTTATATTTTAATAAAATTTTTATAAACTTTTTTTATATTTATATAATATTAGTATGAAATCCAAAACTATTCCTTAAACCCAAAATATAAACTTTCATATATAATAAATTATTCAATTCCTAGATAATCCTGTCAACACACAAAAAAATGCCACAATCTTATCATTGTGACATTTTATTTATATTCATTTAATACTTAATCAAAGACTAGATTAGCCTTCAAAGGAATCTGTTAATGGAGGGACAATTTGTTTCTTACGCGAAACAATGCCCTTCAAGGCTAATTGATGGTCTGTAACATCTACATCAAAGGCTTTTTCAAAGTTCTTAGTTAAGGAATCATCGCCAACTAATAGACCTTCTGAGTCATTGGTTAAGATGTTGGTGATCACCAATAAGAAAGCATCGTAATTATTATTAATTAGTAATTCTTTCATGGCTTTAAGGACTTCATCCTTACGTTTGATGACATCGTTAGCATCAACCACATTCACTTGGCCAATGCGGACTTCTTTGCCACCCATATTAAAGGATTTCGCGTCTCCATCAGCGATTTCTACAGCTGATTTATCATCAACATTAGCACCAGCCTTAAGCATTTCGGTTCCGTAGCTTTCATCGTCCACTCCAGCAATTTCAGCTAGTTTTTTAGCGATTTCCTTGTCTTTTTCGGTACAGGTTGGAGAAGAATAGAGTAAGGTGTCAGAGATAATCCCTGATAACATTAATCCTGCAATTTGTTGAGGGATTTCAACGCCCTTTTCTTGGTAAAGGTCATAAATCACACTTTGGGTACATCCTAAAGGTTTAGCAATGTAATAAAGTGGTGCAGAGGTTTCGAAGTTTCCTACCCGGTGGTGGTCGACCACGGCAAAGACATTAAGGTCTTTTATATCTGCAACAGATTGTTGGAACTCGTTATGGTCCACTAAAGCTACGGTATCAGTTTCATCACCGGCTTTTTCAATCACACGAAGGCCTTCATGATTAAAATGGTCTAGGGCATATTTAGTTTCGTCATTAGCCTCTCCTAAAGCAACGGGTTCGGTATCATAACCTAGGGTATTTAATAAATAGCTAAAGGAAATAGCACTGGTAATCGCATCCATATCAGGATTTTGGTGGCCAAAAATTAAAATTTTACTCATAGTAACTCCTATCTTTTACTCTGAATAGTATAAATAAAGTATTCAAAAGAATTATTTCAAATTTATATTTAGTGTAACAAAAGCAGGCCCAATTGTTAATAGAATAAATCGTAAATCCAGTGATTAGGTCACTTATTTTTCTGGATCTTTTCTATATAGGGGAATGACATTAAGCAATTCACCAAAACGCTCTTCATCAACAATTTGTGAACCATTACTATAGCGTTCATGGAGGGGAACATCGACCGCTTTAATCTGGCTTAATTCCCCATTACTGGTATATAATTCATAGACTTCTTGGGTCGATTCAACCTCTAGGGCTTGAACTAAGCGGTGGGGTTTTGATTTAACCTCACGCAGCACCATCAGCCCTCGCTTAGCCCGCGTCATGGTTTGAATATCCCGCCAACGTATCCGTTTCATATAACCTCGCTGTGTGGCAAGGAGGATTTGCTGGTCCTCATCCACCTGGTCTTGGTAGACAAAATTAACCACCTGGTCTTGGTCCTTAAGGTTGATGGAAATAACCCCCTTGGCACGTAAACCCACCGTATTAATTTCACTGATTTGGTAACGCAGGCTAAAACCTAAGGCGGTAAATAAGATCACTTCGCCATTTTGCTTATCGTTTTGGTTATTGACTAAATAGCAGTTAACCACTTCATCAAGAGGGCTGGATAAAGGCATAATTTGAGAAGCTTTATTCTTATGGCCCCGGATTTTCTTCAATTCACTGAGCTTACTTTGTTTAATCATCCCTTCTCGAGTAGCAAGGACAATCGTATCTTGACTATCCTTAGCGTAGGGATAGACTTGGATAATCTTCTCATCGGAAGCAATAGGGATGCGTTGAGAAAGGTGCTCACCAAGGTCTTTCCAGCGAAGTTCTTGCATTTCATAAACTGGTTGGAAAACATAATTTCCTTTATTAGTAATAAGGACTAAATTATCTAAAGTTGAATGCGCAGCTAAGTATAAGACATGGTCACCATCTCTTAAGCCCAAGTCAGAGAAATTAGAGGATTGGTAGCTTCTTAGGCTAGAGCGCTTAATATAACCGCCCCGGGTTACTACAGTAACGACCTCTTCATCAGGAATTAAAAATTCTTTCTTAATTTTTATTTCTTCTACCTCAGCTTCAATCTTGGTCAAGCGGTCAGTAGCATAAGCTTTTTTGATAGCCTTCAATTCTGATTGAATTAACTTCATCAAAATCGTTTCATCGCTTAAAATCGCTTGGTATTGATTAATGGCTTCATTTAGAGATAACTTTTCTTCCTGCAGAGCCGTAATATCAGTATTGGTTAAGCGATAGAGTTGTAAGGTGACGATGGCTTCTGCTTGCGCCTGAGAAAATTGATACTCATTAATCAGGTTATTTTTGGCATCCTTTTTATCAGTACTGTTGCGAATAATTGCAATCACTTGGTCAAGAATGGAAATAGCCTTAATCAAACCATCAACAATATGGCGGCGGCTTTGAGCCTTGTTTAAGTCATATTGGGTTCTACGACTCACCACGTCTTTGCGATGGTCGATATAGGCTTGAATAATCGCAATTAAACCAACCTGTTCCGGACGTTGCTTGTTAATGGCTACCATATTGAAATTATAGTTGATTTGTAAATTAGTATGCTTAAAGTAATACTGTAAAATTTGATCGGCATCAGCATCTTTCTTCAGTTCAACAATAATACGTAAACCAGATCGGTCAGATTCATCACGGACTTCCAGGACCCCATCAATACTTCGATTGAGGCGTAATTCGTCCATCTTACGGACCAAATCAGCCTTATTGACCTCAAAAGGCAGCTCTGTAATTACGATCTGTTTACGGCCTGCCTTAAGCGACTCCACTTCCGTTTGTGCTCGAACTACTACCTTGCCTCGACCCGTTTTATAGGCTTTAATCAGCTGGTCTTTCCCTTGGATAATACCCCCAGTGGGAAAATCAGGGCCGGGAAGATACTTCATCAGGGTTTCTACCTTAGCTTTAGGGTGATCAATATAGTAATTGACTGCATCAATGACTTCCCCCAGATTGTGGGTAGGAATTTCGGTAGCGTAACCTGCTGAAATTCCCTGTGAGCCATTGACTAGTAAATTAGGAAAGCCAGCAGGTAAAACAACAGGTTCTTCCTCAGTATCATCAAAGTTCAAAATGGTATCGACAGTATCTTTGTTTAAGTCCTTAAGTAGTTCATCGGCCAGCTTAGATAATCGTGCTTCAGTATAACGCATGGCAGCCGCAGGGTCGCCGTCCATGGACCCATTATTCCCATGCATATCAATCAGGGGCATGCGGTTTTTCCAAGCTTGACTCATTCTCACCATAGCTTCATAAACTGATCTATCCCCGTGAGGGTGGTAATTACCAATCACATTCCCAACGGTTTTGGCAGACTTTCTAAAAGCATGGTCTGAAGTATTGCCATCATGGTACATAGCATATAAAATACGCCGTTGGACAGGTTTTAGCCCATCCCTGATATCAGGTAAAGCGCGGTCTTGAATAATATATTTGGAATAACGACCAAAACGATCGCCCATCACTTCATCAAGGCTTAATTCTTGAATATCAATCGCCATTCACTTCAGCTCCTTCATCAAATAAATCCATTTGCCCTTCCTGATCACTCATACTTGTGACTTGGTCCGATTGAGCGATTAACTCACTAGCTTCGATCGCATCATTCTCTTCATGGTTGGCGTGCTCCAATAACTTATCTTCTTCATCCATGGTAAATTGGACATTATCTTCAATCCAATCCCGACGTGGTTCAACCTTATTTCCCATCAACACAGATACCCGTTTTTCGGCTTGGGATAAGTCATCAAGGGTGACACGGATAAGGGTTCGGGTTTCTGGATTCATGGTGGTATCCCATAATTGATCGGCATTCATTTCCCCCAAACCTTTATACCGTTGGAGGGTATAGCCCTTACCAAACTTTTTAGTCGCTTGGGCGAGTTCTTCATCTGTCCAGGCATACGCAATCTTTTCATTCTTGCCCTTGCCTCGGGAGAGTTTATACAAAGGCGGCATAGCAATATAGACCTTGCCCGCTTCAATTAAGGGTCGCATATAGCGGTAAAAGAAAGTCAAGAGTAAGACTTGAATATGGGCCCCGTCAGTATCCGCATCGGTCATGATGATCACTTTATCATAGTTAGAGTCATGGATATCAAACTCTGGCCCCACGCCTGCACCTACGGTATGGATAATGGTGTTTAGTTCTTCATTTTTAAGAATATCGGTTAGGCTTGCCTTTTCCGTATTTAAAACCTTTCCTCTTAACGGAAGAATAGCTTGGAATTTACGGTCCCGCCCTAGCTTGGCGGAACCGCCCGCTGAATCTCCTTCGACCAAGAAGAGTTCATTTTTCTTGGTATTTTTACTTTGTGCGGGAGTGAGTTTACCGGAAAGTAAGGTTTCTTTACTCTTGCCTTTTTTGCCGTGGCGACTTTCCTCCCTAGCCTTACGAGCTGCTTCTCGGGCCTGGCGCGCTTTTAGAGCCTTACGAACTAACATCTGCGCTATTTCGCCGTTTTCTAATAAATAGATCGATAAATGGGTGTTGACCATATTTTCTACGGCTAAACGCGCTTGTGGAGTCCCTAATTTCCCCTTGGTTTGTCCTTCAAACTGTAAGATTTCTTCAGGAATCCTAACAGAGATGACCGCTGTAAAGCCCTCACGAACATCTGAGCCTTCTAGGTTTTTCTCCTTGGGTTTAATCAGATTAACCTTTCTAGCATACTCATTAAAGGCCTTGGTCATCCCAGTTTTTAAGGCGGTTTCATGGGTTCCGCCATCAGGGGTGCGCACATTATTAACAAAGGACAAGATGGTCTCAGAATAGCCATCATTATATTGAAAGGCTAATTCCATTTCGATATTAGAACTTTTATCCTTGTCTTCAATATAAGTGACCTCTTGGAGAACTTCTTTATTTTCATTTAAATAATGAATAAATTCGACCAGACCATCTTCATAGTGAAAGCTTTCCTGGCTAGCATTTTTTTCATCAGTAAAATGAATCGCTAAGCCTTTAGTTAAAAAGGCCTTTTCCCTTAATTGTTCTTTAATGGTGTCACTGTTAAATTCCGTTGCACCAAAGATTTTAGGGTCGGGGTGAAAGTGAATACTTGTTCCAGTCTGCTTACTTTTATGGCTGGTTAACTTAGGCTTATGAGGCTTACCGCCCTGACTAAAGCTTTGATAATACTTTTTATTATCCCGGTAAACGGTAACCTCTAAGGAATCAGATAGGGCATTAACAACACTAGATCCTACTCCGTGGAGCCCTCCAGAGGTCTTATAAGCACTTTCGCTAAATTTTCCCCCCGCGTGAAGGACGGTCAGAATCACTTCAACAGTTGGTTTGCCACTACTATGTTTACCAATGGGCATTCCCCGTCCATTATCAGTTACCGTAACGCTATTATCTTCATGAATGGTCACAGAAATTTCATCACAGTAGCCCGCTAAAGCTTCATCAATGGAATTGTCTACAATCTCATAGACCAAGTGATGTAAGCCGCGATTATCGGTTGACCCGATATACATTCCTGGTCGCTTACGAACCGCTTCTAAGCCTTCTAATATTTGAATGGATGACTCATCATAAGTTGCCTTAGAATTTTTTGCCATGCAGTGCATCTCCTCTAACCTATTTATATGCATATTTACCATAATACTTTAATTTCATTAAATTGCAAAATTTTTTTCTAGCTCAAACGCTCCCTTTGACTTATGCTATAATACCAATAACTGAATAGAAAGGAATCAGCTAATGATAATTAATCTTATCTTCCTATTTATTTCATATCTACTGGGCTCAATTCCATTCGGTGTGGTTATCGGTAAGTATCTTTACCACAAAGACATTCGGGGGGTAGGTTCAGGAAATATTGGTACGACCAACGCCTTCCGTGCCTTTGGTCCTAAGGGTGGCTTATTGGTATTCCTGTGCGATATGGTAAAGGGAATGCTACCGGTTCTTATTGCTAATTACAGTTCTCACTTTACTGATATTGATAGCATGCTTTTTGGTTTGGCGGCTATCTTAGGACACACCTTTTCACTTTTTCTCCACTTCAAAGGTGGAAAAGCCGTAGCGACCAGTTTTGGTGTTGGCTTAGCTCTAGCGCCCCTGGCTTCCTTAGGAGGGATTGCGGTCTTTTTCATTGTTCTCTATCTTTTTAGAATGGTTAGTCTAGCGAGCATTATAGCCATGATCGCAGCTTCTATCATTTCTTTTCATTATGCTGTTCCGATTAGGATTTTGATCTTATTCATTACCCTTCTAATCATTTTCCGCCACAAAGATAATATTAAACGCATCCTAGCTGGTAAAGAAGCTAAAGTGCCATTTGGTTTAGGGTACAAGAAAAATAAACAATAAAAAATCGCGTCATCTGGCGCGATTTTTGCTTTAAACTTCTTCCGCTAAACGTTTTTTCAAATACTCCAGATTTTCTTTACTCTGAGTATCAATATGGGTCCCTTTCATTCCTAAAGAGCGGGAAGTAAATACCCCAGCAGATTCCATTTTTCGTAGGGCATTTACTATCACAGAGCGGGTAATATTCTCTTCTTTAGCGATTTTAGAGGCTGTAATGCGTGTGCGTGGCTCTTCTAGGTCTTTAAAAATAACATATAAGGCATTTAATTCCGAATAAGAAAGTGAGCGAATGGCTGAATCCACCACTTGTTTTTTCTGTTCTTTTTCCTCTTGACGACGGCGTTTAATAAACACCATCTCCATGGCTAGAACCGTCCCCACATATTCACCAAGAATCAGGTCATAGCAATTAAAGTCTTCATAGGGACGAGCTAAGATTAAATAGCCTAATTTGGTGGTATTACCATAAATAGGAATAATAGTGGTCATGCCTTTGTTAAATTTATCACGAAATTCCAAGGCCAAGATAGTCCGGTCATCTGAAGTTGGAATGTTTGACTTGGTTTCTTGGATCGGTGAGATAATATCTAAATAATTGGGGTCTAGTTGGTGGGCTTGCATCATCGCTTCGGTCCGCTCACTATTGATTTCCTCATAAATAGCAAAATACCCCAATAGTTCTCCTTCAACAGATACTAAATACGCGTTGGCCTCTAAATTTTCCGCTAAGTAACGGACTAACTTTTGAAAGGGAAAATCTGCCATCTCATCGTCATAAATATTTCCTTCACGGATAACCTTATTAATGTCTCTAATTTTTTCTAAAACGCCCTCTACCGATTCAGCTATCATTCTTGGTCCTCCTTATGTACATCACTATGCTTAGCTCTTGGAAAGTATTTCAAATAATTATTTCTTAAAGATTCTTTTGACATATGGGTATAAATTTGCGTACTAGATAAACTTGAGTGCCCTAATAATTCTTGTACTGTCCTTATATCAGCTCCATGATTTAGGAGATGGGTAGCAAAAGAATGGCGTAATTTATGGGGATGAATATCCAGGTTACTGGCGCTTTTTTTGACTAAATCATTCAAAATATAAGTCACACCTGATGGAGTCAAGGCTTCTCCCCGACTATTAACGAAGATATACTCATGATCATGGCCTTTTAAGAGATCAGGTCGGCCAGAATCCAAGTATTCCTCCAATGCCCTTTTACAATAGGAACCAAAAGGAACATAGCGATCTTTGCTCCCCTTACCATGCAGCAAGGCAATAGAATTTTTAAGATCTACTTGCTTTATAGTCAAATTCGTACATTCACTCACCCGAGCACCAGTCGCATATAAGAATTCTAACAGCGCTATATTTCGCTTATCCAGAGCTCGCGGCCCTTTAGCCGCATCAAACAAGGGATCTAACTCAGCTTCATAAAAAAAATCGGGTAATTTTAGTCCCGTTTTAGCTGCTTGAACATAGGTAAAAGGATTATCTTCCACCAGACCTTGGTCAAGAAAACGATTGAAAGCGGTTCTCAAACTGCTTAAATGACGAGCTAAACTTTTACGACTCAATCCCTTTCTTTGCAGATGACTTAAATAGAGGCGAATATCTCGATAGCTTAACTGCTTGAAATCGCTTATTAGTAGTTCGTCCCTAAGAAAGGAGACAAAGTCGTCAAAATCGCTTAAATACGCCTTTAAGGTCTGATCACTATAATGCTTCTCATCTTTTATATATTCTTTTAACCTTTTTCGATAACTTTCAAAAGTCATAAAATCCCTCTTAGCTCATATAATCTACCATATTAAGGGGCTTTTTTCAAGTAATTGTCGGAATTTTCAAAACATTTATAAAGTTAATTTACCTTTTACTGAGTTAAAATAAAAAACCTGTAATCCTTTTTGATTATCAGGTTTCGTATTCTGTCAGCAAAAGCTCTAATCATCGCCTTTTTGGACATCTTCTTTATAGTCACAATTGCTACAAATCACTTGTTTAGAGCCGCGTTTTTTCTTTTCAACCAAGTAATGGTCACATTTAGGACAGGACCGCCCCACCGGTTTATCCCAGGAAACAAAATCACAATCAGGATAACGGGAACAACCGTAAAAGACCCGTTTTTTCTTCGATTTCCGTTCGACAACTTGTCCTTCCTTACAGGTTGGGCAATTCACACCGATTTCTTTAACAATGGCCTTAGTATTACGGCAATCAGGGAAATTACTACATGCATAAAACTTCCCATAACGTCCTAATTTAATTACCATTGGATGACCACAGACGTCGCAATCAAAGCCTGCTGGTTCGTCTTTAATTTCGATTTTTTCCATTTCTTGGTCAGCTTTTTCAATATCCTTACTAAAGGGTTGATAGAAAGCATCAACGACGTCTATCCAATTCTTATTTCCGTCTTCCACATGGTCTAATTCATCTTCCAAGTTAGCGGTAAATTGTGGATCAACGATATCAGGGAAAAATTCAGAAATTAAACTATTAACAATCTCACCTAATTCAGTGGGTTCAAAACGTCTAGCTTCTAATTTAACATAGTAGCGCTTAATTAAGGTTTCTAAAGTTGGTGAGTAAGTAGAAGGACGGCCAACCCCTAATTCTTCTAGAGTCTTAATTAAGCTTGCTTCAGTATAGCGAGCTGGTGGTTGGGTAAAATGTTGGTTAGGAGTTAATTCTTTACTCTTTACCTTTTCACCGTTTTCTAGTTCTGGTAAGAGATTATCCTTTTCATTATTATCCGGATAAACTCTGAGGTAACCTGTAAATTTAATTTTTGATCCATTTGCCCTAAAGCTCACATCATTTTGAACCAGATCACAGGCCACCGTATCATAGACAGCTGGTGCCATTTCGCTAGCCATAAAGCGAGACCAGATAAGACTATATAGCTTGAATTGGTCTTTACTGAGATAAGCTTCAACGCTATCGGGATGACGAAAGGCAGAAGTCGGTCGAATAGCCTCATGGGCATCTTGGGCACCTTGTCCGCTGGCCCCGCTAGTCCCCTTACCGATATATTCCTTACCGTATTTGTCTTGGATAAATTGGCCGGCTTCTTGTTTAGCACCATCAGAAATCCGGGTGGAGTCAGTACGCATGTAGGTAATTAACCCCACTGTCCCTTCACTGCCTAATTTAATCCCTTCATATAACTGTTGGGCAACCATCATGGTCTTTCGCGTTCTAAAGCGTAAGCGTTTGGAAGCTTCTTGTTGGAGGGAAGAAGTCGTAAATGGTTTTTGCGGATTCCGTTTTCTTTGCTTTTTGGTCAAATTTTGAACTTCAAATTGATCACTGCTGAGATTTGACATTAAGACTTTAACATCATCTTCATTTTTTAGATCAATTTTTTTACCCTTAAATTTGGAAGCATTGGCCTTGAAAGTTTCTTTTCCTTTTTGGAATACGCCTTCAATGCTCCAATATTCTTCAGGCACAAAGTTACGGATTTCCTCTTCGCGGTCAACGACCATTTTTAAGGCAACGGATTGCACCCGCCCAGCGGATAAGCCCTTCTTGACCTTAGCCCATAAAATGGGGGACAAGTTATAGCCCACCAAGCGGTCTAGGATCCGTCTAGCCTGCTGAGCATCCACCAAGTCCTTATCGATGGCGCGTGGATTGTTGATCGCTTCTTTAACCGTATCCTTGGTAATTTCATTATAAGTGACCCGGATATCTTCTTTGGGATCTAATTTTAAAATATGGGCTAAGTGCCAAGCAATCGCTTCTCCTTCTCGGTCCGGGTCAGAAGCTAAGTAAATATTATTTGCTTTTTTTGCCTCTTTTTTAAGATCTTTGATCGTATCTCCCTTACCACGAATTGTAATATAATGGGGGTCATAATTATTTTCAATATCTATTCCCATTTTACTTTTAGGAAGATCTCGTAAGTGGCCCTTACTTGCCACCACTTTATATTTACGTCCTAAGTATTTTTCAATCGTTTTTGCTTTAGTTGGTGATTCGACAATCACTAAATCTTTTTTAGGTGTTTTCTTTCTTTTTGTAGCCAATAATATGCTCCTCTCTTCTTGGGAGATTTAAACGCTTCATATCATAGGCGAATTTTTTAACCTTGTCAAATATAAGATTTTTAGCTGTTAAATAAAAGAAGGATAACGATAAGTCTCTAAGATATCATCCGCTTCGCTAATCAGCTTGGCCCCTGCCTGAATTAAAGCATTAGTGCCTTGAGAACGGACACTAAAAATATTACCTGGAGTAGCCAAAACCTCGCGATTGGCCTGTAAGGCATAGTTAGCAGTAATTAAACTGCCCGATTTTTTCTTAGCTTCAACAACCCAGGTGGCTCTAGACAGTCCCGCAATCACTTCATTTCGATATGGGAAATGCCACTTTTTTACCCCGGTAAAACTAGGCAGTGGAGAGACCAGCAGGTGATTTTTAGCAATAAAATCTTGCAAAGCGCGGTGTTCTTTAGGGTAAACCTTAGCTAGACCGGTCCCTATCACAGCGATGGTTCTTCCTGAATTTTGAATACTGGAGCGGTGGGCAAGGCTGTCAACGCCACGAGCCAAACCGCTCACGATAACTAAAGAGTTAACAAGATTTGGCATCAGCTTATCAATAACTTTTTGGGCATAGTTACTACAATCTCTCGCCCCAACTATAGACAAACAGTCAGCTTTTAACCAGTCAATATTGCCTTGACAAAATAAAACCAAAGGCGGCTTATGACTTTCTTTTAAAAGGTCTGGGTATTGAGGGTCAAAGTAAGTGATGGGAAAAATTTTCTCTTTTTCATAATAGTTTTGATAGAAAGACCAAGGCCTATGACTCAAAAAGCGAAGGAGTTTTGGATAATATTTCCTTCCTTTTAAATAATGTCTCAGCACCCCTTGATAATCAGGATTCTCTAATAGGCCTTTAAATACCTGAACTCGGTCCTCATAACCCACTATGGCAGACTCCGTTAAATGAATGAGTACTTGCCTAGCACCTTGATAATTCCTTTCATCATACATATAACCACCCTTTCGTAGCCTATTCAGCCGTAAAAGGGTGACAATTTCATTAGAAATAATTCTTAATTGGTGCAAAGCTTTTCCGATGGATGGGACAGGGGCCATAAGTCTCTATTGCTTTAAGATGTTCCTTGGTTCCATAACCGACATTGCGGTCAAAGCCATAGGCAGGGTATTGCTTAGCATAATCACGCATGATTTGGTCACGATATTCTTTAGCGATAATGCTAGCAGCAGCGATTGCACTTACCCGGTCATCCCCCTTAATTAGACTACTATGAGGAATATCTAAGGACAAATCGACAGCATCAATTAAAACATATTCTGCTTGAGGGCTCAACTTTCTTATACTATTCATCATTGAGCGTTTGGTGGCATTTAAAATATTGTAGCGATCAATGGCCTCATTATCTTGAACATCGATAGCTATAGCGACACTATTTTCTTTAATCAGAGGAATTAAGTTTTGCCGTTGGACTTGACTAAGTTGTTTAGAATCACGCAAATCAAACAGGGGCCGCTTAGGCTTTAAAATGACTGCGGCAGTGACCACTGGCCCTGCTAAGGGACCACGTCCGACTTCATCTACACCGGCAATATATTGAAAACCCTTAGCATGTAAGTCAGCTTCAATTTGGTTCATATAACGTATATGTTCTTGACGCTCTGACTCCTTAGTCAAACGACGATCATACTGGCTTAAAGCCTTGATAACGCCCTGTCGCTGGTCTAATCGCCAGCTAGCCACTAAGTCAGTATCAATGGCTGATAGGTCCTGTTTCAGGTAGTCTTTTATCGCTTGTACGGTTAGCTTATCTTTAGTCATCAGCCGATCCTTTCTCAGCTTGTTCCAGTCGATAATCTTCATAACGATCAAGGGTCATTGGCGCAATTTTCCCACTACGAAATTCACGAATTAGCCAGTCGCTAAAGCGCTCATAGTCATCTTTCATTCCCATTTTACTTGTCAATGACATCATTAATTCAGGATAAGGCGGTTGGGCTTCCTCTTCTGATAAATTAAAGAACTGACAAAATTCTTCCATATAATAATCCATCATAAATTGCATGGCATAAAGGGCAATGTCATCACTATAGTAATGGGTGTCTTTAATAGCTCCTGTCAGAGCGAGATTCATCCCCACCAGTGGGTCTTCAAATTTAGGCCAGAGGATGCCAGGGGTATCCAATAAGGAAAAGTCTTTATCAATTTGTACCCATTGCTGTCCTTTAGTAACACCAGGGCGATTCCCTACTTTTGCTGTTTTCTTATGGGTCAGTTGATTGATCAGGGTCGACTTACCCACGTTAGGAATCCCTAGTACCATTAAACGTATCGTTTTTTGTTTCATGCCCTTGTCTAGCCATTTTTGCCGCTCGCTATCAGTTACTTCCAAGAGGTAGTGACGTAACTTCTTAATTTCTTTATTATTTTTACTGTCGATAGCGATGGCATCGGTATCTTTGTTTCTTAAGTGATTTAGCCACAGTTTATTTTGAATCGGATCAGCTAAATCAGCTTTATTTAAGACAATTAAACGTTTTTTCTGTTGAATAATTTGATCAATCAAAGGGTTTTTACTGGCAATGGGAATACGGGCATCACGAATTTCTACTACCCAATCCACACTCTTTAATTGTTCTTGAACTTGTCTTTTAGCCTTGGCCATGTGGCCAGGAAACCATTGTATTGTGCTCACTTTCTTCACCTTCCTCATAAGAAAAGGCAGCTACATCTTTGAAACTGCCTTCTCATCCATTCAATTATTCTATTACTCAATTCGGCCGGCTTCATCAAAAGGCCAAATCCTCCAATTGACTTCTCCGTAAATGAGATCACCAGCTACTGGCCCAAAAGCACGGCTATCCTTTGAAACTGGTCGATTATCTCCCATTACAAAATAGGAATTTTCGGGAACTTTTTCAATGGTAAAATTCTCAGTCACTAATTTTCCGGGATTTTCGGCTTTTAATTCATTGAGATAAGGCTCATCATAGGCTTGGTCATTAATATATAATTGATTATCACGATATTCCACCTTATCTCCTGGCATACCTATAACTCTTTTGATATATTTGTCCCCGCTATTATCCGGAGCATCTAATACAACGATATCAAAACGATCCACATCCCCCAGACGGCTAACAATGAGATGCTGGCCGTCCTCCGTTGTGGGATTCATAGAGGCCCCTCTAACAGTAAATTGAAAACCGATGAAATGGCGAATCCCTAGATAGAGTAGGAGGGCAACCGCTACAATGATAATGATTTCTCCAATACCGCTAAGAAATTTCTTCATGAGTCTAAAACCTTCTTCTATTGTGCATGCTCAAGTAAATAGTCAACAGCTTTATCTTTTTGGGTATCGTGGGCTAGAATATAGTCTCTTAGCGCACGAGTTAAGGCTTGCGCAGTTTCATCATTCACTTGACCGGTTTTTTCAAGTTCATGATCTACTTGGAAAGCCCCCAGGGCTGTCTGAGTCTGTTCATCAAATTTCCCTTGTACTTGATCAGATTCCAGATAGCCTAATAAGTTAAGTTGCGCTTGGATATTTTTTATTTTATCAGATTCTTCCCCTAATTGGTAATTTTGACTGCCATCAACTAAGGAAAGTTCTGAGTAATCTGGTAATTGGGCTTCGATATCTGGACTAATGCCTTGCTTATGAATCCAGGAACCGTCAGGAGTTAGCCAATGGGCATAAGTTATTTTTAATTGGTCCTTATCATCCAATTTGACCACTGTTTGGACGGTACCCTTACCAAAACTTTGACTGCCAATGACTGGGATATGGGCAGATTGCTGTAAGGCACCTGCTAGAATCTCAGAAGCACTTGCACTCCCCTTATCAATCAAGATGACACTGGGTTCATCAATTTTAAAGTCCCCCATCTTGCTTTTATCGGCTTGAATCTTCTTCCGATTGCCTTGGCTATCTTCAATTTGAACAATAGTATCTCCGTCGGCTAAGAAGTAATTTGAAATTTGAATTGCTGAACTGAGTAATCCCCCAGGATTGCCACGAACATCGAAGATAAAGGACTTAACGCCTTCTTCACGCATACTCTTAACCGTTTCCTGGACATCTTTAGCGGTAGGTTCAGAGAAAGAAGAAATTTGAATGAGACCAATTTCGGGATGGCCTTCAATTTTGTGACTATAGACCGTCTGCAAGGGAATCTCTGCTCGAGTTAAGGACAGCTCTTGTTGGTCGCCACCACGTTCAATCACTAGTTGAACCTGGCTTCCCGCTTCTCCTCGGATCATATTAGCCGCTTCTTGGGCGTTTTTCCCTTCCAAGGATTCACCGTTAACACTTTTAATGATATCGTCGGTTTGTATGCCTGCCTTTTCAGCTGGGCTGCCCTTAATGGGGCTAATGACCACAATTTGATTATCCCTTACTGTAATTTGCGCGCCAATGCCTTCAAAATTAGCCTCAATGGTTTGGTCTAATTGAGAAGATTCATCGCCATGCAAGTATGTGGTATAGGGATCATCAACGGCTTCTGTCATCCCTTTTAAGGCACCATCAATTAATTTTTCACGGTTCACATCACCAATGTAGCTATCAGTAATTAATGAAAATGTTTTTTGTAGCTTACTAATTTCCTGAGTAGACATGGTGTTTTGAGCGTGAATTTGCCATGGTAATCGTCCTGTGGTCAAATAATTGGTGGCAAAAAAGGTCAGTATGGCTGTTAGAGCAATGACTAATAAGCTTGATAAGAATCGCGTCCAAGATGATTTAGGGCTAAATTGTCCTTTATCATTTACCTTTTCACTATCTTCTTCCTGCTCTTGAAAAATATTCTCTTTTATTTCAGAGTATGTTTGAGCTTTTGAAGCATGGGAAACTTGGCTATCTTCAGTTTTTTTTACTTCATTATTTTCTTGATTATCTTCTGTTTTTCTATTTTCATCCGTCATATTTTCACTTCCTAGTCATTAGTCATTGTTGAGATAAGCTTGCCACAATTCATCGAATAGCGAAACCCACTGAGAGTAGCGACTATTTAACTCAATGTAATTACTAATACTAGCAAAATCAGTAGCAGTTTTGGGGAAATCTCCATCAAGATAGATTAATTCAGCCAATTGGCTCTTGGGATCTTGACTTGTCCCACTACTATTGCGGTGTTTTTGAATATATTGATAAAATGGCTTCACTTTAATCTTTCTCTCCCAACTGGTCTAAGATTTGGCTAATTTTCTGCTCAGGAATTGCTAATTGTAAAACAATTTGATCATTAGTCAAATCGATTGTTTCAACTTCAAAGGCAATGCCTTCCTTAGCTAGTAATTCTTTTAAAGAAATAATGACCGATTCTGATGCAGTATCAACAGCTAAAGGCAAGTCACTAGGCATTATCTTGGAAAGAATGGGTAAAAAGAGATTTAAAGGAAGATCTAAGGATAGTATAGAGAAATTAACTACTTTCAAACTAAGATTGCCACTGGAATGGACCTCAGGGCGAGTAGTTAAGGTGTAAGCAAGGGATTGGTTTAAAAGCTGAATTTTCCCTTTTATAACGACCGCGTCCTGATTATTTTCCAAAAGAAAAGGCAGGTTTTCTTGGTTGAGAAGACGGACCAGATGGTCAACGGTCATCGCTAGTTTAACTGGAACCATTGCCTGGTCAGGATTCTTAGGCTGATTCACTTGGATTTTGTCTTGGTAGGTATTTGCTTGACTATTTTGATAGATATAAAAATAAGCAGAAGCAAATAAAATCACCAAAAAGGTAAGCAAGCTTAAGAATGCAATTTTCCATGGATTTCTTTGCTTCTTTTTATTTTCCACCGTAGAACCTCCCTAGTCTCATTTCTTTTTTTCCCAGAATTCGAACTGGTAATGATAATTCGATTCACTATTAAGATCTTGGTCAACAACCGCATAGCGTCTAAATTGGCTCAGATCAGGATTAAAGCTAGTATCCCCCTCAATATTTTCAGCAATATTAGTAATACGAAGCTCATCCAAATAAGGCCAGAATAAGCGGTAAATTTCTGCGCCTCCGATAACCATAACATTTTCGTCTTTTGCTAGTTCGATAATCTCATCCATCTGATTAATGATTTGAACCTGATCCTCATTATTAGCGTTAACCCCCGGCAAGCTTTTCTTACGGGTCAGAATGTAATTTTTACGCTCTTTTAATGGGCGGTTGCCCATCGACTCGAAGGTTTTTCGGCCCATAACTACAGTCTTATGCAGGGTTTCTTGCTTAAAAAATTTCATATCTTCGCTAATATGCCAAGGAAGTTGGTTATTTTTTCCTATAATACCATTAGCCGCATGGGCCCATATAGCTATTAACATGATAGCCTCCTTTTATCCATACACTTTCAATCAGCCTAAATCTATACAGCCACTGAAGCCTTTATCGGAGCCTGAGGGTGATAATTATTCAATACGATATCATCCTTTTCAAGGTCAAACATGGATTTGTCACTTTTTATTTCAAGCTGGGGTAATTGACCAGGTTGACGACTTAATTGTTCTTTTACCTGGTCGAAATGATTATTATAGATATGAACATCACCAAAAGTATGAACAAAGTCCCCGACTTCCAAGCCGACTTCACGGGCAATTAAATGAGTTAATAAAGCATAAGAAGCAATATTAAAAGGAACCCCTAAAAAGACATCGCCACTTCTTTGGTAGAGTTGGCAGGAAAGCTTGCCATCATTAACGTAAAATTGACTTAAGGTATGACAGGGAGGCAAGGCCATATTAGGGATATCTTCTGGATTCCAGGCGGATAAGATGATTCGGCGAGAATCAGGGGTATTTTTAAGCTGCTCTAGAATATTAGCAATTTGATCGATAGAGCCCCCATCACGAGTTTCCCAATCCCGCCATTGTTTGCCATAGACATTACCTAATTCACCATATTCTTTAGCAAAGTCTTCATCATTAAGGATCTTTTGACAAAAGTCTGCTTTAACGTTTAAATATTCGGCTTTAAATTCTGGATCCTTTTCTGCCCGCAAACCAAAATTGGTCATATCTGGGCCCTGATAGTCCTCACTGCTTATCCAGTTTTCAAAGGCCCACTCATCCCAAATATGGTTATTATTTTCTAATAAATAACGAATATTAGTGTCTCCTCTTAAAAACCATAGAAGTTCACTCTTTATCAGACCAAAGGCTACCTTCTTAGTTGTCAAGATCGGAAAACCTTCATTAAGATCAAAACGCATCTGATAACCAAAAATTGAACGCGTGCCCACACCGGTCCGGTCGGACTTGTCATGGCCCTTTTCTAAAATGGTCTGTAACAAGTCTAAATATTGCTTCACTACTTTTCCCTCCAATAATCATATTAAGGCTTCATAGTACCACAGAG
This sequence comes from Aerococcus tenax, assembly GCF_003286645.3. NCBI lineage: Bacteria > Bacillati > Bacillota > Bacilli > Lactobacillales > Aerococcaceae > Aerococcus > Aerococcus tenax. The sequence continues at coordinate 991,881 of NZ_CP127382.2, read as the reverse complement.
TCTCCCTCAAAACTCTCCTATCTTAGCTTAAGGTTTCAATTCACTCAGATACTCCCAATATTCCATTTTTCCTAGCAAATCATTTTCTTTGCCTTCTTTTTCTTTTTGCAACTCAGATAACTTTCCGTAGTCAGATCCATTTGCTAGCATATCATTTTCTATTCTTTGGATATCAGTCTCTAACTGATCGATTTGACTCTCAATAACTTGCCAATCTTGCTTTTCTTTATAGGTCATTCTCTTCTTACTGCTTTGAATAGTGTCAGAGTCATTACTTTTATGTGTAACTTCAACTTTTTGTCCTGAACTTTGTTTTGAAGAATGGCTACTTTTAGCTTTTTCTTTATGCTCACTTTCATAGTCCGTGAAGTTTCCAAAAAATAGTTGACAAGATTTGTCCTTATGAACAATTAATAATTTATCAACCGTTTTATCTAAAAAGTAGCGGTCATGGCTAACCGTCAACATCGCACCCGGAAATTGAGCCAGGTAATCCTCTAAGACTGTTAAAGTATCAATATCTAAATCATTGGTAGGTTCGTCTAGGAATAAGACATTAGGCCGTTCCATTAATAATCGCAAAAGATACAAACGTTTCTTTTCACCACCAGACAATTTAGCAATTAATTGCCCATGGCTTTCCCGGTTAAATAAAAAAGTTTCTAACATTTGCGATGCTGACAGTTTACGTCCATCATCATAGACAATTTCATCAGCAACTTCACTAATATAGTTAATTAGTCGCTTATCTTCTGGTAAATCAGTAGGAACTTGTTGGAAATAAGCAATCTTAACAGTAGGTCCAATGTCAATCTGTCCGCTTAAAGGAGGGATTATTCCCGCAATGGTATTTAGTAAGCTGGTCTTACCGACACCATTTTCACCAATAATACCAATGCGGTCCCGATTTTGGATTAGTAAATTAATATCTTCAAGTAAAGGCTGGCGGCTATCATAACCCACACTAACGTCTTCTAGAGAAATAACTTTTTTTCCTAAACGTTCTTGATCAAAGTCTAGTTGAACGGAACCTTGAAGAGACCGGTGCTGATTTAAATCCTCTTTAAGATCATTAAAACGATTAATACGGGCCTGTTGCTTGGTAGATCTGGCCTTAGCCCCTTGGCGCATCCAGGCCAGTTCCTGCTTATACAATTTCTTTTGCTTGGCTTGATTAGCGGCTTCAACATCTAACTCAACGGCACGTTTGTTCAAGTAATCTTGGTAATTTCCCTGGTATTCAGTCAGTTTCCCTCTATCTAAGGCAAATACCCGTTGGGCTACCGTATCCAGGAAGTAACGGTCATGAGTCACAATAACCACTGATTTTTTATAATTATTAATATAATTTTCCAGCCATTTGACCATTTCAAAATCCATGTGGTTAGTCGGTTCATCCAATAATAAAAGATCAGGTTCATCAATTAATACTTTAGCCAATCCCAACCTGCGTTTTTGGCCCCCGCTTAAATGCCCTACCTTTTGATAGAGATCCTTGAGTTCCAACTTAGTAAGGATAGTTTGAATATTTGTATCTAACTGCCAAGCATCTAAGCGATTCATTTCGCTTTCCCAATGTGAAAATTTCTTTTGTTTCTTTTCATCATTAGGATCTTGAGATAGAGCCTGTGTGGCTTGTTCATAGGCTTTAACTGTTTTGACTAAGGGGCTATCTCCAGAATATACCGCTTCAAAGAGGCTTTGCTGATCATCTAAGTCTGGATTTTGACTAACTAAACCGATGGAATAATCGTTACTATGTTCAATCGTTCCGCTATCCAAATGATCCTTACCGGCTAAAATTTTTAATAAGGTGGACTTTCCTGATCCATTGGGGCCGATCAAGGCAATATGGTCGCCTTCACGAATTAAAAAAGATACCTCATCAAGTAACTGCTTGATGCCATATGTTTTACTCCAATTTTTAGCTAAGTAATCTTGCAAAATAATCGCTCCTCTTTTAACTTCTGTTCCATTCTAGCACAACTCATAGACTTGGGCATAGTCAGCGAATTGCTAGAAAAGTCCACTAATCTTTCCTTGATTATCAATGGACATCTTGAGAGCAGCTGGTTGCTTAGGTAAACCTGGCATGGTTAAAACGTTACCCGTCAAAGCAACAATGAAGCCTGCCCCTAGCTTGGGAACTAACTCACGAATATGTAGGGTGAAATTCTCTGGAGCACCTAGCAATTTAGGATCATCACTCAGAGAATATTGGGTTTTTGCCATACATATCGGTAAATGATCCCAGCCGTTTTTCTTAATAGCCGCTAATTGTTTCTTAGCCTCGGCTGAATATTCAACACCCTCCCCACCGTATATTTTTTGATTAATTACTTGAATTTTTTCTTCAATACTCTTTTGATCAGCTTGATAAAGGGGTTGGAAGTGAGTATTTTGCTCTCCATCAATGGAGTCGATCACGGCTTGACCAAGGTCAAGCGCCCCTTGACCTCCTTTTTCCCAGACATCTGCCAAGTAAGAAGGCGTCTCCTCTTTTTGACAGAGCTCTTTTATCAGTTCAATCTCTTCGTCAGTATCGTCCTTAAAGTGATTAATAGCTACTAAAACAGGGACTTGGTAGGATTTCATAATTTGAATATGTCGACCTAGGTTAGCAAAGCCTTTTCTAACTGCCTCGAGTCTTTCCTCTAAAGCGGCATTTTTATCCAAATTAGGATTGCCGTGATGTTTTAGGGCTCTTGCAGTAGCCACGATAACTACGGCATCGGGAGATTTTTCTAAGATAGGAACCTTGATATCCATAAATTTCTCGGCCCCTAAGTCAGCTCCAAAGCCAGCTTCAGTGATCACATAATCTGCTAAACGAAGAGCTGTATCGGTTGCAATCACTGAATTGCAGCCATGGGCAATATTAGCAAAAGGTCCCCCATGGATCAATGCTGGCGTATGTTCTAGGGTCTGTACTAAATTCGGTAAAATAGCATCCTTCATTAATAAGGCCATAGCACCAGAACAGCCTAAATCTTTTACTGTAACCGCTTCTTGGTCTCGAGTATAGCCAATCACAATTTTATCGAAGCGTTGACGTAATTCATCAAGATTTCTAGAAAGGCAAAGGATTGCCATAATCTCTGAGGCAACAGTAATATCAAAACCATCTTCGCGTACATAGCCATTACCAGGACTCCCCAGACCTACCACAATATGACGTAGCACCCGGTCATTCATATCCATGACCCGTTTCCAGGTAATCCGTCGGCTATCAATACCTAACTGGTTCCCCTGTTGAATGTGGTTATCAATAATTGCTGATAGAAGATTATTAGCTTGAGTAATCGCGTGTAGATCACCGGTAAAATGTAAATTAATATCTTCCATAGGCACAACTTGGGCATAGCCTCCACCAGCTGCCCCGCCTTTTAATCCCATTGTCGGTCCCAGTGAGGGTTCTCTTAGGGCAATCATGGTTTTTTTATCTAAGCGTCTTAGGGCATCACCTAAGCCAATAGTCAAGGTAGATTTTCCTTCGCCTGCAGGGGTAGGATTAATCGATGTTACTAAAATTAGCCTACCTTTTTTATTATCTTTTAATTTTTCAAGGGCTTGATGGTTAATTTTAGCCTTATCATGGCCATAAGGAATCAGATCCTCTTCGTTTAAATTGACTTCTTTGGCAATCTCTTTAATAGGTAAAGACTTATTAGCTTGTGCAATTTCGATATCCGTTAACATGTTATAACCTCATTTCACTGCTTAGTAGTTAAATTATACTATAGGAATTTAACTTGAGCCTTAAGAAAATAATTTTCTATTTTAAAATTAAAAACTTAAGCTTTGACTATGTCGATCAGGGAAAGGAGCTCCTATTTTAACTACGGTATTAACCAAGAAAAATGGTGTCGATGAGGAATTTAAGTCCTCAATCAACACCAGAATTTCATATCCAGTTAAACTTAGTCCCTATTAATAAGCTCATTCTCCTAATAACGTAACAAGGCATAAGTAGACGTCTCTGAAACCGAGCTAGCAGGAATAACTGAAATCTCCCCACTATTTATAATGGTTTGATGGATTAATTTATCAATCAAACTCGCATAAGTCGATGACTCTCCATAGAATATTACTAGCTCAGCAATCCGTCCTTCTTTAGCGGCAAGCTGAATATCCTCAACTTCTTCCATAAGGAGAGAAGCTCCCCTAGCCTCTTCAATTTTATCTTCTATGGTTCTAACATTGTCTTTGGCTAGTGGTGAAAGAGTCTCAGCTAAAAGCTCTTTAATTCTTTGGTGGTTTTCGCCGCTAATTGGCTGCTCAATCGCTGTATCCAAGTAAGCCTTCGATGAAGCTTCCTTTTTAAAGGCAGCAATATTCTCCTTGGTTCCAGCTAATAATATTTTTCTTTCCACATCCTTAGCCAGTTTGTCGAATTCTTGATCTAGGTAGCTGAAATATTTATCACGATCTCTTTCGACTTGGGCGGATTTGCTTTGATTAGAATGAATAGACCCTTGCCCCCTAGATGTCGTTTGTTTGTTTTCAGAATCATTATCATCATAAATATCGTAAAATGAACTTTTGATTTCATCAATTTCAGTCGGTTCATAAGAATACTGGTCAGCTAAGTATAATTGGACTTGGTCTTTAGCAATATCGGCCAAAATCACATCAAAAGCTTCCTCATAGTAAGCTAATAAGGGAACCAAATGGAAATAATCTCCTACATAGGCGATTTCTTCTTGCTCTTGCCGTAATCTAAAGATCTCAATCAACTGTTCACTAGCTAGTATCACCAAGCCTTCTTTATTTTTTTGCCAAAAATCGACTTTTTCATCAATTAATTTAGACAAATGATCAAAAGTCCCTTGCCAATCACTATCGGGATAATTAGTCTCTAATTGCGTCTTGACTTCATTGAGTAAATTTTCATAACGGATAGGATCCTGCTGATTTTCTGGAGCAGCTCGATGGGTTGGCATATACAATGAAATTTTCGGGCTCCCCTTTTCAGCATTGGCTTTAACTACACGATATAAACGTTTGTCGACAGTCATAGTAGTCTCCTTTCCCTTAAGCGCTTTAACTTCTATATCTACTATAAAATAAATATTGGCTTTTTACTAACGGAAAGGTTTACTTTAAAATACTCAAATGGTTAAAAATCAAAATTATATTGAATCAGTTGTTTAATAAGATGGAAATCTTTCTTAGACAATCTTTCGATGTATTGAATTTCTCTTCCACCAGCTTCAGTCACATCTAAAGAATACATTTGCTGGGTCATCACTTGACCTGTAGTTTGGTAGCCCTTTAGTCTTAAATGGGTTTTAAGTTTCCTTTTTGTATTGGTTATCGGGCAGACAATGACAAAATGGGTGGCATGGTTGTAGTCATCGGAGGAAACGATTAAAGCTGGCCGGCGTTTTTGAATTTCGTGACCTTTGGAAGGGTTAAAATTAATCCAGACAATGTCTTTTTGCCGTGGTTGGTAGGCCATCAGTCCACCTCCTTATGATCATAATCATCCCAGGCCTCTCCCAGGTAAAATTCCCCATCACAAGCATGACGATAAGGGTTATCTACCCGTGGAAGTAAAATAAAGCTATCTTCTTGGTCATCATTTTCCTTTAAAGTCCATTGACTATATTCTTTAAATATTTCTTCATTTGGCAGCAGTAAAGCAGGCCCCTCTTCAGTGTGAATAATTTTTAAATCCAAAACTTAGCCTCCTCATGTTTAATTCTTCAGGTGAAAAAAGACCGCCTAAGCAGTCTTTTTTCTTTAACTCTATTTCTCATCATCCATATCCAAGATGGCCAGGAAGGCTTCCTGAGGCACTTCAACAGATCCTACTGCCTTCATGCGCTTCTTACCTTCTTTTTGTTTCTTCAACAGCTTCTGTCTTCTGGTGACGTCACCACCATATAACTTGGCAGTAACATCTTTTCGATAAGCCTTGATCGTAGTGCGGGCAATAATTTTATTCCCAATGGCTGCTTGAACAGGCACTTCGAACATTTGCCGTGGAATCACTTCTTTTAATTTTTCGGCTAGTTTACGTCCGCGGTCATAGGCAAAATCACGGTGAACGATAGTACTCAAGGCGTCGACAGGTTCTCCGCTCAGTAAGATATCGAGTTTGACTAAATTGCTCTTTTGATAACCGATCAGTTGATAGTCAAGCGAAGCATAGCCCTTGGTGCCGGATTTTAGACGGTCAAAGAAGTCAAAAATCACTTCATTCAGGGGCATTTCATAAATAATATTCACCCGAATATCATCCAGGTATTCCATGTTGACAAAATTTCCCCGCTTTTGTTGGGCAAGTTCCATGACATTTCCAACAAAATCCTTAGGTACCATAATTTCAGCACGGACGTAAGGCTCTTCAATCCAATCGATTTGGGTATTATCTGGCATTTCAGAAGGGTTGGAGACTTCTACCATTTCCCCATCGGTTTTATAAACATGGTAAATAACCGATGGTGCGGTCATGATTAAATCAAGGTTGAAATCACGTTCGAGTCGTTCTTGAGTAACATCCATATGGAGCATACCTAAGAAACCACACCGATAGCCAAAACCTAAAGCTTGGGATGATTCCGGCTCAAAGGTTAGAGAGGCGTCGTTTAATTGCAGCTTTTCTAAGGCTTCTCTAAGGGCAACATAATCAGCAGAATCTACTGGATATAGACCACTATATACCATAGGCATCATGGGACGATAACCAGGTAAGGCTTCTGCTGCAGGACGATCCGCTAAAGTCACAGTATCGCCCACCTTAGTATCTTGGATAGTCTTGATACTTGCAGTAATATAGCCAACATCCCCTGCCATTAAATAATCCCGACTAATGGGGTGAGGCGACATAATTCCTAGGTCAGTGACATCAAACTGCTTACCATTACTCATTAATTCAATGGTATCACCAGGTTTTACTATGCCGTTTTCAATCCGCACACTAAGAACGACTCCCCGATAAGAATCATAGACGGAGTCGAAAATCAATGCCTGGAGAGGCGCTTCGATATCCCCTTGGGGAGCAGGTATTTTAGTCACAATTTGTTCCAGGATTTCCTCAATACCAATCCCAGTCTTAGCACTACACAAGACCGCCTCGCTCGCATCAATACCAATAATATCCTCAATTTCAGTTCTAACATATTCAGGATTAGCTGCAGGTAGATCGATCTTATTGATGACTGGCACTAACTCTAAATCATTATCCACTGCTAAATAAGCATTTGCCAAAGTTTGAGCTTCAATCCCTTGAGCCGCGTCAACCACCAAAAGCGCCCCTTCACAGGCTTGCAGACTCCGTGATACTTCATAGGCAAAATCGACGTGCCCCGGAGTATCGATCAAATGGAAGATATATTCTTGGCCATCTTCTGCTTGGTACTCTAATTCAACGGCATTTAGTTTAATAGTGATGCCACGTTCTTGCTCTAAATCCATGGAATCAAGTAGTTGATCATGCATTTCCCGGTCAGAAACCGTCCCAGTCTTTTGCAAAATACGGTCAGCTAAGGTTGACTTACCGTGGTCAATATGGGCCACAATCGAAAAATTTCTAATGCGTTTCTGTCTTTCTTTTAATTCATTCATATCAATTGCTTTTGTCACTCGTTTGCTCACTTCCTTATCTAATCTATAAAGAGTTCACCCTTCATTATAACATATAGCCATGGAGAGATCAGATGATATCTAAAACAAACCATTAAAAAGTTCTAGTAAAGCTAAAGCAAAAACCGTAACCTTCCTAGGAAGAAGATTACGGTTTTTAGATGATTAAAATCAATTAAAAAATTCAACCTCATTTTGCTTATGAAAAGGCATCTTTAATTTTATCAAAGAAATTCTTCTCTTCTTCAGTGACATTATTTCCTGATGCCTTTGCATAGTCACGAAGAGCAGCCTTTTGTTTGTCATTGAGATGTTTAGGTGTAATGATCTTAATATTGACTAATTGGTCTCCATTGCGGTCACGATTTAAAACTGGAGCGCCTTTACCCCGTAAGCGGATAGTATCTCCGCTTTGTGTACCTGCAGGAATCTTAAGGTTCACTTTGCCGTGAACGGTTGGAACCTCAACTTCATCACCCAGAGCGGCTTGGGCAAAGTTTAGAGGCAAGTCAATACTGATTTGTGACCCTTTGCGTTGGAAGATATTACTTTTAGCTACACGGAAAACCACATAGAGGTCCCCAGCTGGACCCTTATTGTAGCCAGCTGAACCTTGTCCGGAAAGACGAATCGATTGCCCATCTTCGACACCTGCTGGAACCTTCACTTTAACCGTATGGGTCTTCTCTTCTCGACCGCTTCCTTGGCAATTAGTACATGGGTCTTCGATAATTTTACCTTCACCTTGACACTGGCTACAGGTGGTTTGACTAGCCATTTGTCCAAATGGGGTATTTCTTACTTGTTGAACGACCCCTTGTCCATTACAGGTTGGACAAGTTTTCTTCGACGTTCCCGGCTTAGCACCAGAGCCTTCACAAACCTGGCAAGCTTCTTCGCGTTTATATGAGATCGTTTCTTCTTTACCAAAGATAGCTTCTTCAAAGCTTAAATCCATGGTGTATTGTAAGTCATCCCCACGGCGAGGTGCAGTCCTAGACCGTTGGCTAGCAGACGAGCCAAAGCCACCGAAGCCACCTTGACCACCAAAGAACTGATCGAAGATATCTTCAAAGCCAGAGAAACCTTGTCCTGAGTAGGATTGATAACTTCCATTGCCAAAGCCACCGAAGCCACCATTTGCACCAGCATGACCAAACTGATCATATTGTTTCCGTTTGTTTTCATCACTTAAAACTTCATATGCTTCCGTTACTTCTTTATATTTTTCTTCAGCACCGGGATCATGGTTTAAATCAGGATGGTATTTTTTTGCTAGTTTACGGTAAGCACGCTTGATATCTTTCTGGCTGGCGTCTTTACTGACACCTAAAATGTCATAGTAATCTCCTTTAGCCATATTTTACCCCCTTATCCTCGATACAGTAGTTTGTCCCTGCCTTAAGCCAGGGACAAGCCTACTATAGTCGATTATTTATCGTCATTTACTTCTTCGAAGTCACCTTCAACGGTACCATCATCATTATTATCTTGATTTTCATTTTGGCCCTCTGCTTGGTTAGCTTCGTAAAGTTTTACCGTTAATTGTTGCAGAACTTCCATTAATTCGTCCTTCTTAGCCTTCATCTCATCAGTATTTCCAGCTTCTTGGGCAGCCTTTAATTCGTCTTTTAATTGGTTGGCTTTATCAATATCTGCTTGATCTGCTTTACCTTCAACATCTTTAGTAGTTTTTTCAGTTTGATGGATGATTTGTTCAACTTCATTCTTCAATTCTGCTTCTTCTTTACGCTTGTTATCTTCTTCAGCGTTAGCTTCAGCATCTTTCATCATGCGGTCAATTTCTTCATCGGTTAAACCGGAATTAGATTGAATGGTAATCGCTTGTTCTTTACCAGTGCCTTTGTCTGTCGCTGAAACATTAACGATCCCGTTTTTGTCAATATCAAATTTCACTTCGATTTGAGGAACACCACGAGGAGCTGGGTTAATATCGGTTAATTGGAAACGACCTAAAGTCTTGTTGTCAGCAGCCATAGGACGTTCACCTTGTAAAACGTGGATATCTACAGCGGGTTGGTTATCTGCAGCCGTTGAAAAGACTTGGGATTTAGAGGTTGGGATAGTCGTGTTCCGATCAATTAATTTGGTGAAGACCCCACCCATGGTTTCAATACCTAAGGATAGTGGAGTAACATCGAGTAAGACAACGTCTTTAACGTCACCAGTAATCACACCACCTTGAATAGCAGCACCCATAGCAACCACTTCATCAGGGTTAACACCACGGTGTGGGTCTTGGCCAGTTAATTCTTTAACATGGTCAACCACTGCCGGAATACGGGTAGAACCACCAACTAAAATCACTTGGTCAATATCTGACTTGGATAAGTCAGCGTCAGCTAAGGCTTGTTGAACGGGTTTAGTGGTCCGGTCAACTAAGTCATCAGTAAGTTCGTTGAATTTTGCCCGAGTTAAGGTTAATTCTAAGTGTAATGGGCCACTTTCACCAGCAGAGATGAATGGTAAGCTGATTTGTGTAGAAGTAACTCCGGATAAATCCTTTTTCGCTTTTTCTGCAGCATCTTTGAGACGTTGCATAGCCATTTTATCATTGGAAAGATCGATCCCATTATCCTTCTTAAATTCTTCAACTAAGTAATCCACAATGCGTTGGTCAAAGTCATCCCCACCTAATTTATTATCGCCGGCAGTAGATAAGACTTCAAAGACACCGTCACCGAGTTCTAAGACAGAAACGTCAAAGGTCCCGCCACCTAGGTCAAAGACTAGGATTTGTTCATCTTTATCATCTTTGTCTAAACCATAAGCTAAAGCAGCTGCAGTAGGTTCGTTAACAATCCGTTCAACTTCTAAGCCGGCAATTTTACCAGCATCTTTGGTTGCTTGACGTTGAGCGTCATTAAAGTAAGCTGGCACAGTAATAACAGCCTTACTTACACTTTCTCCTAAGTAATCTTCTGCGTAACCTTTTAGGTATTGTAAGATCATAGCAGAAATTTCTTCTGGGGTGTAATCTTTGTCATTGACATGAACCTTGTAACCGGATTCCCCCATATGACGTTTAATCGAAGCAACTGTATTCGGGTTTGTCACCATTTGGCGTTTAGCGACTTCTCCTACTTGAATTTCGCCATCTTTAAAAGCTACTACAGAGGGTGAAGTACGATTGCCTTCTGGGTTAGTAATGATTACTGGTTCTCCACCTTCTAATACTGAAACGGCAGAGTTTGTAGTTCCTAAGTCAATTCCTATAATTTTACTCATTATTTATTATCTCCTTTTTTATTATTGTGCAACGACTACCATAGCTGGTCTTAAGACACGGTCTTTGATGACATAGCCTTTTTGATAGACTTCAACTATAGTATCTGATTCTTGACCGTCATTAGCAGGGACAGATGAAACGGATTGATGGAAGTTAGGATCAAATTTTTCACCTTTAGGATCAATCGTTTTAATTTCTTCATCATTAAAGGCACTTTGAATACTTTCCAGTACCATTTCAATGCCGCGTTTCATACTGCGACTGGCTTCATCATCTGCTTCAATAGTCAAGGCCCGTTCTAAGTTATCAACTGCACCTAAGAGTTTTTCAGCTAAATGTTGGGAACGGTACTTAGCAGCATCTTGTCTTTCCTTATTATTTCTTCTTTGAATATTCTTAATTTCCGCAGATAAGCGAAGAATTTGATCATTTTTGTCTTCAAGTTCTTTCTTTATACTTTGAAGTTCACTCTCTTTTTCATTCTCATGGACTTCTTTATCTTCTTCTGCGGTTTTATTTTTCTCATCATCAGCCAGGTTTTCTGACTCATTATCCTTATCGGCTTTATTATTTTGATTTTGTTTCAAATCTTGAGCCTTGTTTTTATCCTGGACTGACTTTTCATCTTCAGTTATATTTTCTGGGTCAACATCCTGATTGTTCTTATCATGAACTTTGCTCATCTGTTTACCCCTCCTCTTTATCATTTTTATAATATGAATCGATATAGTGATTGAGCTGTAGTCTCACACCTTGAAATAGTTGAGCCATACGCAGGTAAGACATATTTTCTGGGCCGAGAATAGCCACAGAAATCGTTTGTTGATCATTATTACCACCAACAAAATTGGTAGCCATAATAGATAAATGATTGAGGCCATCAGCCTGCATATCCTTACCTACCTTCACTTGAATCCCTTGATCACCAGGATCAATGAGTGTATCTAATAAGTTAGGGTTAGCAAATAGACGATTTAAATTCTCTACCTGTTGATAAGCATCACTTTGATAGAGATGGTTATAAAGATTTGCCTTACCTTTAACAAAGACGCGTGAAGCATCCATTTTTTTTAGTAAATCTTCGATTATACTTCCTTCATAAAGTAAACGTCGAATTGATTCATCAAAATAGGACATATAGTTACTTTTCAGGCGTACAAGAACACTAGGAAGACTTAAACCAATTAAATCACGGTTAATTATATTTGCCATATCCTCTAAGGCTTCCATAGATACACTGTCTGGCAAACGATAGATTTGCGTTTCCACTGTACCTTCTTCTGTCACTAAGACAAGCATCACTTGCCGGCTAGTTACCGGTACAAAGCGAAAGCCAGCTAAGTGATAATGGTAAGCGTCAGGTCCTAAAGAAATCGCTACATAGTTAGTTAGCTCAGCTAAAAGTTCAGTTGAGCGATTGACAATTTCATCTAAGGCCAAGTAAGGTGATTGAAATATTTCACTCACCTTTTCATTTTCCGCTTCACTTAAACCACTATCGATAATTCCACCGTTCTTGGGAAGAATATAATTAATGTAGAAACGATAGCCGGCTTCAGTGGGCACTCTTCCGGAAGACGAGTGCATCTTTTTAATCAAATCAAGTTTTTCAAGTTTTGCCATATCATTTCTAATAGTTGCAGAACTTGCCTCAAGGCCAGTCAGTTTTAGAATCGATTTAGAGCCAATCGGTTCTTCACTTTGACTATAGGCGTCAATAATCGCTTTTAAAACAATAATTTGTCTTTTACTTAACATCTTATCACCTCTTTTAGCACTTGACAGCTCCTTCTGCTAACATATCTATATACTAACATGGTTAAGTGCATATGTCAATAAAAGTCAAACTGTTTTTCAAAGAATTTCCTAGTCATTACAATTCCTATTTTGATCTTTAGCAAAACGATTTCATAGATAAAGTTAAAAGATAGCCCTTATTTAGTAATAACAGCTGGCAGTGATAGATAACTTACTAGCGACTCAACCTTTACCTTGGATCGGTCCCTAGCCGCATAAAAAATGACAAAATAAAAAAGTTGGCAAAATCAACACCAACTTTTTAGAGAATTTAATTTTGATAATTTTCATATTTTTGTAGACGACTTAGACAGTCACTTTTATCTTGATTCAACTGTTCCACCATAGCCTCTACACTAGAGAATTTCTTTTCACCCCGTAAATATTCGTACCAAAATACCAGCATTTCTTCACCATAAATTTCTGATTCAAAATCAAACAAGTTAATTTCAATGGTCTTGTCATTATCATCACCAAAAGTGACATTATATCCAATGGAAGCCATCCCCCAGAATAGCTGATGGTTGATTTGACATTGAACCAAATAAACACCAACTTTGGGAATTAAAGTACTGGCCTGGGTATAGATATTAGCCGTTGGAAAGCCTAGGGTACGGCCTCGTTTAAAGCCGTTTATAACTAAACCACGGAAGAAGTAAGGATAGCCTAGAGCCTGGTTGGCTTCTTCCAGTGATCCCTCAGTCAGCTCCTTACGAATCTGTTTGGAAGCAATTTTATTATTATTTTCATTCAATACGGGGACTTCAATAATTTTGAAGCGATCTTCAGCATAGTCTGGCAAGTTTTTCATATTGGCTATGGCTTTAGCTCCATAGGTATAATCAAAGCCCGCAACAACTACCTTAGCATTTAAACCAACTAGATAATTATCAACGAAAGCTTTGGGGCTTTGATTAGAAAAGGCACTGGTATAATCAACTAAGTAAACCCGATCTACCCCAAAAGTCTCAAGTAAAAGCATCTTTTCTTGATTTTGCGTCAGGTATTTCATTTGATTAGGGTGAATGTCTTGATTAACAATTAAAGGTGAAATATTAAATGTCATCACTGCTAATGGAAGCTTGCGTTTGAAGGCTTCCTTCCTTGCAGCTTTAATCACTGCTTGATGGCCACGATGGACGCCATCAAAAAAACCCAAAGCTAAAACGATGCCCTCATTATTTTTAAGATTCTGATCTATGGGATGATGAATGGTTATTACTTGCATAAGACACCTCATTGTTAAAGTCATCAGTTATATCAGCATTTTTAACGGTTTCATTTGTTCTTCATCACTAGGATGTTGTCCATAAATAGCCATGAGTCCTTGCTGGCCATAAAAAGCTACCGGCAATTGGTCTCGATATTCTTCGGCCAAATTATTTTTATTTAAAACCGCCCCGTTGCTGACGAGTTTTTCTAATTTGCCACTAATCTCAATATGAACTAAGTCTTGGATCAAAAAATCGATGGGAAAAATAAAATCATTTTTTCCTTGACTAATTTGATCTTCAATTTCAGATAAAGTAAAGCATTGTGATTGGGTAAAGGGGCTCGAGGCTATCCGACTAAGGTCAGTCATGGTCGCAGCATAGCCTAGTGCCTCTCCTAAGTCTGAAGCAAGGGTCCTCACATAGGTCCCCTTGCCACAACGGACGCGAAAATTAAAACTTTGCACTTGCTGGTCTTGATCGTATCGGCAGGGCTTTATAAGGTCAAATTCATAGACATTAACCAGTCTTTTCGGGCGGTCAACCTTCTCACCATGGCGGGCATAGTCATATAACTTTCGACCGTTAACCTTAACAGCAGAATACATGGGAGGGACTTGAGTAATTGTACCTAACATGCTATCCATAGCTTTTTGAATAAGCTGTCCATCGACAGCTTCCTTCACAGGCGTTTGGCGAACAATTTTTCCGTCCAAATCTTCTGTTTCTGTTTGAAAACCTAAGGTAATTTCTCCTTGATAGACCTTTTGCTTATCAGTGATCCAATTAGCCATTTTTGTCGCCTTATTCACACAAATTGGCAATACGCCACTCACATTGGGATCCAAGGTACCGGTATGGCCCACCCGCCTGGTCTTTAACAATTTTCGTAAGGCATTGACACAATCGTGACTAGTCATCCCTCTTTCCTTCCATAAAGGAATTATGCCATCCATGGCTTCACCTCCTATTATTTAATACTTACAAAATCTTCGATTAACTGACAGAAGTCATCTGCATATTTATCTGCCTTTACTGGACCTACTCCGCTAATATCAAGAAATTCCTGATAGTTCTTAGGCTTTATTTCCACCATATCAAGGAGACTCTGGTTATTAAAAATAATATAGGCAGGAACATTTTCTTCACTAGCTAAACTATAGCGTAATTCACGAAGTGCTTCAAATAATTCTTCATCTTCTGGCGATAAATGATCAGTCAATGATTGAGCTTTCTGACTAGTCTTCGGTTTATTTTCTGATCGAATATAGGCAGATTCTTTAATATAAAGGCACTTATTTCCTTTTAGAATTGGGAGCGCCTTTTCCGTAAGGCTAAGTCCCTTATATTCATTAACCGCCAAGACCCCTTCAGAAATTAATTGAGAAATAATATTCTTAATTGTTTGCTCATTCATGTCTTTTAACAAAGCATAGGTTGATAATTGGTCAAAGTGTTTGTCTTTAATTTTTTGGAGTTTTTTACCTTTTAAAACATCTGTGACTAGGGTCATGCCATAAGGATAAGCCATTCTAACAATACAAGAGAGGATCATTTGTCCTTCTCGACTGACATCAATCTTTTTGACTTGCTGCAAACAATTGGAGCAATTTTGGCAATGGTCAGGAGCTTCCTGACCGAAGTAGGCTAAAATGTGTTGTCTCAAGCAGGAAGAGGTCGTTGCATAATTAATCATATCATTTAAGCGACCTTCACTAGTGGGATCATTGCTTTGACTAATTAAAAATTTAGCGGTCAAGATATCCTTGGGGCTGTAGAGAAGAATGGCTCTAGCCGGCAAGCCGTCTCTGCCTGCCCGGCCTGCTTCTTGGTAGTAACTCTCTAAATTAGTGGGCAAGTTATAATGGATCACGCGCCGAACATCAGGTTTATCAATTCCCATCCCAAAGGCATTGGTTGCCACAATAATATTAGTACGCTCATAGATAAAGTCATTTTGCGAAGCCATACGGTCTGCTGGGCTCATTCCCGCATGATAAGCGCTCACCGGAAGTCCTTGGTCTCTTAGCCATTCACTCAAACGGTCAACAGTTTTTCGAGAAGAAGCATAAATGATAGCTGCTTCTTCTTTATCTATTAAATCAATTACAGTCTTCTTCTTGGATTCTGGTTCCATAACCTCAAAAGTCAGATTGGGACGATCAAAGGAATTAATGAGGACATAGGGGTTCTCAAGAGCCAATTGATGAATAATATCCTGTTGAACCCGATTGGTAGCTGTGGCTGTAAAGGCACTCACAACCGGTCGGTGATTTAACAGACCAATAAAGTTAGCAATCTCTCGGTAAGAGGCTCTAAAGTCGTGTCCCCATTGGGAAACACAGTGGGCTTCATCAATAGCTATTTGATCTAAGGGTAAGTCATTCGCTAATTGTAGAAAAGACTCGCTCTTTAACCTTTCTGGTGATACATAAATCAGCTTGACTTGTCCAGAATTGATCCTATCCAGGACAGCAAAATAATCCTCACTGGATAGACTGGAGTTGAGATAGACACTATGAATTCCATGTTCATTAAGACTATCTACTTGGTCCTTCATTAATGAGATTAAAGGAGAGATTACTAAAGTAATACCAGGTAAGATTAAAGCAGGTAATTGATAGCAAATTGATTTGCCTCCGCCAGTGGGTAGAATCCCCAAACTATCGCGACCAGCTAGAATACTCTCAATGAGTTCCTTTTGTCCGGGGCGAAACGTTTTATAGCCAAAATATTTTTCCAAAGCATGCTCAATTAGCATAGAAACCTCCCTCTCCATCACGTCTTTTTATTATAACAAATTTTCTAGAGGCTTAGGGATATTTCACCTTTAAGATGCAAAGAAAAAAGACTAGAAGTGCTACAACTTGTCTCTTTAAGCAAGTGAAGTAGCACTTTCTAGTCCTTGTTGTTTTACTATTTAATTAGCTTTTCTAGGACTGTTTCGATCAACTTAGACAATGATTAATACATGCCTGATCTGCCATCAGCTAAATTAATATAGATATTTTTCGCTTGAGTATAGGCATTAAGAATCATTTTATGAGTTTCTCGACCAATCCCTGAATCCTTGTAGCCCCCAAATGGTGCCCCAGCTTCAAAGCTATTATAGGTATTAATCCAAATTCGTCCTGTTCTTACTCCACGAGCTACCTTAAAGGCTGTGTCTAAGTTTTTAGTGAAAACACCGCCTGCTAAACCATAATCACTATCATTAGCAATACGGATGGCATCTTCGACATCTTTAAATTTAATCACAGTAGCAACGGGACCAAAAATTTCTTCTTGAGCCACCCGCATATTGTTGTCTGCTAATAATAAAGTGGGTTCAAAATAATAGCCCTTTTCAAGGTCTCCTTCTGAAGCTGAATGACCACCGGTAATAATTTCAGCTCCTTCAGCTAAAGCTACTTGAATGTATTCGCTCACCTTTTGATGTTGGGCTTGACTAGCTTGGGCACCTAGTTGGGTGTCCTTTTCCCAAGGCAAACCAACTTTCACCTTTTTAAATTCTTCTTTTAAGCGACCGATAAATTCATCATAAATCGATTCTTGCACTAAAATTCGTGATCCTGCTGAGCATACTTCCCCTTGATTGAATAAGATACCCAATTGAGCTCCTTCTAAGGCTTGTTCCATATCCATATCTTCAAAGAAAATATTGGCCGATTTTCCGCCTAATTCCAGGGTAGCTGGGATGAGGTTTTCAGCTGCTGAAATCCCTACTTGGCGGCCAACCGAAGTTGACCCGGTAAAGGCGATTTTATCAATATCTGGATGGTGTTGGAGGTATTCGC
The DNA here is from genome assembly GCF_003286645.3 of Aerococcus tenax. Lineage (NCBI taxonomy): Bacteria > Bacillati > Bacillota > Bacilli > Lactobacillales > Aerococcaceae > Aerococcus > Aerococcus tenax. The sequence goes on along the minus strand of NZ_CP127382.2, from coordinate 974,236 downwards.
CACTCTTTGAACCACTCCCAGTAATAATATTTAATACGCCCTTGGGTAAAAGATCATTGATTAATTTAGCTAACTCTAAAACGCTTAGAGAAGTGGAAGAGGAGGGTTTTAATACAATAGTATCCCCTGCTGCTAAAGCTGGCGCTATTTTCCAGGCCGCCATTAAAAAAGGAAAGTTCCAAGGAATAATCTGGCCGACAACGCCAATTGGTTCCCGGAGAACCATGGATAAGGTATTGTCGTTTAACATTTTAAAACTATCTTCCTCGCTACGAATAACACTAGCGAAGTAACGAAAATGGTCAGCTGCTAAAGGAATATCAGCTCCTTGGGTTTCTCGAATCGGCTTACCATTATCCATCGTTTCAATCAAAGCCAAACGCTCTTGGTTATCTTCGATAACTTTAGCAATTTGATTAAGAATTTTGGCTCTTTCTTTGACATCCGTCCTTCCCCATTTAGGAAAGGCTTGACGGGCAGTGGCAACAGCTTGATTGACATCTTCCTCAGTGGCATCGGTAATTTCAGCTAATTTTTCGCCATTTGCCGGGCTAAAATCTTCAATCGTGTCTTGCCCACTGCCATTAGTCCATTCACCATCAATTAACAATTGATAACGCTTTTCAAGTTTAAGGTCCTTAATATCCATTGTTATCTCCCTTTCATCTCAAAATACAGTTAAAAATGTAATCTCAGTATACCTAAAAAGCGCTTTCATTAAAAGAATTCGGCTTTACTTAATTAGCTAATAATAACTCATCATTATTGAGACTTTCACCGACATTATGATGGAAGAGTTGTAGTAAGTCGTCAATGCTACAATTTTCTTTCTGTTCTCCAGAGATATCAACAACTACTTGGCCATCATGAAGCATGATTAAACGATTGCCATAAGTTAGCGCATCATTCATATCATGGGTGATCATTAAAGTAGTTAATTGATACTCGCTGACCAAGTCTTGGGTTAAAGACATTACCATTGCACTTGTGCGCGGATCTAAGGCAGCCGTATGCTCGTCAAGAAGTAATAGTTTTGGAGTTTGTAAGACAGCCATAAGTAAAGTTAAGACTTGATGTTGGCCCCCTGATAATGAGCTTACCTGTTCTTGCATACGGTTTTCTAATCCCATGCCTAAGGTACTTAAACGGGAGCGAAATTCTTCGCGCATATCTTTTGTAATAGATGTTTGAAAGCTGCGCTTGTGTCCTCGCTTATAAGCAATGGCTAAGTTTTCTTCTACGCTAAGGGATTTCGCTGTGCCCATTTGTGGGTCTTGGAAGACCCGACTAATCATTTTTGCGCGTTTATAAGCTGGTAAAGCAGAAATTTCACGGTCGTCTAAATAAATCTGTCCAGAGCTCAAGGGAATCGTTCCGGCAATAAGATTCATCATGGTTGATTTTCCTGCGCCGTTGCTGCCAATAACACTAATAAAATCGTTATCTTTAATCGAAAGATTTAAATCTTTAATGACCTGATGGGGTTTACTCGATTGCGTTTGAAATACCTTATTTAAATTCTTTAATTGAACTAATTCATTCATGATCATTTTCCTTTCTTTAATCATTTAAATGAGCGCTTTTCTTAGTCTTCCATTCTACTTGTGGGCCCCATAGGATAATTGCTAAGACTATGGCGGATAGTATCTTGATATCACTTGGTAAAATCGGAATATATTTCATGATTAAGTCGATAATTACTCGGTAGATAATCGCACCCAAAATAATTGACAATAAACGACTTGGTAATTTTACTTGGCTTAATAAGACTTCGCCAATCACAATGGCAGCTAGACCAATGACGATGGTTCCGGTTCCCATTGATAGGTCAGCATAGCCGTTATACTGAGCGATTAAAGCCCCCGATAGAGCAATCAAGGCATTGGAAATCATGTAGCCCACTAATTGCACGTGGTCCGTTCGAATCTCGTTAGCTTCTGCCATTAAGGCATTATCACCAGTTGCAATTAAACTCAATCCGTACTCAGTGCCCATAAAAATCACAAGTCCTAAAACAATAACCATGACGGTTAATAAGCCTAGTAAAAATGGTGACCATGTTGTCGATAAGCCTAAGTTCTCTAAGGAAGTTAACAAGGTTTTTTCTCCTAATAAGGGGGTGTTGGCTTGTCCCATAACTCTTAAGTTAACGGAGTAAAGGCCGGTCATGGTTAAGATCCCTGCTAAGAGGGCCGGTATTTTCATCTTTGTGGTCATGAAACCAGTTAGAAAGCCAGCCAGAGCGCCTGCTAGAAGTGCTGCTAGAACCGCTAATAAAGGGGGTACCTGATTGACTAATAATTTAGCACAGACTGCCGCCCCCAGAGGGAAACTCCCCTCAGCCGATAAGTCGGCTAAGCCTAAGATTCTAAAAGTAATATATACCCCAATGGCCAAAATTGACCACATCATTCCCTGCGAAACACTAGATATCATTAAATCCATTCTTTTTGCACCTCTTCTAAATATGCCTTGTCTGGCTATTTAACTTTCATTTCCTTTAATAATTATTGATCGCTTTGATTACTATTCCTTCAAACGTGCTTTCAATTCTTCACTGTCCATTCCCAAGGCAGCAGCCATTTCATCGTTTACTTTAACGACTAGGTCCTTAGACATTTCTACTGGAGTTTCTTCAGGCTTTTTATCGCCCTTGAGAATATCCACTGCCATATTCCCGGTTTGTTGTCCCAATTTATAGTAGTCTACCCCATAGGCACATAGGGAACCTTCAATAGCAGCATCGAAAGCGGCTACGGATGGTGTCTTGGTCTCCATTAAGACTTTACCGATCGTTTGAATGGTATTAGCAATCGTGTTATCTGTTGGAAGGTAAATTCCATCTACTTTTTCTGCTAAGATTTTAGTCGCTTGTTGGACATCATTAGTTGATGTCACCGTCATACTTTCGACCTTTAAGCCCTTGGATTCAATATATTCCTTGGCTTGTTCATATTGGACTTCTGAGTTTACTTCACTTGAGTTATATAAAATCCCGATGGTTTTGATGGATGGATCAGCCTTTAATAATAAATCAACAACATCACCGACAGGAGCCATATCACTAGTACCGGTCATATTTTTACCCGGTTTTTCCATACTTTCAACTAATTTAGCGCCGACAGGATCAGTCACTGCCGTAAATAATTGCGGGGTCTCTTTGTCAGTGTTCAGCATGGCTTGTGCAGCTGGAGTAGCAATACTTAAAATCAGGTCCTTTTTTCCCTTTAATTGTTGGGTAATGCTTTGTAAGTTCGATTGATCGCCTTGGGAATTGTGGAATTCAATCGCTAAATTCTTTCCTTCTTCATAGCCGGCTTCTTTCAGGCTATCTTGGAAACCTTCCTTAGCTCTTTGTAGGGAATCATGTTCCATATATTGGATAATCCCCACATCCACCTTATCATTACTACTTTCCTTGCCTTGATTTGAACAAGCGGCTAATGTACAGGTTAATAGACCGGCTGCTAGATAACGTAAATATTTTTTCATCATTTTTCCTCCATAAAACTAAATAAACACAATTGATTTGCTATTTTTTCTGACTGCTAAACGGACCTTCCATACTATCACTCTCCCAAAAGGTATAAAAAAAGCCCACCTAGTTTGGACAAAACTAAATGGGCTTATTAATAGCATATATTAATGGTGGTGCCACCCAGATAGAATTTATCCATTCTATGAGGGCTAGACACGCTTAAGATCCTTAGCCATCATAGATACAAACTTGAGTTTGACGTTTGTATCTATGATGTTTCATAGTACAAACGCTATCTAAAATAGCTAAAGTAAAATCGTACATTTTGATAAGTAGAGCATGCGCTCTGCTTGATAAGATATTTAACTGACATGATCACATGCTCCTTTCTTAAGCTGTTGAAGTAATATTAAACAATTTTTAAGGCAGAGTCAACTCTTAATTTAAAATATAAGTTTATATTTTCTAGATTTTTAAATTTGATTTTTTAAATAAAAGAGCGAAAAGACTTATTTAAGGGTATTCTTGGAGAATATTTTTTTAAAATCGATCTATTATTTTGATCGATCTTGATCATTATTTCAAAACAAGCTCTGATTTCTTAATCCACTCGGCTAGTCTTTTATTAAAATTTCATTTCTAAGTTTCAGTTTAAAAGAAAAAAGAGGCCTACAGATACACAGCCTCTTTTCAAAATATGTTTCAAGCGCTGAGCAAGCTTTCGTTGGAAGAAGATGGTGGAAAAATCTCTTTGAAAATTTTGACACATTTTTCTTCCAACGGTCTTGCTCTTTGACGCGCTTGTCACAGTCTCTTCTAAGAATATTAATCTTCTTTATTTAACTGAGCCAATAACTGGTCAATACGTTGACCATATTCGATCGATTCATCCCGCTTAAAGACAACTTCTGGTGTCTTATAAATACGTAAGCGTTGACCTAACAACGAACGTACTAAGCCACTGACCTTATCAAGTCCCTTTTGCACTTTTTCATGTTCACTTTGTGAATCGGATAAGGTGGAATAATAGATGGTAGCGTTTTGTAAATCACCAGTTAAATCAACATCAGTAATGGTAATATTTTTGACACGAGGATCTTTCACTTCTTTACGCAGAATCGAGTTAACTTCGCGTAAGATTTCTTGGCTAACTCGCTCTACGCGACGATTCGTAGACATAAAACCACTCCTTGTTAAATATTAACGCTTCACTTCTACCATATGGTAGGCTTCGATTTGATCGTCAACTTTAATATCATTATAGTCTTCAATCATCAATCCACATTCATAGCCTTTGTTAACTTGTTTAACATCATCTTGGAAACGGCGTAATGAAGATAATTGACCTTCATAGATAACAATATTATCGCGAATTAAGCGAATTTTACTGTTTCTTTCGATATATCCATCCGTGACATAACCTCCACCGATAGTTCCTAACTTAGAAACATGGTAGGTTTCCCGAATCGTTACATAACCCGTAATTTCTTCTTTATATTCTGGATCTAACTGACCTTTCATTGCATCTTCAACTTCTTGAAGCGCGTTGTAGATCACGTTATGAAGACGAATTTCGACTTCTTCTTCTTGGGCTTGGGTTTTAGCTGTTGGCGTTGGTCTGACATTGAAGCCAATAATAACTGCATTGGAAGCTGCCGCTAAGGATACATCACTCTCGTTAATGGCACCGACAGCACCATGAATAATATCAACCTTAACGCCTTCAACATCAATTTTCTTCATACTGGAGGCAATAGCCTCAACAGAACCTTGGACATCGGCCTTAATAATAATATTAACGGTCTTCATTTCGCCTTCTTTAATGGTATCAAACAGGTTATCAAGGGTGACCTTATGGGTTTGATGGCGGCGTAATTCTTGAGCTTGTTGGGCACGACGTTCACCAATATTTCTGGCAGTCTTTTCATCATCAAAGACCACAAAACGGTCGCCTGCTTGAGGAGCTTCTTGTAAACCGGTAATTTCAATTGGTGTTGAAGGACCTGCTGACTTAATCCGACGACCTTGGTCGTTAGTCATGGTACGAACCCGTCCATAAGTGTCTCCTACAACAATAGCGTCTCCTTGGTGTAAAGTCCCTTCTTGAACCAAAATAGTCGCTACGGCACCACGATGGGCATCTAATTCCGCTTCAATCACAGAACCAAGGGCGTTGCGATTAGGATTGGCTTTTAGTTCTTCAACTTCAGCCACTAAGAGAATCATTTCAAGTAATTCATCAATATTTTCACCAAACTTGGCTGAAATATTAACAAAAATGGTATCGCCGCCCCATTCTTCTGGAATCAACTCATATTCGGTTAATTCTTGTTTAACGCGGTCAGGGTTGGCCTGTGGTTTATCAATTTTATTAACTGCTACGATAATAGGTACTTCAGCGGCCTTAGCATGGTTAATGGCTTCAACAGTTTGTGGCATAACACCATCATCAGCTGCTACAACAATGACGACAATATCGGTAACGTCAGCTCCACGTGAACGCATGGTAGTGAAGGCCGCGTGCCCCGGAGTATCTAAGAAGGTAATTTCTTTGTCATTAGCATGGACTTGGTAGGCACCAATATGTTGGGTAATGCCACCAGCTTCCCCTTCAACCACGTTGGCGTGTCTTAAGTAATCTAGTAAGGTAGTTTTCCCGTGGTCAACGTGACCCATAATGGTTACAACGGCTGGACGTTCTTGTAAATTATCCGCTTTTTCTTCTTTAGCCTCTTCAAAATAATGGTCGAAGTCAGTAGGATCAATGATAACCTTTTCTTCAGCTTCAATGCCATATTCAGCTAAAATTAATTGAATAGTATCTGAATCTAAATCTTGGTTTTGGTTGGCCATAACACCAAGCATCATCAAACTCTTAATAATATCAGCTGGAGACCTTTTGATTTTTTTAGCTAACTCAGCAACGGTCATGCCATCAGTAAATTCAATTTTTTCTGGGCTTTCTTTTTTCTTGCGGCTAGGAGCCGAAGAATTATTATGTTGGACTTTTTTACGTTGATTATGTTTTAAATGCTTGTCCTCATATTTTGATTGTTTGTTATTTTTACGGCGATTCTTTTTATTGTTTTTCTTATTGGCCTTTTTATTAGTGTTTGATTGGCTGTTCTTGCCGGATTGACCGTCCTTCTTTTTATGGTCTTGGCCTTTTTCTTCTTGCTTATTCGCTGGTTTTTTCTCGCCTTTGTTATGATTATGCTTTTCTTGTTTTTTACCAGCTTTTTCAGACTGAGATTGCTTATTACCTTGTTTCTCTTGGCTAGACTCTTTTTGCTTAGGCTGACTTTTTCCCTTTGCAAAATACTTTTCCATGGTTTGGATATCTTCATCTGTCATCGAAGACATATGGCTAGTGTAGGATAATCCAGCCTTTTTAGCACTAGCTAATAACTCCTTACTAGAAATATTTTTTTCTTTTGCATATTCATAGACACGTTTTTTTGACATGTCATCACCTTCCTTAATCTTATCGCTTCATGATTTGTTCTCTCCTATAAGAAATATCACTTGAAACACAATCAATTAAATTTTTTAGCAAAGCCTTGATTAGTAAAAGCGCAAATTGACCGCTTCTTACCGAGGGCTTGGCTTATCTCTGCTTGGGTAAATTCTAAACTCAAGGGAACTTGGTAAAAATCACATTTGTTCTTAATGGTTTTTAATGAACGCTCACTTAAATCTGTCGCTGCGATGACGTGAAGTGCCTTACCCTTTTGAACGGCTTCAATAACGCTGCTTTCTCCACTGATCAAGCCACCGGCAACCTGGGCAAGCCCTAAAAGATTTAAGCGCTTATTCATTGCCATATAGCTCTTTTCTAGCTTTCATATGATCAGCGTAATCCTTTAATTCATTATAAAAAGCGTCATCAATGCTAACTTCCAAGTGCTTGTCCAGTAGGTGCTTATCCCATGCCTTTTGAACTATGTCAGGGTCGGTCGCTACATAGGCACCGCGTCCATTCATTTTCCCACTCGGGTCAATAGCAACTTCGCCCTCTGGTGTACGGACAACCCGAATTAACTCTTTTTTTGGAAATTGCTCATTAGACACCACACACCGACGCATCGGTATTTTGCGCTTTTTCATAAATATCCCCTCTATTCTTTTTCGAGATCTTGACCTTCATCCAACAATTCATCGTATGTCACTTCATCGGATTCTTCAACATCTGAAACAATTTCTTCCATATCATCAGGATGGATATTTTCTTCATCGTAATTTTCGAAACCAGCTTGGTCATCTGCTGAAACTTCTGATAATAAAGGATCAGTTTCCTCACTAACTAGAGAATCAGAGGCTAAGGCAGCCGGATCACTCATGAGTTCTTCCCCTGCGTTAACATCGTTTAAGAGGCTTTCGACTTCTTCACTCTCAGCTTCAAGATTTTGATCTTGTAAAAATTTTTCTTTGTATTCTTCAGAATCTTGATAGTCTTCATACTCAGTTTCAGACTTAATATCAATCTTATAACCCGTTAACTTAGCTGCTAGACGAGCGTTTTGCCCTCGCTTACCGATGGCTAAAGACAAATGATTGTCTGGAACAACGACTACACAAGCCTGTTCATTAGGCACAAAATGAACAGCGAGAACATCAGCTGGATTTAAAGCATTGGCAATAAGAACCGCAGGATCCTCATCCCATTCGATAATATCCATATTTTCACCCTTTAGTTCATTAACCACTGTTTGCACCCGGCTACCTCTAGGCCCCACACAGGTCCCCACTGGATCCACATTAGGGTCATTAGAATAAACAGCTAGCTTAGACCGATCGCCTGCTTCTCTAGCAATTGCGCGAATTTCAACGGTTCCATCGTAGATTTCTGGCACTTCCTGCTCAAATAAGCGTTTTAGCATATTAGGATGAGTACGACTCACGTAAATTTGAGGCCCTTTTGTAGTATTTTCAACCCTTTCCACATAAACTTGGATACGGTCATGGGGTTGGAAATACTCTCCAGGGATTTGTCCCTCAGGGGTTAAAACTGCCTCAATTTTACCTAAATTCACATAGATATAGCGCCGGTCTTGTCTTTCCACTGTCCCAGTTAACAAGTCATCTTCATAATCGATAAATTCTTCATAAATGATTTCACGTTCTGCTTCACGTAAACGTTGGGTGATGACCTGCTTGGCTGTTTGTGCTGCGATACGCCCAAAGTCCTCAGGGGTGACTTCAAAGCGAATTTTATCGCCAATTTCGTAACCCCGATTGATTTCCAAAGCATCCTCTAGGGATACTTCTAAATTAGAGTCCATCACGGTTTCCACCACTTCTTTTACAGAATAAACGTGGAAACTCCCTTTTTTTTCATCAAAAACAACTTCGACATTTTGTGCCTGGTCGAAATTTCGCTTGTAAGCAAAGACCAATGCTGATTGCACAGCATCTATAATGGTATCCTTTGATATACCTTTTTCTTGTTCTAACATTTCAAAGGCTTGAATTAGTTGTTTACTCATTTCTATCCCTCTTTAAAATTCTATTGCCAAACGAATTAAAGACACGCTTTTACGCGGAAAGTCTTGAACTAAACGTCGGGTCTTATCTTTTACTTCTAAAGTAAAATATTGTTCACTAGCTTCTAAAAGGCGTCCTTCAACAAATTTGCTACCATCAATTTCATGGTAGAAATTTAAATGAACCCATTTACCAATTGCTTGTTGGATGGCATTATCATTATTTAAAGGACGTTCCGCTCCAGGAGAAGATACTTCTAGGTAGTAAGCTTGGGGAATAGGGTCGTTTTCGACATTGTCTAAGATTTCAGAAATCTTTTCACTTGCTTTTACACAATCAGCGATCGTTATGCCGTCATTATTATCTATGTAGATGCGTAAATACCAATCCTTACCCTCTTTGGAAAAAGTGATATCAAATAATTGATATCCCATTTCATTAATATCAGCTTCAATTAATGCTTTCACTTGGTCAGTAACTTTAGCCATACTTCCCTCACTTTCTACTCATGAAAAAGAGTGAGCGCTAGCGCTCACTCCTTCCTTCCTATAACAACACTAATATTTTAACATATTTTTCATTAACTAGCAATAGCTAGCCTTTTTTCCCCTGAGCAATCAAGCCACTGACACTTGAGATCGGCAAGGAAAAAATTAGCCCATGGCCTGGCTCCGTAATTTTCATTGTCTCTGAAATGTTATCTGTTACTTGTTTAATTTTATTGGCGGGAAGAACCATCCAAACAATTTCTTTTTCGGGTTCAATTTGAATGGAAAAAATGCTGGATTTTTCATGGGCGCCACTTCCACGACCATGTAAAATCGTTGCTCCCTTAGCCCCTTCGTCACGGGCAGCATCAACCACTTGATCAGCTAAATCCCTTTGTACTATGGTTACCAGGAGCTGGTCTTTGTTTTTTTGGTCTGCCTCATTAAAGAAATAGCTATGGTTTTGATTGCCTAAATAAGAAGATACATCAAAAGAAAATAGGACACCTGTCCCCTTTTTCTTTAATTTAAGGGCATCTTCTAAATGGGCATGGATTTCCGCTTCTTTTTCTTTTGGAACAATGGTTAAAAAGATTTCACGTTCGGTTCCTTGTAAACCCAAGGACCGCAATAAGTTGCTTTGAACAGTCCCGTAGGCTCTAATAATCGTTCCACCTGATGCACCAGCTTGTTTGGCGCGCTTCAATAAACGGCTAGCCATCCCTTCTTTAACAATGGCTAAAAATAAAACTGGTTCTTTATTCACTTTTATTCCCCTTTCTCCATCAGCGCTTATACTTAATCACTTGTCTTTGTTTGAATCTTAAATATTAATCCGAGTAATTCTACCATGATCACTGGAATCATAGCAACAAAAGCAATCACACCAAAGGCATCTAATGCATTTGCATTGGGGAGATAGTCAGCTGCTCCTTGGGCAAAGGCTAAAATAAAAGTAGCTGTCATCGGACCAGAAGCTACCCCACCAGCGTCAAAAGCGATCCCAGTAAATAGATTAGGGACTTGGTAAGACAAGAGGATGGCCAAGGCAAAACCAGGTAAGAGGAAATGCCAGACCATTAACTGGTCACTGGAAATTCGTAACATGGACAAACCAACTGCTAGAGCCACCCCTATGGAGAGTGCAATCATAAGGATTTTATTAGGAATATATCCACCCGTAACATCCTCAACTTGGTCTCCCAAGACATGGACAGCCGGCTCAGCGAGGACAACAACTAAACCAAGAATAAATCCAGTAATAATTAACCATAGATTTCCTCTTTCAGCCATGGCTTGGCCAAGGAATTTCCCCATATCCATGAAACCTTCATGGACACCAACTAGGAAAATAGTTAAACCAATCACCGTATAAATAATTCCTTTAAAAATATCCATCAATTCTTCTTTATCAAGTTGGAAATGTCTCCAGTTCATATAGATAAATAAGAGAACAATCGGGATAAGGGCAATAATCGATTCAACTAGAGTCGGCAGAAAACTGGATACAATCGCATAAAACACATTTTGTGTCGGTTCAACCACCGATTCAGCTGGTTGAATATTACTTTGCGATAATAGAATCAGTAAAAGGGTCGCTAAGATTGGCCCAGTACTCATGGCGCCAACCAGACCAAAGGCGTTGTCTTCAGCGTCCTTTCCCCCCATCCTTTGGGCAAGGGAACCTGACAAGGCTAAAATAAAGGGAGTGGTTAATGCCCCTGTAGTCGCGCCAGAAGCGTCAAAGCCCATAGCAATGTTAGAATCTTCAGAAAAAATAGCTAGTATTAAAATAATTCCGTAAACAAGTGCAAAGAAATGCTTTAAAGCAATTCGTTTCAAGAGTCGAAATACTCCAAATGCAATCATGATCCCCACACCAATAGAGACTGATAAGACGACTAGTTGCTGACTCAAGGCACCTGAAGTCGCCTCTTGAATTTGCAGACCCAGTATCAATAAGTCTGGCTCAGCGATAGTCACTGCAAAACCAATAATAAAACTGATTACTGCAATGACCTTAACCGAGCTATTTCCGGCAACATAGTGACCTAAGTGATTTCCAATTGGGGTCATCCCCACATCAATACCAGTTAGAAAAATCGTCAGCCCTAACATGAGTAAAATCGCCCCGATAATAAAAGCGAGCAACATATTAGCCGGCACATCAACCACAAAAAATGATAGCACTAATACAATTGCCACCACAGGTAATACCGAGTAAGCTGTTTCTTTAAAACTATCAATTAAAACATCCATAGACGCTCTCCTTTCTTTCAGATTTTATTCAATTTCACGCAATAAACCGGTCGTATTATTGACAGGTAGGGAAAAGGTAATTCCTGAATTTGGTGATCTTAGGTTCATTTTTTCAACAATAGCCTGGGAAATGGCACTTACCTTTTCACTATCTACCACCATTAAGACAATATCTTTTTCTTCTTCGATGGTGACATCAAAAGCGGCTTCATAATCTTTATAACCCGCTCCACGTCCCTTAACGACAGTAGCTCCGACAGCTCCCGCTTCCCGGGCAGTTTTGATCACATCGCGACCATATTTATGGTCAACAATGGTAATAATCATTTCTTGCATCATAACAGCTCCTCTCTTCAAAAGATTCAGTCACTTTAAAAGTGAATATGAACAAATAAAAATAAGTTTACTTTGATCGTAACATAGCAATCTAGCGATTAGCTAGTAAAAGGCATCCTGGCAGGCTAGATCAAACTTATAATAAATAAACAGGGCTACCCCTTTAGACAGCCCTGTTTTATATAATAAGTTTTCCCTTTTTCTAAAAGTCAAACAAAGATAATTGATTTTCTTCCGGTAAGCCATTTAGTGCATTGCACTCATCTAAATGATCGATAACTGATTGGCTGACCTTACCACGGATCTTCAGATCTTCTTTTGATAAGAAAGGAGATTCTTCTCTGGCTTTAACGACTTGTTGAGCCACGCTGACACCTAGTCCAGAAACAGCACGGAATGGCGCAATTAAGGTATCATCTCCTTCGATAACGAAGTCTTTGGCGTCTGATTTCTCTAAATCAACCATCTTAAATTTCAAACCACGCTCCCACATTTCATTGACTAATTCTAGCACAATTTGTAGGGCCTTTTCTTTGGCACTGGCATCATTACCCTTAGCCTTTATCTCTTTAAGACGGTCCTTGTTCGATTCTAAACCGCCTGCCATGGCTTTCAAATCAAAATCTTCAGCCCTGACGCTGAGATAGGCACAATAGTACCAGATAGGATGGTGCACTTTGAACCAAGCTACTCGCAAGGCATTAATCACATAAGCAGCCGCATGGGCTTTAGGGAACATATACTTAATTTTTTCGCAGGAATCCATGTACCATTCTGGTACCTCATGTTCTTTCATGATCGCTTGATGTTCAGGTGACAGCCCTTTCCCCTTTCTTACCTTTTCCATAATTTGGAAAGAATCGCTTTTAGGAACTCCCATATGAATCAAATCCATCATAATGTCGTCCCGACAACCAATAACATCCTTTAATTCCATGCCCTTTTCACTAACCAAGGTTTCGGCATTCCCCAGCCAAACATCAGTACCATGAGATAGACCTGAAATTTGTAATAATTCAGCAAAAGTGCTGGGATGAGTAGCTTCTAGCATCTGTCTAACGAAAGGCGTTCCAAATTCAGGAATACCCAGGGTTCCGGTTTTGGAAAAAATTTGATCTGGAGACACCCCAAGGGAGTCGGTTCCATTAAATAGTTTATAGACTTCGGGATCATCCATTGGGATATCTGTCGGCTCAATTCCCGAAAGATCTTGTAACTTACGGATAACCGTAGGATCATCGTGACCCAGGCAGTCTAATTTCAAGACATTGTCATGAATGGAATGGAAATCAAAGTGGGTGGTCCGCCAATCAGCTGTTTGCTCATCGGCAGGGTATTGGATCGGGGTAAAATCATAAACGTCCATGTTTTCTGGAATAACAATAATCCCACCCGGGTGTTGTCCAGTTGTTCGTTTTACCCCGGTAGCCCCTTTGGCGAGAAAATCTTTTTCGGTTTGCCTTAAGTTTAAATTATGGTCTCGATCATAACCTAAAACATAGCCAAAAGCGGTCTTATCAGCAACAGTAGAGATGGTTCCGGCTTTATATACGTGGTCCTCCCCAAAGAGAACCTTGGTATAGTTGTGGGCTTGGGCTTGGTATTCTCCGGAGAAGTTAAGGTCGATATCAGGTACCTTGTCCCCATTAAAACCTAAGAAGGTTTCAAACGGAATATCATGACCATCCTTAGACAAAGGCTGACCACATTCGGGACAATCCTTATCTTCTAAGTCAAAACCAGATCCAATTTCGCCATGGGTATAGAAATGGCTGTAATGGCAGTTCAGGCAGACATAGTGTGGGGGAAGAGGATTAACTTCAGTGATACCTAACATAGTGGCAGCAAAGGAAGAGCCCACTGACCCCCGAGAACCAACAATATAACCATCCTCATTCGATTTCCACACTAACTTTTGCGCAATGTAATAGATCACTGCAAAACCGTTACCAATAATACTGTCCAATTCCCGTTCTAATCTTTCTTCAATCAGTTCAGGTAAATTCTCCCCGTAAATTTCATGAGCCTTAGTAAAAGCATCATTACGAATGGACTCTTCAGCACCATCGATATGAGGAGTATACAACTTGTCGTGAATAGGTTCTACAAATTCAATAGAATCAGCTATGGCATTAGAATTAGTAACGACTAATTCAAAGGCTTTCTCTTCACCCAAAAAGGCAAAATCATCAAGCATTTCTTTGGTCGTCCTAAAATGGGCTCTAGGAAAATATTTAGAGCGGTTAGATTTTATCGAATTGATCAAAATTTCCCGGTAAATCTTATCTTCGGGGTTAAGATAATGCGCATCTCCCGTCGCTACCACTGGAATACCAAGTTCATCACCAATGTCCACTAAATCGTTAATGATATTTTCTAAAGCCTCATTATTGATAATATCTTGGTTGCGTAAGAGAGGTTCATAAGAAGCTTTGGGTTGAATTTCGAGGTAATCGTAAAACTCAGCAAATTTCTTAGCGGTTTCCTTTCCTTTCTGCATGGCAGCAGTAAAGACTTCTCCTTCTGAACAAGCGGAACCAATCAATAGATGCTCACGATGTTCCTTTAAGAGCGAGCGGGGAATACGCGGAACTCGGTGAAAATAGTCAACATTGGAGGCACTCACTAATTTAAATAAGTCCTTAAGCCCCTTTTGATTTTTGGCTAAGATGGTCGCATGGAAGGGGCGTCCCTTTTTATAGGCGTCTCCTTGACCTATATCACGGTTCAACTGATCATGGTAAACCATATCATGAGATTCTTTGGCTTCCTTAACAAAAATCCATGCCAAAGCACCCGTTGAAGTCGCATCGTAAATCGCCCGGTGGTGGTGTTCTAGAGAGACGTTAAAATGCTTGGACAAGGTGTTTAAACGGAAAGATTTCAAATGTGGGTAAAGGTAGCGAGCTAATTCCAAGGTATCAATCACTGGATTTTCTATGGTAGGTAAGCCATTTCTTTGATAGGCAGCATCAATAAAGCCAACGTCAAAACTGGCATTATGAGCGACTAAAATCGTTCCTTGACAGAAATCCAAGAAATCCTGCATCACTTCGGGTTCAGGACGAGCATTAGCTACCATACTGTCGGTAATGCCTGTCAATTCGGTGGTAAAACTAGATAAGTGATGGCCCGGATTTAAGAACTCAGAAAATTCTCCGACCACATTGCCTTTATGCATTTTTACCGCACCAATTTCAATAATCGTGTTATAAACTGCCGATAAACCGGTTGTCTCCACGTCAAAAATAACATAAGTCGCATTTTCTAATTCGACGTGGCCGGGATTATAGGCAATAGGAACTCCATCATCAACGACATAGGCTTCCATACCATAAATCAGCTTGACTCCAGTGTCTTTAGCTGCTTGACTAGCTTCAGGAAAAGCCTGGACATTACCATGGTCAGTAACAGCGATAGCTTTGTGCCCCCATGCGGCCGCCTGCTTGACAAAATCAGTCACAGAATTCGTAGCATCCAGGGCACTCATATTCGTGTGTAAGTGAAGCTCTACCCGTTTTTGATCTTCTGGCATGGTATCTTGACGTGGTTCCTTTTCAATGGCTTCCAGGTCACGTGCATTAACAACGAGGTCTCTAGCAAAACGGTCATCCATTTGGATATCACCTCGGACACGTAGCCACATACCTTCCTTGATACTATTGAAGATGGCAATATCAGCGTCACTATTAGAGAATTTTTGTACAATAAAGGCCGAAGTATAATCTGACATTTTTAAGACAAGAATGCAGCGCCCGGTTCTTAATTCCCGTATCTCAACATCAAAAACGACACCCTCCATTACCGCACGACGCTGCTCTTCAGTATAGCTTTTCATTATCTGAACTTGGTCACTAGGAATAGACCGACCGATTCGAATTTGATCTGGAGATTTAACTTGCTTAGCATTTGAAGGGGCTTGCTCACTACGCTCCTGGACAAGCTTGGCTTTTTCTTGTTCTTCCTTCTCTAGCGCTTGACGTCTAGACTGGTATTGCTCTTGCCGCTCATTCGCTTTAGCTTGATCAACAATAACCTTCAGACTTAGCTTATCGAAGCCGTGGCGCTGATAGCAATCCAGGATCGCCTGAACGTAGTTAGTTTCAACATATTCGCGAATGGGGTCATTTTCTACATAAAGGAACATCTTCCCCTGGTTAATTTTAGGAGGATTAGCATATAAAACTTGTTGAGCCATGCCATCTGACAAATTCAAGCATTCCAAAATCACGGGCCAATAAGCACTCACTTCTTGGTCACTAGCTGTACTTACTTGACTGATAATAACTTTCAATTTTACTTTGGCTATGGCTTGAAAAGTATTGGTCAGTTGGGCGTAAAAAAGCTGATAAGCAGAAAAAGGTAAGCGTTCTGGGAAACGAATATTGAATTGATAGCAGCGAGAGACTTGGTGAACAATCACCTCTTCAATAGACCCCTGCTTAATATTTTCATCATCACTCTGCCAATGCATTTGCCTAAGTAAAGTTTGAAACATCTCTTCGTTAGAAAGCATTTCATTCTCCCTTCAAAATAAAGAAACCCTCAAAAGGGCTTCTCTTTTTATTTAAAATAATCGTAAGATATCGTTCCAGGTCACGGCAATCATTAAGACCATTAATAAGACAAAACCAATCAAATTAATAATTCCCTCTGTCCGCACACTTAAAGCTTTCCCACGTATGGCTTCAATAATATTGAGGAAGGCCTTGCCCCCATCAAGGGCTGGGAAAGGCAGGAGGTTCACTATGCCTAAATTCACAGTCAGATAAGCCATTAATTGTAACACAGCAATAAAGCCGACTTCTACAGTTTGAGAGGTCGCCTGGTACATATAAACCGGACCACCAAAGTTATTAATATCAAAACCATTAACGACCATGGAAGCTATTGCGCTAATAATCCCAACGACAATCGCCCAAGTCGCTTTAAATCCATAAGCGATCTTAGCCCCAAAGGACTTATTTTGAGGTGCACGTACTCCGATTTGCCCGATTTTTTGACCTTTATCTGTTTCGACCGCTCCTACTTGAACAGCGATAGATTTTTGCTCTTGGTCACGTTCAACGGTAAAATTGACTTCTTGACCCGGGTGTTGACTGACAATTTTTTGCATGTCAGTAAAACTATCGATCTTCTCATCATTAATCTTGATGACCCGGTCTCCGCTTTCTAATCCCGCTTCTTGAGCAGCTGAGTTTTCAACCATCTCCCCTAATATTGGAGCATTGGTATAAACACCGCCTTGAAGAAAGGCGATAAGGATAAAGGCTAGGATACCTAAAATAAAATTATTCATTGGGCCCATGATATTAGTTAACAGGCGGTTAATTAAAGGGGCTGATTGGAACTGCTTGTCAAGCGGAGCATTTTTCACTAGGCTACCATTTTCTTCCAAAATATAAGCTTCTGAGCTAACAGAATATTTTTTGGATTCAGTTTCACCAAATGGAACCCCATGAATATACATAGCCTCAGACAAGTCACTATCCATCACTTCCAACGGTAGAGCCTCAATATCTTCCTCATTACTGTCTAAGCAAATTAAATCAATCACTTGATCATCATTAAAACCGACTTTAATTTGTCGCCCTGGTTCGATGACTTCATCCATATCTTCAAGACCAGCCATACGCACATAGCCACCAATTGGTAAAAGACGTAGGGTATAAGTGGTTTCTTCTCCTTCATAATGAAAAATACGTGGACCCATACCAATAGCAAACTCACGAACCATAATCCCTGACCGTTTAGCCATGATAAAGTGGCCAAATTCATGGAATATCACGATAACACTGAAAATAATAATAAAAACGATAATTGCTTTCATAGAAACTCCTTACTACAAAAATGCCACTAAATAATGGAACATTGGCAGAACAATCAATAGACTATCAAATCGATCCAGTAAGCCTCCGTGTCCTGGTAGTATTTTTCCACTATCTTTCACTTTAAAGTAGCGTTTAATGGCTGATTCAATGAGGTCGCCAAATTGCCCCAAGAGACAAAGAGCAATCGCCAAGATAACCACTGAAAGGAGTGGCAGATTCAAACTACCATTAAAAAAATTGAGGCAAAGACTATAGATGATCCCTGCCAATATCCCACCTATCGAGCCTTCGATGGTTTTATTAGGTGATATTTTAGGCGCTAACTTATGGCGGCCAAAATGAACGCCTGCTAGATAAGCAAAACTGTCATTAAACCATATAATACCAAAAGCAAAAATGACAGCAAAAAGTCCTAACCGTCGTGTCATAATCATATAATGATAACCAATACCTACATAAACGGCTGAGACAGCTAAAGCACATAGGCGCTTAAAATCCATCTGTTCAGGAAAATAAACCATGGCTATAAACAAAAAAATGATTCCAGCATAGAAGAGATCCATTACCGTTAGAGAATGGGGAACAAAAGATAAGACCCGGTCTGGCAGTAAGACAACTAACATCATCAACTGGGTAACTAGCCCCTCAAAAGAAAAAAGCGGGACATTCATCATTTTTAGTAATTCACTCAAACTAACGATTCCTAACAAGACAACTAAAGCTTCAAAATACCCTCCCCCAATAAGCAAGAAAGGTATAAAAATTACTAAAGCGATAATTGCAGTAATCGTACGCGTCTTCATAGTCATACATCCATTCTATTTTAGGCCCCCATAGCGTCTTTGACGGCTTTGGTATTCGCCAATACATGATAAAAAGATTTTTTTGTCAAAATCAGGCCACTTAGTATCAATAAAATACATTTCACTATAGGCCAATTGCCAAAGTAAATAATTACTTAACCGGACTTCCCCACTCGAGCGAATTAAAAAATCAGGGTCATTGTAAGGTGCAAGTTGTTGGGTCATGAGATGATGGCTGATCGTGTCTTCATCTATCGAGTCAAGATCTAAATCCCCAGATTTAACTTCACCGGCAATTTCCTTTACCGCCTCAACTATCTCAGCTCTACTCCCATAATTAAAGGCAATATTGAGGATTAAGCCAGTGTTATCCTTAGTCTTATCTATAGCATTTTCAATAGATTGGATAGTGTATTTAGGCACTGAGCCTTTATTCCCCATAATTTTAACCTGAACATTATTCTCTATCAATTCGGGCAAGAGTTCTGCTTCCATTAAATTAGGCAATTTCATGAGATAAGACACTTCACTACGAGGGCGTTTCCAATTTTCGGTAGAAAAGGCATATACAGTTAATATCTTGACACCGATTTGACTGGCCGCTACAGCGACGCGGCGAATGGCTTTTAGGCCCTCATGGTGTCCATCAGTACGCTTTAGACCACGTTCCTTCGCCCAACGACCGTTACCATCCATGATAATTGCAACATGCTGGGGAATTTCTAAATTAGGATCAAAAGGATGCGTTTCGTTCATAATGTTTCCACCTCAAATATAAATACTAGTTATATTGTACCGATTAGTCAGGAATTTTGTAAATCTCATTTCTCAAATTAATACCTATTTTAACATGTAAGGAGAAAAAAGCGGGAAGAATTACTTAAGAGTATCTCGCTGAATTCTAATCGCTAACAATAGGACTTAATAAAAGAAAAAGTGACTTCATATTCACCTCTTTAAAATATAAAGAAGGAATAAAAAGTCACTAATTCAAGCAATAAGTAAGGATTAACTATTTAAAATTTCATCTTCTTTATCGCTAGCAATTTTTTCCAAACGTTCAGTTACTTCATCAGTAATTTTTTGGACTTCTTTTTCATTACGACGAGCATCGTCTTCAGTGATTTCTCCGTCTTTTTCTGCTTTCTTAATGGTATCATTAGCATCACGACGAATGTTTCGAATTGCAATTTTGGCGTCTTCTAAATCACGACCAACTAACTTAGACAATTCTTGACGACGCTCCTGAGTTAGCGCAGGAATGACTAAACGAATTTTTTCCCCATCATTAGTAGGAGCTATACCTATATCCGACATTTGAATGGCACGATCAATATTGTCTAAGGCACTCCGGTCATATGGTGTCACCATTAACATTCTTGGCTCTGGAATGGTAATTGATGCGATTTGATTTAAAGGCGTATCAACCCCATAATATTCGACGTAGATACCATTCAATAAACTGGCATTGGCTACACCAGCACGAATCTTGCCGAGTTCATTTTGCAATGATTGCTCGCTCTTCTTCATACGGTTTTTTGTTTCCGTAAACAAGTTATTAATATCCATTATCCTAACCCCTTACCGTTGTTCCGATTTCTTCCCCTTCAACAACACGACGAATATTTCCACGCTCGTTAAGGTTAAAGACGACAATCGGAATATCATTATCCATACTCAAAGAACTTGCTGTTGCATCCATGACCTGTAGGCCCTTGGTAATCACTTCTGTGTGAGAAAGCTCTGAGAATTTCTCTGCATTTTGATCGACTTTTGGATCAGCTGTATAAACACCGTCTACTCCATTTTTAGCCATTAAAATAACGTCCGCTTCAATTTCTGCAGCGCGTAAAGCAGCAGCTGTGTCTGTGGAAAAATATGGATTCCCTGTTCCGCCAGCAAAGATGACTACCCGATCTTTTTCTAAATGGCGCACGGCTTTGCGACGAATATAAGGTTCAGCAATTTGTCGCATCTCGATCGAAGTTTGAACCCGGGTAGGCACTTCTAAGTTTTCTAAGGCATCTTGCAAGCCTAGGGCATTCATTATCGTAGCTAGCATCCCCATATAATCTGCTTGGGCCCGTTCCATACCAATTTCTTCGCCCGTTTTTCCACGCCAAATATTTCCGCCACCACAGACAATGGCTATTTCAACCCCTAATTGGTAGACATCCTTGAGTTCTTGGGCAATTTTTTTCATTGTTTTAGGGTCAATTCCAAAATTATTGTCGCCTGCTAGGGCTTCCCCGCTCAATTTTAAAACGATACGTTTATATTTTGTAGACATGATTCGCTCCTTAACCTTCTAATAAAAAGGCTGGGCTTAACCCAACCTATTAGTATTTTCCAACAAAGTATTTGCTGGATGATTAACGCATTTGACTTTGAACTTCAGCTGCGAAATCTTCTTCTTTTCTTTCAATTCCTTCACCAACAGCGTAGCGACGGAAATCTTCTACAGAAGCATCTTCTTTGTCTAATAATTCTTTAACAGTCATGCTGTCATCGAGTAAGTAGTCTTGGTCATTTAAGCAAACTTCAGCATAGAATTTGTGCATACGACCTTCAACCATTTTTTCAATAATCTTTTCAGGCTTACCTTCATTTTTAGCTTGTTCAGTCAAGACTTCACGTTCATGATCACGTTCTTCTTGGGGAATTTGCTCTTCACTAACATATTTAGGTGCAATCCCACTAACATGTAAGGCAAGATTTAAAGCTAATTGGTCATCAGAACTATTGACTAAAACAAGTGTAGCAATTTTCCCACCCATGTGGACATATTGTCCGAACACTTGGTCATCAGTTTTTTCAAAAACAGTGAAACGACGGAAGTTAATCCGTTCACCAATAATCGCAGTCTTTTGAGTAAGGTAGTCTTCTAAGGATTCGCCGTTAATTTCAACTTTTTCCTTAGCTTCTTCCATATCTTGTGGCTTATATTGTACTAAGGCATGTCCAATTTCATCGATAATTTCAGTGAACTTGTCATTTTTTGCAGCAAAATCAGTTTCAGTATTTACTTCTAAAATAGCTGCAGTATTGCCTTCAATATAAATCTTTGCCAAACCTTCAGCAGCAACACGATCCGCCTTCTTAGCAGCTTTCATTTGACCAGATTCACGTAAGTAATCGACAGCCTTATCGATGTCCCCATCAGTTTCTTGAAGAGCCTTCTTAGCGTCCATCATACCCACGCCAGTTTGATCACGTAATTGTTTAACTAACTTTGCACTAATTGCCATATTTTATTTTCCTCCTAGAGTGAATTCATTTCAAAAAAATAGCTATCTCATAAGTAAAAGCTACTTGAAGCTTGAGTTACCTAAGAAGATAGCTATCTACTCTTTTATATCTTACTATTTTTAGCGTTTTACTGCAACCGATTTAGATTATTCTTGGCCTTCTGCTTCTTCGTTTTCACTAGCAAATTGGGCAGCAACTTTTTCTAAATCTTCGTCTGTTGCTAATTCTTCGCTTGCATCTTCGTCATCTTCACCTTGGTTACCTTCAAGTACAGCGTCAGCTAAAGTACTTGCAATTAGGCGGATTGCACGAATGGCGTCATCGTTTGAAGGGATGACATAGTCAATATCATCAGGGTCACAGTTAGTGTCGACCATAGCAATGATTGGAATGTTTAATTTCTTAGCTTCGTTAACTGCAATTTCTTCCTTACGTGGATCAACCACAAAAATTGCATCTGGTAAGCTAGGCATATCAGCCATACCACCAAGGTTGTTCTCTAATTTTTCACGTTCTTTATTTAATTCAGAAACTTCTTTTTTAGGAAGAACATCAAAAGTACCGTCTTCTTCCATACGATCAATATCACGCATGCGTTGGATACTCTTTTGGATGGTGTCCCAGTTAGTTAACAAACCACCTAACCAACGATGGTTAACGTAGTATTGACCACAACGTAAAGCTTCTTCTTCAATGGCTTGTTGTGCTTGCTTCTTGGTTCCAACAAATAAGATGTTACCACCATTAGCAGCAATATCACGAACCACGTTGTAAGCCTTGTCTAATAATTTGACAGTTTGTTGTAAGTCAATAATATAAATGCCATTACGTTCGGTAAAAATGTAACGGTCCATTTTAGGATTCCAACGACGGGTTTGGTGACCGAAGTGAACCCCTGCTTCTAATAATTGTTTCATAGTCACTTGTGACATATCTATTACCTCCATTTGGTTATTTTTCCGCCTACGCTTCCAAGAAACGCTACTCATGCTAGAGCACCTGGCGTTTCAATCCACGCAGTGTGAAATAAATATATGTTAAACACATACTGAGCTATTATATATCATTATCAAGTAGAATACAAGGCCTATAAGGCTATTTTCAATTTAATCCGCTAAATCTTCATCTTGATCAATATAACGAACCACCTTAGCCGGCACCCCGACAGCTAGGGCGTTGTCCGGAATATCCTTAGTTACCACGCTGCCAGCTCCAATCACTGCACCAGAACCAATACTTACGCCAGGCATCACCGAGACATTGGCTCCTAGCCAACAGTTTGCCCCAACTTTAATTGGAAGAGCCCGCTCTAGGCCCTGGTTACGCTTTTTAATTTGTAGGTGGTGCTGTGCCGTATAGAAACCGCAAAAAGGGCCAATAAAGCAGTGGTCTCCTAAACTAATTGGTGCACCATCCATAAAGTAGGCAGAGTAATTGATAAAGCAATCATCACCAATACTGACATTAAAGCCATAGTCCACGTAAAAAGGCGCCAGTAATTGAGACTTATCCCCGAAATGAGCAAACAATTGTCGTAAGAAGGCCTCCTTTTGCTGAGAATCTTCGGATAGACAATCATTATATTTCTTAGCTAAGCCTTGAGCCTTTTGCCGCATAGCTAATAGCTCCTCATCATAATTAGCATCGTACCATTGACCAGCTTTCATTTTTTCGCGTTCAGACATTTTACCTTCCTTTTCATTCCTTAGGCAATTGTAAATTGACATGGTCAAGCGTTTCTTGGTAAGCGCGATCAACTCTGGCTTGAGTCGCATGATCTAATTGACCATAATACTTCCCGCCTTGAACCCAATCTTCTAAGACATAAACTGTGTAATCATATAGATCGAAGCCGTGCCCTCTTTTGCCATTAGGAGTGCGATTAACCCAGGTAGGATGGGCTTGAATAGTGTCAATTTTGGTGGTGTCTCCCTGCTTAGTCAGGCTAACATCCATCAGCACCCCTCTTTCCGTCCAAGGGTTGTCAACGGTTTCGATCCGTTGATTAGATAAGAAATTCCCCATGGAATAAATAATAAACTTATTTTCACCATTATGGTTGACCACTTCACTTGGTTGAATGACATGAGGATGGCCCCCAAAGACGAGATCAGCTCCCCAGTTAATCATCTTATGGTAGAGAGCTTTCTGTTCTTCATTAGGTTGTAACTGGTACTCAATACCCATATGCGGCATAACAATGGTTATATCCGCATTTTGCTCAGCAAAGTTAATTTCTTCCTTCATTTTTTCTTCATCAAGATCACTCATGGAAGCCTCATATTCTTTCTTGGAGAGATTTTGTTCCATACCGTTGTAGCCATATGCATAATTCAAAATGGCTATTTTAATGCCATTGACCTCTTTAATTAAGAGTTGATCAGTGGAACGTGGTGCCTTAGTATATACTCCGATCGTATCGATCCCTAAATCATTAAAGGCTTTTTGAGTTGAAGCCACACCTTCTGACCCCATATCCAAAATATGATTATTTGCTAAGGCCATCACATCATAACCAGCGTTCTTTATAGCTGAAGCGACTTCCACCGGAGCATTAAACATGGGATAACCGGTTAGCTCACGTCCTGGTGTGATGGTGCCTTCGTAATCACCAATCACCAAATCTCCCTGGCCTAACCAATCTTTAACGTAACGGAAGTTATTATTAAAATCATAAGTCCCATTTCCCTGCTCAGCAGACCAATAAACGATATCGTGGTAAAGTAGGTCCCCATTGCAAAAAATGCGCGCACTACTTGTTTTTGAAGAATTATTCTTAGGATTTAAGCTAAACTCCCAGCTTTGGCCATCCTTAGAATGCTTTAATTCTTGATAAAGAAATGCTCCTGAAATGACAATTAGTAGGGCAAAGAAAACACCTAAAAGCGCTTTTAACAGTCCTTTGATATTCATCATCTACCTCCTCTATTTTATACTTGACGTTTCACTTTTAACTTGCAGGCATATCTAAAATAAAGCGCAAGTCATCCATGGTTAAGTGGGAACTTTCTCCCATTTCCTCATCTTGGAAGAGTTCATCGAAAAGATGGCGTTTTTCTTCTTGTAATTCAGCAATGCGCTCTTCAATCGTTCCTTCGGTAATGAATCGGTAAACCTCAACATCTTTGGTCTGACCGATTCGGTGGGCCCTGCCGATAGCTTGTTCTTCAACAGAGGGATTCCACCACAGATCATAAAGAAAGACAGTATCTGCACCGGTCAGATTAATTCCTACCCCGCCAGCTCTTAGGGAGATTAAAAAGACGGATCCTTCACCTTGGTTGAAGCGGTTGACTTGATCTTGGCGTTTTTCTTTATTGGTTTTCCCTTCAATAATAAAATAGTTAATCGCTTCTTGGTCTAAATAATCCTGCATGATCGCTAGCATCGATGTAAATTGTGAAAATACCAATATTCTACGATTATTACTTAAGGCCCGTTCTAACATCCGCTTGAAATATTCAAATTTTCCACTCGTTCCTTGGTAGTCAGAATTAACTAAGGCTGGGTGGCAGCAAATTTGTCTCAAGCGGGTGATGGCAGCAAGCATTTCCATGTGTTTGTGAGAACCATTGCCATCATTATCTTTCAGGCGATCGCGAATATCTTCCAAGTAAGCAAGATAAACCGCCTTTTGATTTGATTCTAAGCTAGCATAGCGATTATGTACGGACTTATCAGGCAATTCCAATTGAACTTCCTGTTTGGTTCGACGTAAGACAAAGGGGCTAACCAATTTACGAATGCTTTCAATGGACATGGCCTGAAATTCTTTCTTCTGTGGCAGTAAACCCGGTAAGATCATTTGCATCAAAGCCCAAAACTCATTTAAATTATTCTCTAAAGGAGTCCCTGATAATCCGATCCGCATGCCGCTGTCCTGGTTAACAACTGATTGGTATAAAACCGTCCGTTCATTCTTGAGTGCTTGAGCTTCATCTAGAATCAAGACATCAAAATATTCTTGGTGGTAGGCTTCTTGGTCATTACGATAGGAATGGTAGGAACAAATCCAGATGGCCTTGGGATTTTCCTGACGAATTTTTTCTCTTTCCTCAACACTACCATCTAATACCACAACCTTCACCTCTGGAGCAAAGCGTTGAATTTCATATTTCCAATTATAAATAACAGAAGCTGGCGCTAAAATGAGCACATTGGCTTGAGGCAGTTTATCAAAGTAATCCAACAGGAAAGCCACTGTTTGAACAGTCTTCCCCAGTCCCATTTCATCAGCTAATAGCCCACCTAGGTTATATTTAGCCAATTGGCCTAACCACTGAACAGCATATTTTTGATAAGGAGCTAATTCAGTTTTTAAGCCTGGATTGCTTTGGTAATCTGACCGAGCTGGGTGGATGATATCTTGGTAGAATTGTTCAAAATCCACTGCCTGGCCTAAGGCATCTGCATATTTTAGACTTTGGTAGGCAGGAACTTGCCCCCCATTTTCCCAATGCGTATTGCCAGAACGCAGCTGTTTTAACATCTTATTCTGTTGAGGAGTAATGATTTTCTTCAAATCAATAATTTTTCCACTATCTAACTGCAGGTATTGGTCGTTTTGCTCGATAGCCTTTAAAATTTCATTGACTTCATCGTCATCAACATCATCCAGGGTGAAATTAATCGTTAAGAAGCGATTCTCTTCATTTTTACCAGTTTCTACTTTTAATTGCTTATCGTTATTTTGCCATTCCTCTAATTGTTGACTATAAGTCACCGTCCATTCATCAGGGAAGAATTTCTGACAATCGTTTAAAGCTTCCATGGTTTGATTAAAATTATCAAATTGACTAATAAATTGATTATCTGATTTTTCAAAGGCTAATTTGATAAGTTGTTGCTCGGATTGAATTTCGCCCTTAATATCTCTTAAGATAATACCCTTTTCTGGCAAAATATTTTCTCCTGGAGTATCAGATAACTGGTACTGGCCATAATGATAGATTAAATCAGCTTGTAAGAGACGATCACTGACATCTAGGGCTATCTCTACTTTCAATGGTCCCATTCCTGAGGCGAAACTTAACAATACAATATTATTGATAAGACCATGGGCAAGAATTTGGTAGCCAAAACAAGAAATAAACTCTTCAACCTCATCCGCACTAAGCTGCCACTGGTAGGAATGGTCAGCAAATGTTCCTTGCAACAATTCTAAATCATCAAAATAGCTTTGGTCAGCTTCAATTCTATAGAGATTGTAGCCATCGAAGATCATTTGGTAGAACTTATATAAGCGCATCCTAGGATTCATGATCACTAGGTAATTTCCATCCTTGTGCTGGAGTTCAAGTAAGACTGGCCGTTTGTCTTGATAAAAGTTAAGCTCAACTAAGTCATCATCGAGATAAAATTGGATATTGTCGCCATCTTGATTTGATTCACTGTGCTCTTGATAAAAATCTATCAACATGGCCAATTGCTTCTGAGATAAGAAATCTCGTTGGGGGCTTTGGTGAGATGTCGAAATATTTAATCCTGCTTCTAGGCGGTGATTGTTATTTTCCTTAATCAAAGCTAATTGGTAAAGCAAGTCATAAGTATCAGCATTAAAGGCTTCTTTCATGAGCCAGACCGCCTTATCGTGGCGGTTGGAGAGCCGATATGAGCCCGCATTTAAAAGTTGTCGATAAAAATCCGTAAAATCTTGGACATAGTAAAGTTGATCATAACCGACTTTTAGTCTTAAATAGAAGAGTCTTTCACTCGATAATTGATATTGGAGTCCAGTCATATCGTAAATTTCGAATTGAACCTTTAAACGATAGGTCTTGACTTGATCCTGGTCACTGAGCTTGTAATCCATTCTTTCACGGTAGGAAGTGAGTAATTTATCGATTGATGGATGCTGGTCCATCACATTTTCTGGATAATGAAATAGAGGTTTCTTGGAATATGCCATGGCACGCACCACATCATGGTCACGTAAAAACAATTCCACTGCAACAGTATGTGGGCAGTAAGATTTTTGTTGCCAGGTGATACAACGACAAATATCTTCTTCTTTACCAGTTCCATCTAAAATAACGATGTATTTTTCATCGTCAAGAACTTCTGCGCGCCAAATAGCTTCATTTTCATTAGGAATCACTTTTAGCACACGGTCCTGGTTAACTAGCTGCCTACCTTCCTCAATCATTTTTGTTGGTATACTCCAACGCATAAATTCACCCACTTTTTATAAATAATTAACTTCTTTGAATTAACTCATTATACCATACCAACGTAAAAGTGAATAGAATATCCAGCTTTAACGCATATGTAGAAACCTGTCATTATTAAGATTTAGATCCTACAAATAAGAAAAACTCCTAGGAGGAGTCCCTAGGAGTTTATATTTTAAGCTAATGATTTAAATTAACCTTGGTAGTAGCCGTTTTCAAGTAAGAGAGCAATACCTTGTCCACCACCGATACATGCTGAAGCAATCGCGTAACGGTATTCTGGATGGTTCTTGAATTCATACAATAGAGATGTAATGATACGTGCACCAGACATGCCTAATGGGTGACCTAAAGCAACTGCACCACCATGTGGGTTGAAATGATTCTTGTAGAAGTCAGTATCTTCTTCAATACCAAGTTCAATCAAGCAACCAATAGTTTGAGCTGCAAAGGCTTCATTAATTTCTAAGATATCAATGTCTTCTTTAAGGTCCATTTCTTGACGCGCAAGAATGTCTTTAATCGCTTGAACCGGTCCTAAGCCCATGTACGCAGGGTCACAACCAGCAATTTGGTAGTCAACGACGCGAGCCATGATTTCTAAGCCACGTTCTTCAGCAACTGATTTGGTGGTCATAATTTCAAAAGCACCACCGTCATTTAATCCAGAAGCATTACCTGCAGTAACAATACCATCTTTTTCAAAGGCTGGGCGTAATTTAGCTAATGATTCCATCGATGTTCCTGGACGTGGATGGCCGTCTTTTTCTACGACGTTAACTTTTCCTTTACGTCCTTTAACTTCTACCGGAATGATTTCTTGAGCGAAACGTCCGTTTTCAATAGCTTCTGCAGCTTTACGTTGGGATTCTACTGCAAATTGGTCAGCGCGTTCACGAGTAATTCCGTATTTACGAGCAACATTTTCTGCAGTGTTCCCCATGTGGTTAACACCAGAATCTTTACCAGAAGCAGAGCTATGGCCAGCTAAGTTAGCATCAATTAAAGGTTTATTGCCTCCCTTTAACCCCTCATAACGAGCGGATTCTGGTAGATAGAAAGGCGCACGAGATAAAGATTCTACCCCACCAGCGGCAATAATACTTTTATTGGAGAATAGTAATTCTTGTGCGGCTGATACAGCGGATTGAATACCTGATCCACAGATACGGTTAATAGTCATACCTGTTGCAGTATTTTTTACTCCTGCATCAATTCCGATAATGTTACCTAAATTATTGGTTGTTTGTGATCCAGTGACATGACCAACAATAACTTCTTCAATATCTTCAACGGCAACACCAGCACGTTTAGCAGCTTCTGTAAGAGAAATCACCCCTAATTCATCAACTGGTACTGTCTTTAAGTCGCCTAGGTAAGCACCAACAGGAGTCCGTGCGGCACCAACAAAAACAACTTCTTCATTTTTAGCTTTTAACATTCACTAAATCCTCCTTTAATTTCAAGGCCTTTATTATACAACATATCTAATTATTTTTTAGATTTTGCATCAATAATTTCTTTAAGGCCGCCCCATTCTTCTTTAAAGATATCAGGATTCATTTCTTTCAAGTCTTCGGCAATTTCAGGTTCAAATTCCATTTGGTCGAGAACATCTTTTTGGAGGTCAATTCCTGGTGCAATTTCAATTAAACGAACTTTACCTTCATGTAAGTCAAAGACAGCACGTTCAGTGACGTATAAGATATTTTGGTCGTTTTCTTGAGCATATTTACCAGAGAAACTTACTTGTTCAACTTCTTTCAAGAATTTAGGTCCACGACCTTGTTCATCAATGACTAATTTACCGTCTTCGATGTGTGATTTACCACCAACAGTTAAGGTACCTACAAAGACAAGGTTCTTAGTGTTTTGAGAAATATTAATGAATCCACCTGGACCAGGAACTTTAGGACCAAATTTTGTAACGTTATTGTTACCATATTGGTCAATTTGCCCAATTCCTAATACAGAAAGGTCTAAACCGTTACCATCGTAGAAGTCAAATTGGTTAGCCATAGCAATGGAAGCATCAGCATTACGTGAAGCACCAAAGTCTAAGCCACCAGCAGCACTACCACCCCAGATACCCATCTCTAGAGTTGTCACATATTCGTCAGCAACGCCTTCTTCTTGGGCAACAGAAGCCACCATGTCAGGCGTACCGATACCTAAGTTAATCACAGAATCAGGTTGCAATTCCATAGCTGCACGACGACCAATGACCTTACGTGATGAAAGTGGTGCAGGTTTAACGCTGTCCACTGGAACATTGATTTTTCCAGCTAATTCTGGACTGTAGTAGGTTCCCATGGTTTGGTAGTGATATTCAGGGTCAGCTACCACAATATAGTCAATTAAACCGCCTGGTACCACAATACTCTTAGGATCTAGAGAGTTGTTTTCAACAATTTGTTTTACTTGAGCAATAACGGTACCACCTTTTTTCTTGGTAGCCATTGCTAATTCAAGTTGTTCAAGAATACAGGTCTCATCTTCAACGTTCATGTTCCCTTTTTCATCAGC
The DNA here is from genome assembly GCF_003286645.3 of Aerococcus tenax. Taxonomy (NCBI): domain Bacteria; kingdom Bacillati; phylum Bacillota; class Bacilli; order Lactobacillales; family Aerococcaceae; genus Aerococcus; species Aerococcus tenax. The sequence continues at coordinate 943,612 of NZ_CP127382.2, read as the reverse complement.
AAATGATCCACGGATAAAGGCAACGTCAATATCAAAATCTGGATATTTCAACCATTCTTCGCCACCAAATTCCGCTAGTTCAATAAGTTCTTCAGTGGTTTTTTCAGTTGCTTTAGCCCCTTCTAAACGAGGATCAACATAAGTTTGTAAACCAACTTTAGTTAAGAAAGGTTTGTTCCCAGCAATAGCGCGATATAGTTGAGTAAATACACCCTGTGGTAATAAGTAGGCTTCAACTTCGTTATTAACCACCTTATCAACCATACCAGGTGAAGAACCAACGTGACCAGCAATGATACGTTTTACCAAACCATCTGCTAATAAGTGGTCAGCACCACGGCCAGGTTTGTTGTTACCAATACCACATGACCACATGAAAGTGATGTCTTTGGGATGTTGTTCTTCTTCGTAACGTTCTTTAACCCCTACTAGTAAGTCTTCAGGTAGGCCCCCTAAACCAAAAGTACAAGTAGCTAATAGATCGTTATCTTTAATTAAATCAGCTGCTTCACGTCTTGAAATAACTGGTTTCTTTTTACCCATTTATCTCTCTCCTTTTCTATAAATACATTTCTTTTCTTAATATAAAATTGTTGAAGCAATTAACATAGCGATTAAGGCAAGCAAGTGACCACCATTAACCATTATAAACTGATGCATGAAAGCATTTTTTAAACTTAAGCCAGTCAAGTTGTTAAAGGTGATTGTCACTCCCGAATGAGGAACCACTGTAATCACAGCTGATGCAACAACTGCAATACGGTGAATCAATTCAGGCGCAATTCCCATCTCTAAATACGTTGGTGCAAAGTTTTGCATGACGATCCCCAGAGCCCCAGAACTAGAACCTGTAATCCCGCCAAGTAAAGCAGTTGCTACAGATAGTCCAATTAAAGGGTTACCTGGAATAGACATAATCGCATCTTGAACCACACTGAAGCCAGGAGCACTGGTTAATACTGATCCAAAAGCTACTGAGCTTGAGGTAGCAAAGGCTGATGGGACAGCACTATTAGCTCCATCATTCAATAATGAAGTTTGTTTTGGTAAATATTTCCGATATAAGAAGGCACTTAATAAGATACCCACAGTTAAAGCAATCAAAATAATATTCGGCACATCACTGAAGATTAAAATAATCGCAACTAAAGTAACCAATGGTAAAATGGCTAATAAAATTGGAGGGATATTTTCTTCATCTGTTTCAGCGTCAAGGTCAGCTTCTTCTCCAACTGATTCCCCTTCACCTAAATAAGAATAGAAAGTTTCTCCCTTAGCTAGACTCCGATTTAATTGAAACTTTAAGTAGGTCAGTCCAAAAGCAACCACAGTAATAACACCAATCATACTCAACACAGGAGCTGCTGTTAAAGTAGTCCCTAAGTAAGTCGTTGGTACCGCGTTTTGAACTGAAGGTGTCCCTGGTAGCATAGACATGGTTACGGTTGCCATTCCCAAGAATAGTGGAATAGGTAATAAGGACCAATTCACATTTAACTTTTTAAAGATTGGTCGAGCTAATGGGACTAAGGCAAACATAACCACAAATAAACTAATCCCACCATAAGTTAATATTGCTGCAATACCAGCGAAAGCTACTAGCACAATAAAGGGATTATCTAAACCAACTTTGGCCAAAACCCAGTTAGCGATCGAAACTGTAGCATTACTTTTTTCCATATATTGAGCCAGAACTGCGCCTAATAGGAAAATCGCAAAGTTTTTAATTAAGAAACCTGCAAGACCGGTCATATAAGAAGGTGCATCACCAATTAATGACCCAAAGATGTCCATTTGGTTGGTTAGAATAACAATTAATGTGGCTAGAGGAGCAGCAATAACAATGTTTAATCCTCTAACTGATAAATAAATAATTGCGATAATCGCAAGAAATATACCGATTACGCCAAGAATTTCCATATATTTTCTCCTTGCTGTAAAAAACATGATTAAAGGAACGGTTAACCGTTCCTTTAATTTTTATGCAGCGAGCAACATTACATGTTCATACCACCGTTAACTTGTAGTAATTGACCAGTGATATAACCTGAATCTGGTGAAGCTAAGAATTTCATTGCATTGGCAATGTCTTTTGGATAACCAATACGTTTTACTGGAATACCATCAATCATATTTTGTTTGATTTCTTCTGGAATAGCATCGGTCATTGGGGTTTCAATGAAACCTGGTGCAACGGCATTAACGGTCACACCTTTAGCAGCACCTTCACGAGCGATTGTCTTAGTCATACCAATAATACCTGCTTTTGAAGCGGAATAGTTGGTTTGACCGAAGTTACCTTCGACCCCTGCTAAAGAAGACGCGTTAACAATACGTCCGTACCCTGCGGCAGTCATACGGATAAATGCTGCTTTAGAATAGTTAAATACACCTGTTAAGTTAGTTGCAATAACTTGATCCCATTGTTCTTTAGTCATTTTCTTCAATGAAGCATCACGGGTAATACCAGCATTGTTGATTAAGACGTCAACTTTTCCGTATTTTTCAACAACATCTGCAATAATTTCCTCAGCACGGTCGAAATCAGATACATCTGCTTGATAAGCAACTGCTTTACCATTATTTTCATTAATGGCTTCTGCTGTCTTTTGTGCAGTTTCTTCATTGAAATCAACAATGACTACTTGAGCACCATCTTGAGCGAATTCTTTAGCGATTTCAGCACCAATACCTTGGCCTGCGCCAGTAACTACAACAACTTGATCGTTAAACATTCGATCTTCCTCCTTTGAAATAGCTAATGTATTAATTTATAGTTATAACAAGCTAAGTAACTACAAACCATTTCTTTTACATGCTTATTATATCGGAAAAGAAATGAAAATAGAAATAATAGATGAAAGCGCTATCAATAACTATATTGTTATAGCTGGTAAATTATGCTATACTATACACACCGTTAAGCATGCACTGACTATTTGGAGGTTTCTAAAAATGTCTAACATAACACCCTTAGTACTCATGGAAACAATTGTCGCCGAAGGTAATATCACTGCTGCTGCTGAAAAACTCTATGTCTCCCAACCTTATTTAAGTAAAATGTTAAGTCGTTTAGAAGGTGAGTATGGATTAGAATTTTTCACTCGTTTACCGCGTTCGGTTCAAATCACTTATGCCGGTGAACGTTATTTAGACCATTTGCGCAGAAAGCATGAAATCGACCTCGATATGCTAAGTGAATTTGATATGATCTCAAAAAACAAAAAAGGGAAAATTAAACTAGGAATTAATCCGGCCCTAGGTAGTAGTATCTTGCCTTTAATTATTCCACCCTTTCTTGATAAAAATCCCGAAATTAAATTTGAATTTTATGAAGAGGATGCCGATACCATTGATTCTTTAATCGAAAATCACATGATTGATATCGCTTTTGAAATGGCTCCTATGGAAAACAATGCTTTTCAACACCACTATGTCTATAGCGACCAGATGTATTTGATTGTCCCTAAAAATAACCCACTCTACCAAGAGAAATATGGAAGCGAGATCACCCATTTCCCCTACGATATTGAAAAATTAGATAATCTCCCCCTCGTCTTACTTCCCCATAATTTTGGCTTAAGACGCTTAGTGGATTTATTTTATAATCGTAAAAGGCTAAAACAAAATGTCATTTTGGAAACTTCCACTGTCTATTCGGCAGTCGGTTTAACAAGAAAAGGAGTAGGGGCTACCTTTGTACCAGTTACAGGGATGTCTTGGCCAACTTTTAATGACTGTAACGTCTTTGTTTTTGATAGTGATATTTTTAAGTGTGACTATGTATTCTCTCATCGTCAAGATCGTTCTCTAGCACCAACCATCGTTGAATTTATTCGATCATCAACGGATATTCTTCGCGAACTCAGTCCAAAATTTACCTTCTCCACCAATAAAGACTAATAAAAAGCTCCCCGACTTATACAAAGTTTGGGGAGCTTTTCGCTTGTAAGCTACGCCTTAATTTCTAAATGACTAACGATTTTTGTAGTTAGGTTCCCGTTTTTCTTTGAAAGCTTTAATCCCTTCAGCAGCATCTTCAGTTTTGAAGTTATCAATAAAGACTTCGGTTTCAAAGGCTAAAGCTTCATCGATAGGTAGGTGAGCGCCATCATTAATGGCACGTTTAGCTGCTTGTAAACCTTGTGGGGAATTCTTAGCCATTTTTTCAGCAATCTTAGTTGCCTCTTCTTGCAGGCTGTCAGATGGAAAGACATTTTGAACTAAGCCAACTTCTTTAGCTTCTTCAGCCTTCAATGGTCTACCGGTATAAATTAATGATTTCGCATTAGCAACACCAATTAAACGTTGAAGTGTTTGGGTACCGCCCCCACCTGGGATAATACCGATGCCGATTTCTGGTAAGGCAATATTTAATTTTTCACCAGCAATCCGATAGTCAGCAAAGAGTGACATTTCACAACCGCCACCGCGAACAATGCCATCATAAACATAGATTACGGGTTTTTTAGCACAGTAGAAGCAGGAGTAGTTACGTTTAGACACTTTACAGTAATTTTCAATTCCGTTTTCTTCCTCTTGAGTTGCTAGCATTTCATCGAGATCCATCCCAGCAGAGAAGATTTTTCCTTCTTTTTGCATAACCATTGTGAAGTAAATAACACTTACTTCATCGTTGTTATCCATTTCATGAACAGCGTCTTCAATCAATTGTAAGTGTTCCATTTCCAAGATGTTTAACGGGTCATTTCTTAGAATAATTTTCCCCACTTTATTCTCAACTTTAGTCTCAACAACTGACATTTGAGTCACTCCTTCTAAAAATATTGTGTTTGTTTTCACAACTACATTATCTCACGCAGAAAGCCCTTTCACAAATTCCTTTTCTTTAGTATAGCGATAACTATTTCTTTATGTCAAATGTTTGCTATACTTGAGATAATGATTACTCACTAGAAAGGTATGATCGTATGTTAAACTTGTGTCCCGGACCCACTCATATCTCCCAAGCCGTTCTTAAAGCCTATGGTCAAGCAAAAACTAATCCTGATATTGACCACAAGTACACCCAATATCAACGTCAAGTTGAAAACCAGATATCACAGTTATTACATACCAAAGCTGTCTCTTTTTTATGGTGGGTGAAGCCCTATTGGCTCTGGAAGCTGCTGTCAATTCTATCATCCAACCAGGAGACCGGGTTTTGGTGATTAGTAACGGGGTTTATGGTCAAGGTTTTCAAGACTTTGTCAACTTTGTTCAGGCAGAGGTAGTGCTCTATGAAAGTGACTGGCGCCGTGGGATTAATTTGAATGACTTAAAAGCCTTTCTAGAAAACGACCACGATTTTCAGGTGGCAACTTTCGTCCATTGTGAAACCCCCACCGGCATCACTAATGATATTCATGGCATCGGTCAAATCTTAAATAGCTATAATATTCTTTCTATAGTCGATTCAGTTTCCGCAATTGGCGGAGAATATATTAACTTTGACCAAGCTAAAGTGGATGTCTTACTAGGTGGTAGTCAAAAATGCTTTTCCGCTCCTGTAGGCTTGGCTAGTGTCACCCTTTCCAAACGTGCCATAGAGCATATGGAAAATCGTCATTCCCCTATCCCTAGCTTTTACGCCAATTTCCAATCTTATCTCAGCTTTGACGATCCGCATTTCGACTTTCCTTATACAATGAATGAACAGGCCATTTATGCCATGGATGTAGCTATTCAACAAGTGATTGACAGTGATTTTGCCAACAAGCATCAAAAATGGGCTGAAGCTACCCGACAATTATTTAAAGAAGCCGGTTTTGAACTATATGCTAAAGACCATGCCTCAAATACATTAACCAGTGTTTTACTCCCTGAATCAGTTTCAAGCCTGGATGTGATGAAATTAGTAAGGGACGAAGGTATTTTAATTACTAAAGGTGATGATCCCCAAGGCGAAAGGCTGCTGCGAATTGCCCATATGGGAAGTAATATGGAAGTCAAATATTTCCAAAAAATGTACCATGCCCTAGACAAAGCCTTTCATCATTTAGGTATAAAATACCAAGGCGAGCTAGAAGAAAAGTTTATGTTAAGTGACATTGCTAAAAATTATTAAAAAAACGGAGATTCATAAAAAGTGAATCTCCATTTTTTATTACATTATGTTATTAACTCTTCCCTAGCTTAATTTTTAAAGAATTACGAGAAAACCACTTGAACTAAGAACATATAAGACAGGGTCCCGCCAGCAATACTCAATAAAGAGCGCTGAGTCTTAGCCTGAAGCAGGATTGTCACAAGGATAGCAATCAGTTCAGGCAGGGCATAAGGATAAGCCAAGGGGGTACTTGATTGTAGGGAATAAACCACTAAGAGGCTAATAGCAGCGGCAGGAAGGACTTTACCCAAATAAGTGACAAAGCGAGGAGGAACTTGGTTTTTCGAAAAAACCACAAAGACAATAAAACGGGTTAAGGCTGTTCCCAAAGCCAATAGAATAACCGTTAATAGCTGTTGGTTAAAGCTCATCTTTCTTCCTCCTCACGTATAAAAATAAAAAAGAATATAGCAATAATAATTAACATTGCAGGAATCAAGAAGCTGTTGGGGCCGAAAATAAATAAACAAATTAAGCCAGTAGCTAGGGCAAGGATTTGTGGCCTATGGTTAGCGCTTCCTTGCCATTGGTCGACAAAAATACTTACAAACAAGGCTGTTAAAATAAACTCAATTCCTCTTAAGCTAAAGCTGATAAAATTCCCTAAGAAAATCCCCAGAACTGTTCCAATAATCCAGTAAAGCTGGTCTAATAAACTGATCAAAAAGTAGACCCAAGACTTGTCAATATGATCGGGAACCTTAACCGAAGCTGTCAGTGAAAAGGTTTCATCAGACAAAGCAAAAATACTATAGTATTTTTTCCAACCTAGGGACTGATAACTTTCTAACATGGTAATGCCGTAAAACATGTGTCTTGCATTCACCATAACAGCTAGCATAAAAGCGGCAAAGGGATCATAGGCTCCCAATAAGACATTTATGCCGGCAAATTGAATCGAGCCCCCATAGACAAGTAGGCTCATTAAAATAGTTAACCAGGAGTGAATTCCTGAACTCGTTGCTAATAAACCAAAGGATAATGACAAGAATAAATACCCCATCATAATCGGGATCGTTTTGGGAAAGGCAAATTTTAGCGCTTCTTTCATCTACAAACCTCTTTTCTACGTTAAATGATTCTATCTTACAGGATAATATAGTTGTAAAGGAAAATAAATCACAGATAGCTCATCCAGTCATGATCTTTTCCAATCAGTCCTGATAGCCTTAGCTCACTTAGCTAATAATAAGAAAAACTGGGACAAATGCCCAGTTTCTCTTATAAGTAAGAATATGTGGTTAAGAATAGACTTCTTCTTTTAAAACAGCAATATTAGGATAGTTTCTCAATTGGCCCTTATAGTCTAGGCCATAACCGACAACAAACTTATCCGGAATTTCAAAGCCGATCCAGTCAGCCTGAAAGTCCTTTTTGCGTCGACTCGGTTTATCTAATAAAGAAACGGTTTTTATGGAAGCTGCCTGGCGGGATTTTAAGACCTTATACAGATAACTTAAAGTTCTCCCGGTATCTACAATATCTTCAACAAATAAGATATGACGCCCTTTTGCAGGGACCGATAAATCCTTTATTATCTTTACTTCGCCACTGGATTCAAAGGCATCACCGTAACTAGAAACATCCATAAAGTCAATTTCAAGAAGGATATCCATTTGTTTCATTAAATCAGCCATAAAGGGCATGCCCCCTTTTAAGACACAAACCAGTAAAGGATTCTTATCCTGATACTCTTCGGCAATGTCCTTAGCTAATTCTTCGATACGTTTTAATAATTCCGCTTGGGGAATAAGTATTTCTTCCATTAAATTATCCATTAAAAAGCTCCTAATTCTCTAATCTCTTATTCACTCTCGTGATCTTATAATAACAGATAATAGCTATAGGCGCAGAAAAAATTGAAAACTTTAGCTTTAACTATGACGAATTTAAGCCTTTTTCTTAGAAGAGTCATAAACATTGACTCCTAGGCGTTTTTGCATTTTATAAAGCAAACCGGTTTGCCGCAAGGTGGCTAAGAAAAAATAAGCTAAGACACCACCAATAATTGTTGCAATTAGAAAACTAGGAACATAAAACAGCCAAGTAATTCCTGTTTTTCCCAATAGAAGCGCCATTACTGGATAGGAAGCAATAGCTCCGATAATCCCGGTACCGATAATTTCACCAATTACACAAGCAAGGATAGAGCCATTAAAGAGACGATATAGTATTCCCGAAAGCACAGCACCAAAAACTTGGCCAGTGAGCGCTAACGGAGGCACCGAAAAAAGACTCATCCGGATAATTGCAGTCAGAATAGCATTTAATAAACTATACCAAGGACCCAATAAGACCGAACAAACCACATTAACAAAGTGGGCAGTAGGAGCAAAGCCCTCGACTCGAAAAATCGGTGAAATTACCACCCCAATGGCCACAAACATCGCTACCGTTACTAAAATCAATGGACTTGATTTTTTACTCATAAAATCCCTCCTAAAAGATAAAGGAGAGCACAAAAAAAGACTACCTACGCAAGCATTACCTTGATCAGGTTACAGGGTCGATATAAATCCTCTCAGCCGTGGCTCCCCTAATGAATAGTATTTTACCTACTCATCATATGTCACAAATAAAAATTAAACAAGCCTTTTCACCTATCTTTTGGAACACGTTTTGATTAGATAGTTCGCATTTTAAAAAGAGCCTGAGACTTTTGTCCCAGACTCTCTTTCTCAAATGTACTGACCTCTCACTATCCGTTCTTAGTGTTCTGGCGCATGGTAAACATAAATACTTTCATCATAAATCCCCATACGGGTAAAAGTCTGATGAGTAATAATAGAAATCGCCAAAGGCACTACCACATAGGTTAGGCAGAGGACCAGGATATTAACCACGACATTACCATCCATAAAATAATAAGCGTTGATCGGTCCAGACAAACCTGTGATACCAAAACCAGCTGATTCTGTAGTCCCCTGAATATTAAATAGATACCCAAACAGCCCTACTACCCCTGCATTAATCACAATGGGTAGGGTCATTTTTAGGTTTTGTAAGTAGTTGGCCATAAACAATTTTGGACCAGCAAATAATAATGAAAAAGTAATTCCATTACTATTAACCCGCGATGAGGCATAGAGAAAAGTAAATACAACCGCTACAATTCCTAAGTTAGCTGCCCCAGCCGCTAGACCACTAATGGATACCGCGTAAGCAATCGCCACACTAGACAAAGGCGTAACGATAATAATGGCAAAGGCAATAGCGATTAAAATAGCCATAATTAATGGTTGAATCTCTGTGAGGTGAGCAATCCCCTGGCCTAAAAGTAAAGTCAGTTGACTAACCAAGGGTAGGATTAAACGACCAATAAAACCTGGTAAAATTCCTCCCAGTAAAGGAAGAACCACAATGTTGAGACTTTGCCATCGATTGTTATAAAGTTTAATAAAAATAGCAGCAATAAAGACGGTGATAATGGTGTTAATTAAGTCTCCCGTTCCCTTAAGTGCCCAAGTCCCATCGACTAAGCGAGCTGCCCCACTCCCTAAAAAAGCAGCTCCTGCTAATGCTGCAGTTTCCATGCCCTTCATATTTAACTGCAATGCCGCAAATAGACCGACTAAAAAAGGTACGGCAAATTGAAAGGCTTGAATAGAGCCAGCAAAGTCAGCCAAAAAGCCTGGCGTACTAAGCCAAGACCGAGTTAATGCGCCTAATATGGCACTAGGAATCAAACCGATAACAATACCTGTTGATGCCCCATTTAAAACTTGATTAAAGATATCCTTAATTTTTAAATTCTGCATAAATTAACCTTCCTGCTTTAAAGTATTTTTAATATCTTATCATGAAAACATGATAAAATCTTGGGAATTTTACTAAGATGCCAATTAAATAAAAAGATTATTTACTTTTACATTATATATTAATACTAAAAAAGGCAGCACTTGGCTGCCCTAATTTACATGATCCAATGATTTTAGATATACGCCAATACTTCTTATATGACAAAGCAATATACATTGTTACCAGAATGATTTCTTTTATAAGAGTTTTTAAGATACATGGTCGTTTACGCAGGTCAGACGTTTTCACTTCACTTTGAATTTCTTCTTTGCTTCATTTGTTGAATGAAACTAGAATACTTTCAGCTAGGGGTCATAAGGAAAGACCAGAATTTTAAACGAGTTTGTTAAACCACTTGCTCTCTTAATTAACTGTTAATCGAAACTCTTTTTTAATGAAAATGACTTTAATTGGCTAATAATATAAGAGAGAAAGCACCCTAGTGAGAAGTTTTCTCTGCCAATACGGCGGCTTAACCTATGATTCTAAAAGTAACCTATCCCCATTTGCAGGATAGATTATATACTATTTGCAAAACTCTAGATATCATTAAGCCCATTTTTCTTGACTTCTTCTAAATACATCTTGTCTGGCTATTTATCTTTCATTTTTCTAAATAATTTTATTCACTATCCATTTAAACGAACCTTCAAATCCTCACTGTTCATTCCCAGGGCAGCAGCCATTTCATCATTTACCTTAATGACCATGTCCTTAGAAGATTCCACTGGAATGTCTGCTGGTTTTTTATTTCCTTTCAAAATATCTACAGCCATATTTCCAGTTTGTTGGCCTAATTTATAGTAGTCTACCCCATAGGCACATAGGGAACCTTCGATAGCGGCATCGAAAGCAGCAACTGATGGTGTCTTGGTTTCCATTAGGACTTTACCAATGGTTTGAATGGTATTAGCAATGGTATTATCGGTTGGTAGGTAAATTCCATCTACTTTTTCTGCTAAGATTTTAGTCGCTTGTTGAACTTCATTAGTTGATGTCACTGTCATACTTTCGACCTTTACGCCCTTTGATTCGATATATTCCTTGGCTTGTTCATATTGAACTTGCGCGTTCATTTCACTTGAGTTATACAAGATACCAATCGTTTTTATGCTTGGATCAGCTTTTAATAATAAGTTAACAACATCAGCAACCGGGGTCATGTTACTAGTGCCGGTCATATTTTTACCGGGTTTTTCCTTACTTTCAACTAATTTAGCACCGACCGGATCAGTCACTGCCGTAAATAATTGTGGGGTCTCCTTGTCAGTATTGAGCATGGCTTGTGCAGCTGGAGTAGCAATACTTAAAATCAGGTCCTTTTTACCCTTTAATTGTTGGGTAATGCTTTGCAAGTTTGACTGGTCACCCTGGGAGTTATGGAATTCAATCTCTAAATTCTTGCCTTCTTCATAACCGGCCTCTTTCAAAGTATCTTGAAAACCTTCCTTAGCTTTTTGTAGGGAGTCGTGTTCCATATATTGAATGATACCCACATCGACTTTATCTTTACTACCTTCCTTGCCTTGGTTTGAACAAGCGGCTAATGTACAGGTTAATAGACCTGCTGCTAGATAACGTAAATATTTTTTCATGATTTTCCTCCATTATTCGATATAAAACGGTTAACTTTCTATTTTTTCTGACTGTTAAACGGACCTTCCATACTATCACTCCCCCAAAAGGTATAAAAAAAGCCCACCTAGTATGGAAAAAACTAAATGGGCTGAATAATAGCATATATTAATAGTGGTGCCACCCAGATAGAATTTATCCATTCTATGAGGGCTAGACACGCTTAAGATCCTTAGCCATCATAGATACAAACTTAAGTTTGACGTTTGTATCTATGATGTTTCATAGTACAAACGCTATCTAAAATAGCTAAAGTAAAATCGTACATTTTGATAAGAAGAGCATGCGCTCTGGTTGATAAGATATTTAACTAACATAATTACATGCTCCTTTCTTAAGCTGTTAAAACAATAATAAATATTTTTAAAGATAAAGTCAACTTATAATTTAAAATATAAGATTTTATTTGCTAAAAGTAAGCTGTAATATGAGGTGCATAAAGATGAGTAAGTCAAATAAACAGTGATTCTCTATACTTAAGCGTATCAAAAATCGAGAAATGGTAAGCAACCGAGTAACATTACCACTGTCGCTTTGAAATCTGCTTTAAATTTCTGAGACTTAGGCCATTACAATTTTCCCTTTTTAAATTGTTTATAAAGGACCAAACCCATTGCTATTCCAATAGAGTGGTTTAATGCTATCATTTGGAGCTCTACAAAATAAAATATGAAAACTGACTGACTGGATTAATTTTTAACGCGTTTAAACAATAGTTTTTAGTGAATCAATTCTTTTCTTCAAATCATTTCTTACCTAGGTGATATAAATATGTTTAAAGATAATCTATATTAATAATCTTAATAAAAAAGCCATAACTTTTTGAGCTATGACTTTAACTATAAAAATTTTCATTAATACTATTTGACAAAGAAAAATTATTCTCTCGCTTTTAAATTTTACCTAGGCACAACGCTAACCTAGCCACAATAGGATTTTTTATTTACGATCTCGCTCTCGAATAGCTTTTTCAAGGTCATAATGATAATTAGGATCAATTTCCCGATCGATTTCTTGAAAAGCCTGCCCAATTTGCTGGTCGATTTCCTTGAGTTCTTCTTTTGATAATTTCTTACCAGCAGGCAAATAGATGGGTTTTCCCACTCTGAACTTTACCCGATTTTGTCTCTTTCTTGAAAAGAGTCCAGAAATATGAATCGGTCCTTGGTAGGCAACAGGTAAAATATTAACTTTGCCCATTTTTGCTAATACAGCTGCCCCATCCTTAATTTCTGTCGAATAACGGGATCCAGTAGGAAAAAGTCCAACGTTATCTTCACCTTTTTTGAGTTCTGTTACTGCCGATTTTAAGGAAGCCATGCTAGGATTTTCTCGATCGACTGGCATAACGCCCAAGTGGTCTAAGCACCAATTCACCAAGGCAGATGAAAATAGCTCCTGTTTGGCTAAGAAATGAACCGGTTTAGGTAAGGTATGGATGCCGATAATGACCGGATCAAGTATACTACGGTGGGGAGCAACAATTAAATATTGTTGGTCAGGATCATAGTCCTCATGATAGGAAAGTTCTGGTTTTCCATTGACAATTCGAATTAAGCCTTTAACCAAGTAAGCCATAAAGTTATAAAACCACATTTTTGTCACCTCGCTAGGATTTTCAAGCATCAGCTAAGCTAGCCTTTTAAAAAAGCATAAAACAAATAGAGGCTGGAATTCCTCCAACCTCCTAAAGTTTATTTTTTCGTTTTTTTCATAGAATTAATAATTTGTTGGACACGTTTTTCGGATGGTTTTTGCCCCATTTGTGCCATCATAGTCCGAATCATATCAGCTGAAATTGGTGGGTTATCTTGGAAATAGTTCATCATATAACGACGAGCAATAAAGAAACCTAAGATCATACCGATAATCAAAGTAATAATGATAATAATAATCCAAGCGAAATTTGACATGAATGATTTCCCCCCTCTATATAAACATCTTTTTAATTGTACTAAAAATTATCTGACTTGCCAAGTTTAAGAAAATGATAAGCTCCGAGGCTTTTACTCCTCCAAGTGTAAATCATAGTTGGGTAAGACCTTATCTAATATGGTCATAAAGTTCTTAGGCGGCTTAACCTGAAAGCGAAGTTTTTCTTTAGTGATCGGATGATTGAATGATAGTTCATAGGCATGGAGACATTGTCCCTGCTGACTAAAAAATCGCTGCTGATAGGCTTTGGCGTAGAGTGGGTCATCGACAACAGGATGCTCTAGGTAAGCTAGGTGGGCCCTGATCTGGTGGGTACGACCAGTTTCCAAGCTTAAGCGCAGCAAGGCATAATTTTCCACTTGAGCGATTTGCTTGAAATAGGTCACTGCTTCTTTACCTAATGGATCGCCCACATAGCGCATCCGGTCTTTAGGATGACGGCGCAAGGGGATATCAATCGTCCCCTGCTTATCCGGTAAATGACCATAAATAAGAGCCAGGTATTTTCTATCCACTTGATGATTAGCCAAGTCTTCCAGCAAAGCTTGATAAGCTTGGTCTGATTTTGCGACTACCATTAGACCACTGGTATCTTTATCCAGCCGATGAACAATTCCTGGCCGATAATAATCGCCTAAGTCACTCAATGTAAAATGATTTTTTTGGGCATAGTCTAATAAGGCGTTGACCAAGGTTCCGCTTAAGTGACCCTTGGAGGGATGAACGACCATTCCTTTGGCTTTGTTAACCACTAACAAATCTTCATCTTCATAAACGATGTCTAGATCGATTGACTCTCCCACTATAGGAAGTTTCTCTTCTTCCTCAACCGCTAAGGAGATCTTATCCATAGGGTTTAAACGGTAACTGGGCTTAACTATTTGCTTATTCACTTTCACTTGACCCGTTTTAATCCATTGGGCGATCTCACTACGACTATAACTATCTAAACGCTGACTCAAATAACGATCCAAACGCAGACTCTGATCATCATGATATTCATAGCTTTTCTCAAGCATGAAATCACTCCTCTTTTGATTCAAAGAATAATAAGTAAATGATAAAGAAAATTACTCCCAAACTTAAACAAGTATCTGCAAAATTAAAAACGGGAAAATCTATAAACTCTAGTTTAAACATATCCACGACATAGCCCAAGCGAACACGGTCAATAAAATTTCCTACAGCCCCTGCAAGCAATAAGGATAAACTAGCCACATATAAGGGATGGCGGACATTGTCATGGTGGTAATAATAAATGATTAGGCCACTAACGAGTAAAGTAATGGGAATAAATAGCCACATATGACCAGCAAGCATTCCCCAGGCTGCCCCACGATTTTGTAAATAATGTAAGGATAAAAGATTAGGAATAAAAGGGATCGTTTCATTTAAGGCGATATGATTCACCGTCCACGCTTTTATCATTTGATCAATAATCACTAAGATAATGCTTAAGAGATAAAAAAACATGATAGAACTCCTTTAACCTATTTTAGTTAAGTGCACCCTTCTTAGCAAGCTGATCAGCAATATCGTTATAATGATCGTTTGAGTGGGCCTTGACCTTAACAAAATGAATCTTAATTTCTTTTTCTTTATCTAACATGAATTGGCGATATGCCTGAGTAAAGTCATTTTTGGCTTGCCAATCACCATTGACCCATTTTTCAATTCCTTGATAATCAAAATGAATAAGGACTGCTTTAGCTTCTAATTTAATTGCCGCCTTTACAGCCCGCATACTGGCCATCATTTCCCCAGCGACATTGCGCATTTTGACTAATTCAGGATCATCTCCGCCACCAAAAAAGGTATATTCTTCGCCTTGATAAATGAGAATGCCACCAAAACCATAACGATTATTGGCAGTCATGAAACTGCCATCAACATAAGCTAGAACTTGGTCATTGGAATCGACCTTGACAGATTGACTACCTTGATCACTTAAAAAGTTTTCCGCCTCTGCTTGACTACTAAAGGATTTATAGACGGCATTGGGGTACTTATCGATGGCTTTTTTACAAGATGGCCAATCAGTGAAAATTCCAGTTTTCCGCCCTTTTTTTACCGCATAGTATTTCACATTATCTCTCCTTTTAAATAATCGAGTAGGACTCTGTCCGTTAGTCGGACAGAGGACCTCTCACACCACCGTACGTACGGTTCCGTATACGGCGGTTCAATATCTTAAATAGGCAGACTCCGCCAGGAGGGTTAATGATTTTAATCCCCACTGACGGAGTCTTTTTGTTGTCAGAGCGTAGTGCACCTCCGGTGTCTTGGATAGACGCCAATACTTCTTGCGTGAGAAAGCAATACGCTTCGCGCTTTCACTATCCAATCCCAACCGCATGAGGCGTATAATCTTCGTTCGACAGTTTTTCCATCGCTTCAAAATGAGTTGCCTTAGGCGATGGTTTAACCATTGTTCTATCTCTTCAATATAGGTTTTAATATAGCCTACTCCAAAATAGTTGATCCAACCTTGTGTGACTTGGTTGATCTCTTTTACAATGGTTTTAAAGGTACCTGGTCGCTTTCGACTTGTCAGACGTTTTAACTTTGCTTTGAATTTCTTCTTCGCTTCATTCGTCGGACGAAAACGACAACCCTTTCGGGTAGGCTTGATAAGGCAACCCAAGAATTTTAAACGGGTTGGCGAACCCACTTGACTTTTCTCATGGTTAACGGTTAATCGAAGATCTTTTTCAATGTAAGTAGTAATACTTTTTAGCACACGTTCTCCTGCTCGCTTAGATTTGACGAAAATCGCAAAGTCATCTGCGTAACGTACAAAACGATGTCCACGACGTTCTAATTCTCTATCCAATTCATTTAAATAAACATTACATAGAAGCGGTGAAATAACACCCCCTTGAGGGGTACCCGTATGACTGTCAATAAATTGACCAGACATATCAATAACACCTGCACTCATAAAACGTCTAAGAATACGTGATATCGCTGGATCTTTTACCATTTGTTCCAAGTAATGAATCATTTTATCTTGATTAAAATTATCGAAACAATTCTTTAGATCGCAATCAACCACAACTTTATAGCCTGTTTCGTAATAGTCGACACATTGTTTCAGTGCACTATGTGCACTCTTGCCTTTACGAAAGCCATGACTATAAGGTGATAGTTGAGGATCTATGATTGGTTCAATCACTTGTCGAATGGCTTGTTGAACAATGCGATCCCTGACCACAGGAATACCTAATCGACGAACTCCTCCATTGGCTTTGGGAATTTCTACCCGCTTGACCGGTTGAGGTTTATATGTTGCATTCATCAATTTCTGTTGTAAGGGTCTAAGATACTTTCTTACTTCAGCTTCCGCAGCTTCTGCGGAAACACCATCAATACCAGCTGCTCCTTTGTTCTTACGAACTAATTGAGCTGCTCGCATGAGGTTTTCTTCTCTGACAACGAGACTCATTAGAGACCCATCATGTCTTTTCATATATTCAATAGCTCTACCACTAAGCACATCTACATACTTTTCAGGTTCCACCTTATTCCTCTGTAGGCTGCGTTGCTTCCGCAACTTTTCTGCTTTTCCCATAATTGAGCTACCTCCCATCTAAATAAACATGGATATTGTTCAGTCCTTCGTTTCCTCTGGAAACTACTATGACTTCGGCTGACTTCTCACAGTAAACCTTTTTCGACCGGCTTCTTATAAGGGGACTCCTGCGCCGTCTGTGAGATCTCCCTGGGTAAGAACGACAACTTTCTACTCATGTCACTGCTTCATCTACTGTCTCAGATTCGTGCAGTATTGGACTTCACTTTGTCTGGCAAGCTCATCCATCTTTTGACAGCCTTTCTTTATGAAGTTTCTGTACGTCAGTGCAAGTATTTGCCTCCAACTTCCTTCAGATTCCACCTCACGGTGGACACCCTTGTCATTGGCTAACAGTTCCTACTGCAAAGGCCTGTAGTGGACTTTCACCACCGAGTTGTCGCCCATGCCAGGCGCACCAAATAAAAAGTGAGACAAGCTAGTCTCACTTTAATAGTCAATATAAAGCGGGTGACGAGAATCGAACTCGCGACGACAGCTTGGGAAGCTGCAGTTTTACCACTAAACTACACCCGCAGAACAAACATGCTCTTTTCAACAAAAGTTATTATAGCATGTTTATCCCCTCTAAAGCAAGATTTATTTAATTTTTATTCCACCGGGAAAGTCTCTAAAGAATCAAGGGCTATTAAGACCGCATAATCTACCGGTCGTTCTAAAATTGAAGTTAAAGCTTTTTTATAAAGTGACATTTGGACCCGATAGCGTTTCAACAGGACTTGCCTTTGCTCTTTAACGGGTAAATAGCCAATATGGTCGGTTTTATAGTCAAACAGCCATACCTGGTCATTTTCATCGATGAGGAATCCATCAATAATTCCGTGAATGAGAACCTTATCATTGAGGGCTAGCCCAGTAGAAGACTTTAGTTGGCGATAAGGCAGTAAATAGGAAAAAGGCTGTTCCCGGTAAACTTGGCTCTTAGGGTGAATAATTCTTTTACCCATAGTCGTTTCAAAGAAAGCTAATAGCTGCTGTAGATCCGCTTCACTTAAACTGCTTTCTTCGAGTAGACCCTTATCAACTAAGTCCTTATAGCTTGCAGCTAGTGAATCGAAACTTGGCATAGCCTTTAAGTCAATCGCTTGTAGGAGTAAATGAATGGCTGAGCCATGCTCACTGGGACTATGCGTGGTTTGACTCTGAATAAATTCTGGGGCGGGATAGTGACTCGGAGTAAATCGCAGACCTTGCACTGCCTCACTCTGACTATTTGAATAGCGCCACTGCATTTGACGGCCATCTTCTGGTTCCTCAAACAGCCGCTTTAATTCCGACACTGACTGATAACTACTCGTCTGACTAGCTGCCTGATAGGGATAGTCATAATCCAAGGGCGATGATATGATTTCTGTTTGAAGATTCTCCGTCTTAACGCTTGCCTTTTCAGGCGCAAGTTGAATATTTTGAAAGGCTGTGTGGTTTAAGAGTTCTTCCTCATTGATCACCTGGATATGAAAATCCGTAGTCACGCTTTGATAGCTGGATTGAGGCGCCTGGTCATAATGACTTTTATTTCTAAAATCCGGATGGCGGGCAATTGCAGTTCCGATCCATTTTTGGATATTATCGCTTTGATTAGAAATAGCGCGTAGACTCTCATCGATAACCTGATTTTTTTGACTCAAGTCGGCCCATTTAATCCATTGATCAAAAGTTTTATCTCGGTCTTCTGTCGCGCCTACTAGATAAAGTTTTTGCTCAGCCCGGGTTAGGGCCACATATAACTTACGTTGTTCCTCTGCACTAAGTTCAAGACGCTCGTAGTGTTCAGCCAATAAACGAATCGGGTTGCTATAGCTGATGCCATTAAAACGGTCTCTGACTTTAACCCCAATACCTATTTGGTCATTAAGCAAAAGTTCATTCTTTAAATCGTCGACATTAAAACCTTTAGCCATATTAAAGTAAAAAACAACCGGAAATTCTAGTCCCTTGCTAGCATGGACGGTCATTAATTGGACTGCATTTTGATTGAGATCGATGGTTTGGGGACTTTCTAAGTCTTTCTCACGTTCTTGCATTTTTTCAATAAAACGGATAAATTGAAAAAGACCCCTAAATTGGTTTTCCTCAAAATCATAGGCCCTTTTATATAAGCCGTGTAAGTTGCTTTCACGTTGTAAACCATTATTCATCCCACTCACATAGTCTAAATAGCCTGTATCTTGGTAGATTTGCCAAATTAATTGGGCGATCGAGTGCTCTTTGGTGAAAGTGCGCCAGGACCGGAGCCAATCGAGCAGTTGTTGGAGTTTATCGAGCAGGTCATTATCCTTTTCATTTTGGTGAGATTCAATATAAGATTGGACCGCATCAAAATAACCCCCCTCCCGCTCAGCCATGCGTATCTGAGCCATTTCTGGTTCAGTCAAGCCGATAATTGGTGACCGTAATACTGCTGCCAAAGGAATATCTTGATAAGGGTTATCAATTAACTTCAACAGCTCCACCATAGTCATAATTTCAGTTCGTTGAAAATAATTTTGCTTTTTATCTTGCATAATCGGGATATCGTATTGACTGAAAATATTTTCTAAATCTTGATAAAAAGTACGATTACTCCCCAAAATAACAATATCACTATAGCGTAGCAGGCGCATCTTATCTTCACTACTTGCATCCTTATCATAAACCTTAAAGCCCTTTTGCAGGAGTGAAGTTATTTTTTGGGCAATCACTTCTGCTTGGAGTTCGGTTCGAGACAGTTCTTGATTGCTATCTAAGCTTTGACGGTAATCCTCATTTTCTTCCACTAAAAAGACTTCCGTTTCATAGCCTTCTAGGTCTGGGTACCAAGTGGCTCCTACACTTAACTGTCCTTCAGAAAGATAGTCGACTCCACCGATTTTTTCGTCCATTAATTGAGAAAAGACAAAGTTGACAAAGCTTAATATCTCAGGGCGACTACGGAAATTTTCCGCTAGATTGATTCGATAAGAAGGCTTCTCAAATGGCGGCGTTTGCTCGTCAAAGTTAGCATAGCGCTGGTACTTGTCCATAAATAATTTAGGGTCGGCATAGCGGAAGCGATAGATACTTTGCTTCACATCCCCTACCATGAAGCGATTATGGGACCGACCTTCTTGACTAACCGCTTGAATGATCGCCTCTTGCAGGCCGTTGACGTCTTGATACTCATCGACCATGACTTCTTTAAAGCGGGACTGATAATAAAGCAGGGCTTCATTCTTGTCAGGATCAGTCGGACTTAGAATTTGATAGGTATATAATTCAATGGCTTGAAAATCCAGCTGCTTTTCTTCAAGCATTTTTGCTTGCATGCGGTCAATGAATAACTGACAAAGATGAACAATGGCTGTAGCTAAGTCATAGCTCTCTTCAAGCATTTTATTTGTGGTCTCTTCATCAAAGGCTAAAAATTTATAGAGGTCAGTCTGGTTGATTTTAGCATTTAATTGCAAGTCTTTTAGCAGTTGACTATAAGCAGATCTTAGGGCCTTTTTTTGATCCATAGCTGGAGACTTGGCCTTAACCTTGTAGTTAATGAAGGCGAATTTGGGGCGGTCATTAAAATACTCATAGGCTGCTTGATAGTCCTTGTTTTCTAGCAGGTCTTTTAAATGGATAAAAAACTGCTTTTGCTCTTGGATGCCGGCAATTAATTTCTGAATGCCTTCGCCTTTTTCATCTCCTGCTAGACCTTGACTGGGAATGCTTTCTTCATAGTCAGTAAAGGCTTTGATATAGCGATTTTCCAGTAGCTGGGATAAATAAGGGACCAGCTCCTGACGGTAAAAATTGCTTTGAGAGTATGTTTTGTCAGCTTGATAATACTTTAAAGCTTCTTGGAGCCAGCCCTTGGGGTTGGCGTGAGACCGTGCCTTATTATACAAAGCAAAAATTAACTGGCTAAGCTTATCATCACTAGCTTGACGGCCATCTGAATAATTATTGCTGAGGATCACAAATTCATCATGATAATCGCCATAAATATCACTTTCACGGTCTAAAAGGTCTTCTTTTAACTTTTTCCAAACTTTTTCATAAAAGAGTAACCATTCCGTCTCATCGGTCACTAGGCGAAATTTGGGGTCCAGATCAATTAAATAATAGTAGCGATTGATCACTTGCCGACAAAAGGCATCAATGGTCGAGATATTCGCTTGGGGCAAGGCCTGAACTTCCCTTTGGAGGTGAAATCTTTTTTGACTATCCAGCTCCCGATTAATTTCATCTTTTAAGCTTTTCTCAATACGTTCTTTCATTTCCTTAGCTGCTAATTCTGTAAAAGTAACCACTAAGAGTTCTGATAGCTTACGCCCATTTTTCACTTGATTTATAATTCTCTCAACCAATACCCGGGTTTTTCCTGAGCCAGCTGAGGCCGAAAGTAATAAATTATGCTGGTTTAAATGAATAGCAGACCATTGTTGGTCCGTATAAGTTGCATTTTGCGGTTTAATTGGTATTTCCACCCTTATTCTTCCTCCTCACTTGTCTCATTGAATTCATTTGCGATCATTTGGAAAAAGGCTTCCTTAGAGAGCTTTAATCTGTCTCGATAGTGTTTGCCTGGCTCGGTTAAATCAAATTGGGCAATACTTTTATAGGCTGTTGTCGAGGGAAGGTATTTTTCATCTTCCAGGGGACGCAATTGAATATCACCACTCATGATATTTTCTGAACTGTTATAAATAATTTCTTTTATATAGTCTAATAGGGCTTGGAATTCTTTTAAAGTCAATATTTTTCGTGACCTATTCTTATCAAAATCTCCGTCTTTTTTCAGTCCATAAGCATACAAGTCTTCCCCATCATAGCCCGCTTTCATAATGTCCTCGAGTAGTTGCTGGCTAGCTAGGAAATATTCATTACTTTTT
Organism: Aerococcus tenax; assembly: GCF_003286645.3. Classification (NCBI taxonomy): domain Bacteria; kingdom Bacillati; phylum Bacillota; class Bacilli; order Lactobacillales; family Aerococcaceae; genus Aerococcus; species Aerococcus tenax. The sequence continues at coordinate 921,699 of NZ_CP127382.2, read as the reverse complement.
AATTCTTGACTTAAATCAACCGTGCCGCTAGCATTTTTCGCCATCATCTCAGAATATTCGCTTTGGTTTTCAACCTTTTTCAATGGAGCAGTCACTTTTTGATAAAAGGCTCCAAAGGGAATGATCTTTTTATCGGGATACTGGGCTTGAAATTTTTCCAAACAGACTAATAAATAAGTATATAGCTGGATATTAGTCCCTTGGAATATATCGCCAAGATTGATTGCCCTTGCCCCTGATTTATAATCAGTGATTTGACTAACTAAGTAATCTTGCCCCTTAAACTGCCAATTAAAAGTATCAATGCGGTCGATAATTCCCCGCAGGTGAACCCTAGTCTGGTCAGAAAGATTAAAGGAATAGGATTGATCCGCCTTCATCCCAAAACTTGCTTCATTAGCATAGTTATGCCACTTGGTCTTATTCATTTTTATATCAAATTGTTTGATAAAACGATTAAGGTTAAAGTTTAATTGTTTTAATTGGTAATTATAGAACTGGTTGGCCGAAAAAATATCATAGGCTGGATCCTTTAACGTGGTATTGAGCGCATGAGAAAATAGTTCATCAAAGGAGTCATCCGACTGTTTCTTTAGGTCATAATATTCTTGCAGTACCCGGTGGAAATAACTTCCTGTCAGGCGCTCATCAATTTTAAAGATGGGTCGCTCTCTTAACTTTAAACCGTACTGTAAAAAGTAAGAAAAAGGATCCTTATTATACAATTCTAAGCTTGAGACGGATACCGCCAGTTGAGATCCATATAGGGCCTTTGCTTCCTCTGAACTTAAATTGACCACTTTATTTTGGTGGTTTAGTCCTTGAAGTGCTCTGAAGCTATAGTCCCGACTCTTAGTCTCTTGGCTCAGTGCATCTTTGAGTACTTCCCATCGATCTGAAATCGCCGAGTGCTTACTTTTATTGCCTTGATAAACTTGGATCAAATAATGCAATTGACTACGCCAGTTGCCAAAAACTAGAGAGTCTTTCTCAGACACTGGCAAGGCTAGTGATTTTTTATCCCAAACTTCGAGGTCAAAGCGATCAATTAAATATGTTAAATAAGGAGAGATATCTGTGGCCTTATCTCCTAGTTGATTATAGGGAAAAGATAAATATAAACGTTCACTAGCAGATAAAAAGAGTTTATAGGCAATAAATTTTTCATTATTTGTCTTGACTTGGCTACTTAAGTTCAAGCCTTCATTGGGGGTAAAATAATGATTTAAAACCTCCCGATCTTCATCAGTCAGTAGACTATGGTTTTGATAAGCCTTAGGTAAATTAGACTTGGTCAAGGCCATAACAAAGGTTACCTTTTTATGTTCTGAACGTTGACTGTCAATTCCTCGAATTGTTACTGAATCCAAGGTTGGGGGAACCATATTATATTTTGTCTGGTTAAAGGCACTGGCCAAAACTTCTTGAAAATCTTGAATCTTAAAGCTTTGGTCTTTAAATAAGCGGTCATATTGATCAAGCACTTTGATAAAGGCTTGCCAAGCTTGTTCGTGGTGTCGTCCCTCATCTAAACGGTTATTTAGGGCATTATTTTGGGCCCAAAGCATTAATTGTTCAGGAATCTGATAGTGGACTAAAAATTGATAGAGAGCCAGCAAAGCGTCATGGTTATTACTTGCTTGGTCAAAAGCTGTAAAAAGGCCATCTAAGGCTTCTGCTAGAAAAGCTTTGACTTGATTAGCAATTTCCTGAGTTTCTTGATCTGATTCACTAGCAACCACTTGCCCGTAATCATCCACCCTTAAATATGACCAAGTGACCCCCTTTTGCCACCATTGTTTACCCTCATAGCCATTTTGTAGCACCACGTTTTCTGTGAGATCGACTTCTCGACGGAAACTTTCAACTTCAGACCAAGGGTCATCAGAATCATGCAAGGGCAATAACAATTCCGTCCGTAACAGATTAAAGATATCCTCATAACGCCAATCATAGCGGTAAATACGAATAAGCGCATCGATGAATAAGAATAAGGGATGGTCTGCCATGGATTCACTATCGTCAAGGAAATAGGGAATATTATTCATCTTTAAATAAGGCAAAAGCTGTTCTCTTACCTGGTCAAAGTCCCTAGTCAAAATTTGAATATCCTGATAACGATAAGCTTGACAACTGACTAAATGATAAATTTGGTTAGCCACCTGTTCTGCTTCAATATAGGGGGTTTGACAGGACCACACTTGGATCAGATTTTTAACTTGATCTTGCTCTTCTTTGGAAATAGTAGCGTAGGCTGCCTTGTCATTCGACCAGTCCTTGACTAAGGTCTGGTCAAGTAAGTAAAAGCCTGGATCAAACTGTTCATTAATCTTACCCACACGATCAAGCATCAGGGGACAATCGATAGCTTTGGCTAATTGGACTAACTTATTATAGCTTTGCCGACTCAAACTAAATAAATCTTGCCCTTGAAACTCACTCTTCAGCGTCTTCTGACTATCAAGGGTTAATATCACTTCTACCTGGTCGCAAGCTGCCAATAAGTCGCCAAGGATATCAAATTCATTAGCAGTAAAGCGATAGAAGCCATCAACAACCACTCTGACCTGTGATAAATCGGTCGTCGTCAGGTAATGCTTTAATTGTTTGTAAAGAGCCTGTTCAGTAAGAATTTGATCGGATAACTTGCTTTCAAAGCTTTGGTAGATAAGAATAAGTTCTCTTAATTTGTCTAATTGGTTGTCTAATAGGGGATCTTGGCCATCCGCCTCTGCCTCTACTGTACGGTAGATTTCAATTAAACGATGACTACTGATATTCCCCTGGTCAAATTCCTTAAACAATTGGGTTAATTGTTCTTGAAACCCAATATAGCCACTTTCGCGGCGAAAGATAAGTAAATCTTCCTGCAAGTCATTTAAGATTTGCTTGATCAGCATCATTAGGCCAATATCATCTAATCCTGATTGAATGGGCTCTTGGTTTTGTTCTAAAAAATACCAGGCCAGTCGTTTAAAAGAAAAGACCTGTAAGCGCATCATAGCAACCCCGTTATCACTAGCAGGCTTACTTTTATAAGTTTGGATATTATCAAGAATAATTTTCTCCATATCAAACTTCATATGTTCGGGAACTAAATAAAAGACCCGGTGATTTTGATCAGCCGCTAAGAAGCTTGCCATATCTCTCAATGTGCCCTCACGATTATCCTTAGTTTCTAAAATACGTGTGATTTGTAAACGCATGCTAACCTTCCTTTAATAGACTCCTACAAGAAATGAAAAGGATCAGTGTTGACCTCAGAAGGAAAGACAGTCAGGCCAAAATGATTGGTTTGGCTCCACTGGGTCAACTCGTCTAGGACATAGGGAATACAAATAGCTTCCATATGGTGACCGGGGTCAATTAGACTCAGGCCACTTTCATAGATATCATGGGCAGTATGGTAATCCGCATCAGCCGTAATAAAAACATCAGCCCCAGCAACCTTGGCTGCTTGATAATAGGATGAACCTGCCCCACCTAATACGGCTACCCGGTGAACGAGGGCCTTGTCATCCCTAGTCACAAAGCGAATGCCTTCTAAGTGAGAAAGATCCTTAATTTTTTCCACATAATCTTTAAAGGAAATTTTCTCTTTTAATTCCCCAATTCTACCCATACCAATACTTTGATAATCATTATTCTTCTCATAGATTTCAACGACCGCTTCTTCATAAGGATGGTATTTTTTTACCAAGTCACAAACTTTCTCTTTTTCCCCTTCCTTGACAGTTAGGGACAGGGCAATTTCCTCAAGCTCAGTTTCTTGATCTACTTCACCAATTTTTGGTTGAGCTCCATCTACAGGAATAAAACTTCCTTGACCAGTCCATTGAAAGAAACAATGCTGGTAATTTCCAATAACAGAAAGAGGATAGGCACTAAGCGCCTCTTTGAAGGCAGGCAAACTCTCCTTGGGTAAAAAAGTGACCAGGCGGTAATTTTTTTCATGGTAATGAGCGGCAAAAACCTCGGCATTTTCTATCCCATAACGTTCAGCCAACCAATCATTCATTCCAGGCTGACTACTATCAAGATTAGTATGAGCACTGTAGACGGCAATTTGGTGCCTAATCAGCTTGGCATACATGGCTTGTTGGGGATCATCCTCGCTGAGGCGCTTTGCTGGTCTAAATATTACCGGATGGTGGGAAAAAATAAAGTCAACTTGTTTCGCTATGGCCTCCTCAACCACTTCCGGACGGACATCTAAAGTCACTAAAACCCGCTTGACCTCTTGATCTAAAGAACCAAAATGTAAGCCAATAGGATCGCCTTCAAGCGCATAGGCAGTAGGAAAACGGTTTTCAAAATACTGGACAAGGTCGCTGACGGTTACTTTATTGGTCATCACTATCACCCTCCAAGGCTTGTTTGATCATTGCTAACAGTTGACTAAATTGCTGACGTCGTTGGCTAAGCGCTTCCCCATTCATTTGTTGGAGAATGCTCTCTATCTTGTGTTGGCGCCGGGTCCACTTTTTCCTAAAAATAGCTGGATTACTATTCTTGGTATAAAGTCCTAGATAAAGTTGGCTGTCACTGAGAGCAGGGGCCTTTCCGACATATTCGGCAGCAATAATTTCATAAATTTTTCCTGCGTCTTCTAAAATCTCTTCCCCTACAATTTGGTAGCCTTTATCCAATAACCATTGGCGCAAGAGGTATTCATCAATATTTGCCTGTAAAATTAACTTGGGATAGTCTAATTGCGACAAAATATCCTCACCAGCGAGCAAAATTTCATGAATGAGCTTTCCCCCCATACCTGCAATTATAACCGTATCGACTGGGTCTTCTTTTGTTAAGGTGGCTAAACCATTTCCCAAGCGGCAAGATACTAAGTCGCCATAGTGATTATCAAGTACGGCTTGACACATCCGCTCATAAGGTCCTTGAGCGACTTCACTACAAATAGCCCCCTTAATCAGTCCTTGGTCTAATAAATAAATCGGAATATGAGCGTGGTCTGAACCAATATCTGCTATATAACTTCCCTTTTCAACGTAATTTGCTATTCCTTTCAGTCGTTTGGAGAGTGTTTTGGTCATTACTTAACTCCTCTTCTTATGGTTTTCTCGATGCCTTCTGCCAACAACTGGTAGCCAGCTTGAGTCAGGTGGACCCCCTCGATGGTTAGCTCAGGTCGGCAATAATTATTTGCGTCGTAAAATCCTTGCCAATCCCAATAAGTTAATGAATATTTATTATCAAATTGTCTTAACTTATCATTTAAACGATCAATGAGCACATTGGACACCGAGGGATCTTCACTTAGATTTCGCATCACTAGGGATAAAATCAGCTGAGACTTAGGATAATGCTGGCTAAAAAATTCGACATTCTTTTCAATCCAGTAGGTCGGATTCTCGATACCTAAGCCCTGCCATAATTCATTAATCCCGTACATTAATAAAATGGTATCATAATCTTCACTTAAATCATTATTTTTGATTAGCTTATCGTAACCTTCTTCGGCAATGCTGCCGCTCACGGCCCGGTTATCAATTTTTATATCTCCAATCTGAGCGAAGGGAAATTTTGCTAAAACTGAGTGACCATAAAATAAGAGTTTAGTCATTTGCATTGTCAACCTTTCATCGTAATTTCTCTATTTATCTTAGCAAACTTTGCGTATAATGATAATGATCTAAAAATTACTTTATTCCTAAGGAGGCAAGATACACAATGGGATTTCGCTTTAAAAAAGAAGAAATGGAAAGTATCGACGACTTATTTGACCGTTTAATCCAACCAGCTAATCCTCGTCAGGAAGACCAAACCGAAGACCAAGCTGAGGAGAAAGCAAGTATTTATTTAAGCCAAGACTTTATTAGAAAGTATACCTCTTTTGATAGCTTTGAAGAGTTTTCATTGCAGGCACCACTTCCTCTACAAGCCGCTGATCAGTTAAACGAGGGAGATTCCTATTTGATGAACCAATTCGTCCGTCAACATAGCGATTTTGATAGCTGGCAAGAACTCCTTAATCATAGATAAGAAAAAGGCCAATTCGAGTGATCATCTTGAATTTGGCCTTTTGTTCTGTATTGCTTTTCTCATTATTCATTAAGGAGTTGCTGATAAATCGTTAAATAATCCTTAGCTGGTTTTTTCCAGCGGAAATCACGAGTCATGGCATGTTGAATCAGATAATGCCAGGCTTCTTCTTGGTTGTAGTAAACGCCAAGCGCATAGTGGACCATGTTGGAAAAATCCCCGGCATCAAAACGTTTAAAACTAAAACCATTGCCTTCCCCAGTAAACTGATTATAAGGGATAACCGTATCCTTTAAGCCACCAGTTTCATGAACCAGGGGTAAAGTGCCATAACGCATTGAAATCATTTGCGAAAGCCCACAAGGTTCAAAGGCACTCGGCATCAGGAAGAGGTCGCTCCCGGCGTAAATTTGCTGAGCTAATTGAGTATCAAAGTCAATATAGGCACAAAAGCGGCCCTTATATTGGTCTTCAAAGTAACGGAAAGAATGCTCGAAGCGCTGGTCACCTGTCCCTAAAATGAGGAATTGGGCTGAAGTGGTATGCAACAGTTCTTCAGCCTTAGCTTCTAGTAATTGCATGCCCTTTTGATCAGTTAAACGGCTCACCACGGCCAGAAGGGGCCGGTCAGCATTAACCTCTAACCCAACCCGTTCTTGTAAGAAGGCCTTATTGGCTGCCTTCCCATCACGCACTGTATCCATGCTATAGTTTTTGACTAAGGCAGGGTCTGTTTGCGGATTATTCAAATCATAATCAATGCCATTAATTATCCCGCGAATTTTAAAAGCATTAGCTCGAAGCGTGCCATCTAAAGCTTCCCCAAATTCAGGCGTTTGGATCTCCCGGGCATAGCTAGGGCTCACAGTAGTGACAATATCACTAAAGTTGATCCCTCCCTTTAGATAATTGACCCGGTTATTTTGTCTCACACCCTTATCATGAAAGAGGCTATCAGTGGTATTGAAATAATTTTTTAAATTTTCTCGGTCCGTCCAGCCTTGAAAGCGCAAGTTATGAATGGTTAATACCTTGCGAATATTCTTATAGGCTTCTACCCAATGATAGCGATCAACTAAGAGGGCTGGAATCATGGCGCTTTGCCAGTCATTGACATGAATGACGTTAGGGATGAAATCAATTTTCTCCATCATTTCAATAACTGCTAGGGAGAAAAAGGCAAAACGTTCTTCATCGTCACCATAACCATAGAGGGAATCGCGATCAAAATAATCTAAATTATCGACAAAATAATAGCTTAGCCCTTCTAATTGTAAATATTTAATACCAACATAGGCTCTCTTCTTACCCATGTCGACAGTAAAGTGCATTAAATCGGTGACATCTTCTTTATATTTTTCTGGCATGAGCGTGTAATAAGGGAGGGCGACACGAATATCTACCCCCTGGCGCTGTAATTCCTTAGGTAGGGCATAGGAAACATCGCCCAACCCCCCTGATTTAAAAAAAGGAGCTGCTTCTGCAGAAACAAATAAAACCTTCATCATGTCCTCTTTTCTAAGTCTTCCAATCACCTGACAAAAAAGCTTAGAAGTCAGATCTCTTGATAACTTCATGCTTACCAATAACAATTAAATCGTCAGGTTTTCCTTCAATAACTGCTCCTGGTTCAACGGTCACATTCTTATCTAAAATGGCATAGGAAACCTTAGCTCCTTTACCAATTTTACAGCCTTGCAGGATAATAGAGTGACTAACTTCAGCTTCAGCCTCCACCACGACCTTACGAAATAGTTGGGAATGGAATACCGTCCCAAAAATTTCACAGCCCGTTGCTAATTGGGAATGCTTAACGTCAGCTCCTTTAGCGTAAAATGTTGGAACCCCATTGTGTCCCTTGGTATAGATACTCTGTTTATTTTGAAAGAGTTCGGTATAAGCTTCTGCCTCTAACATATCCATACTTGCTTGGTAGTAAGCATTGATCGAATCGATATTAGCAATATAGCCATGATGTTCAACCCCAACCGTCTTATAATCTGAAAGAAATTGGATCAAAATGTCATCAAGGTTTTGATTGATGTCTTGGCTTTCTGCCTTTTCGATAATTTCTAACATGATTTTAGTTGGTACGATGGACATGTTCATATCATATAGGACGGTATCACTTTCAATTGGGGTAACCCCCTCAACTTGTAATTCATTAATATAGCCTGCTTCATCCAAGCTAACCAACCGCTCATTGGGATGGTATTCTATCATTTGGCGAGGGACACGGGTATATAGGCGGGCAATATCAGCGTCAGAATCTTCTAAGGCTTCAACTAAGTCGCTAATAACCACATTAGCTAAAACACGTGAACCGGCAACATAAACATAATCCGCGTGCGAGCGATTAATAAAAGTCTCATGATCATCATAAAAATCACCACGGCGACTAGCTGCTTCATAAAGCGCTTGTTTATGCTCCATTTGTGAGAAAGTAAATATGCCACCCCGATAAGTGTCCAAGTCCCAAGGTTTTCCGCTACGGATATGGTCATAGACTGAGCGACCTGACCGGCCGATAAAGAGGGCTGCCGAACGCATATTAGCGTAAGTGATACTAGATAGAGCAAAATCTAATAAGCGGTAACGGCAAGCAAAAGGTAACATGGCAATAGGACGTTGCTTAGTCAATGGGTAAAGATCGTTATCATTTTCAGTTAAGTTTAATATTGCACAAACTTTATTTTGAACCATGCTCACTACCCCCTATTATTTCTTCATATCCAGCCACCTGAATATCATGTACTTCACCAACAAAACGTGTATTATCCATCACTTCAGCATTTTCACCCAGAATCGCATACTTAATTTCTACATTCTGGCCAATTTTTGCTCCTGACATAATCACACTATTTTCAATCAGACTTCCCTTGCCAATCGTGACATTTTGCGAAATGACTGAATTTTTAATGCTTCCACGATTAATTGTTCCATCACAAATCATTGAATCTTCGACATGACTTTCTTCTGACATGAATTGTGGAGGGGCAACCGCAACTTTTGAAAAGATTGGCCAGGTATCTTCTCGAATATTCAGCGGATGGTTAGGCTCTAAGAATTCCATATTAGCTTCCCAGAGACTGTCGATGGTTCCAACATCCTTCCAGTAACCATGGAAAGAATAGGCGTAAAGTCTTTCTTGGTTTTCAAGATAAGCAGGAATAACATCATGGCTAAAGTCTTCCATTTTCTCAGGGTCATTTACCAAATATTGGCGTAATAAGTCCCAATTAAAAATATAAATCCCCATGGAAGCTAAATTGCTCTTAGGCTCAGCCGGTTTCTCTTCAAATTCAACAATGCGGCCGGCCTCATCCGTATTCATAATGCCAAAACGGGAAGCTTCTTCCATTGGAACGGGGATGACTCCTACCGTACAATCAGCTTCGTTCTTTATGTGTTCTTGAAGCATGGCTTCATAATTCATTTTATAAATATGGTCACCAGACAGGATGAGGACATATTTAGGTTGGTGTGAATCGACGAAGGCTACATTTTGATAAATCGCATTGGCTGTTCCCTTAAACCATTTTTCCCCTTCACTACTTGAGTAAGGTTGTAAAACGGCTGCCCCGCCATCACTAACGTCCAACCCCCAAGGCGCTCCATTACCAATATGGTCATTTAAAACGAGCGGTTCATACTGAGTCATCACTCCTACTGTCGTAATACCTGAATTTGCACAATTACTTAAGGGAAAATCAATGATACGGTATTTTCCCCCAAAAGGGACAGCGGGTTTAGCGATATCTTGGGTGAGTTTCCCTAAACGAGTCCCTTTACCACCAGCTAAAATCATAGCTAACATTTCACTTTTCATAAATTACGAGATTACTCTCGTCCCTCCTCTCTGAAATAAAAATTATTTCCCAGCCTTCTACAGCACTATACGGCCTAGGAATTGAATTTACTTAATTGATTACTTGTTTGCTGACTATTGCCTTTGGCTGCTTTCGCTTGCAATTTGGCCAAAGCTTCTTCATCAATGGTGTCTGGTACTAGTAGTAAAAGTGATAGACTCGGCAGAACAAGTTCAATTGAATAGTCTTGTTTTTGGTGTGCTTTGTCTTCGGTCTGGAAGATCTCTTTCTGGTAAAGCCAGTTACCGCCAAATTCTTTCATTTCACTATTTAATAATATTCGGTAACTGCCTGGCAAAGGCACACCCAGTCGATAATTGTGGCGTTCAACTGGGGTAAAATTAAATATACAGATGACACAATCACTTAATTCTTCCCCTTTGCGGATGAAAGCCACAATGCTTTCATCAGGATTATCTGCCTCAAGAAAAATGATGCCTTTAGCTGATAAATCATAGTGATGAAGCGCTTTCTCACTTAAGTATAACTGATTTAATGTGGAAATGTAATCTTGAAACTCCAAATTATATTCCCTGGACAAGGTCTCCCATTCTAAGCCTTCATAGAAACGCCATTCTAAAAATTGACCAATTTCATTGCCCATAAAACTTAATTTCTTCCCGGGATATACCATCCGATAACCTTCCATTAACCGCAAATTAGCAAATTGACGGTAACGGTTATCCCCTGGCATCTTCCCTAGTAAGGATTCTTTTCCATGGACGACCTCATCATGGGAAAAAGGCAGAATAAAGTTTTCATCAAACATATACATGAAGGTGAAGGTAATTAACCGATAATTGTAGGAGCGCGAGAGTGGGTCAAGCTTAAAGAATTTGAGCGTATCATTCATCCAGCCCATGTTCCACTTGAAATTAAAGCCAAGACCACCTTGGTCAATCGACTGGGTGACTCCTGGCCAAGCAGTACTTTCCTCAGCAATCATTAAATATGAGGGGTCACGCAGGAAAATTTCTTTATTCAAGCGGCGTATAAAATCGACTCCTTCTAAATTGACATTATTACCATAAATATTAGGTGTCCAGTCCCCTTCATCGTAGTCAAGATAAAGCATGTTAGAAACCGCGTCCACCCGTAAGCCATCAAAATGAAACTCTTCTAGCCAATAGATAGCATTGGATATGAGAAAACTTTGGACTTGATTTTTTCCTAAGTCAAAATTCAGGGTTCCCCAACGAATGTTCTTAGCTCGCCTGGGATCACTATATTCAAAAGTCGGCCCACCATCAAAGTTAGCCATGGCATCATCATTAATCACAAAATGACCAGGTACCCAATCCATGATGACTCCAATTCCTGCTTGATGAGCTGCATCCACAAAACGTTTTAGTGGATCAAAGTCATGTCCATAACGGCCAGCAATGGAGTAATAACCACTGACTTGGTAGCCCCATGAGGCTTCAAGTGGATGTTCGGTCAGCGGCATAAATTCAATATGGGTATAGCCCATTTCCTTAACGTAGGGAATTAACTCCTTGCGTAAATCATCGAAACTATAAGCCCTACCATCCGCATGACGTTGCCAAGAGGACTGATGGACTTCATAGATATTAATCGGGCTCTGGTAAAGATTTTTTTGCCGCCTAGTTTGGAGCCATTTTTCATCATTCCAGCTATAATTCGTGGGATCCTGGATAACTGAAGCAGTTTTAGGTGGGACCTCACTAGCAAAGGCAAAAGGGTCTTGTTTTTCTTTAACCAATCCATCCCGCCCTTCAATGACAAATTTGTATAAATCCCACTCAGCAGCTTCCTTAATAACTGTTGTCCAAGCACCAGTTTCTCCGACTCGTTCTAGCGCTTGCGGCTGCCACTGGTTAAAATCGCCTTCAATCGCCACTGATTTGGCCTGGGGAGCCCAAGTGGTAAAGCGATAACCGTCTTGAGGAGATGAAGCCATTTTATGGGCTCCTAAGAAGCGATAAGCATGATAATGTTTTCCTTTATTAAAGAAATACATATTGTCTTCAATATTTTTTATACTTAATTCTTGATTAGACATCTATCTCACCCCTATCTTTCTATACAAAAAAGGCGAGGAGATTTCTCCTCGCCTTCCCTAGACTAAGGGTTAATCAGTGTTCACATCACTCATTAACCAAGTACCTACTTCCTGTAGTGGTTTAAACAATAAACCGTGTACTCTCTATAACACTACATGGACTTATCTTATGCCATGTTGATGTCGATTCATCGCATGAAATAAGTCTATCATAGAGTATCCTATTAAACAAGGAATTTATTTAAATCGTCTATAAGACTCCATCCTGAATCACTTCAATTTTATACCCATCAGGATCAGTCACAAAATAGTAGAAAGGATCCATTCCAGGTAAGCCAGAAATATCAGTCAATTCGTAACCTTTTTCTTCATGTTGGTCATGAATAGCTTTGACGTCATCAACTAATAAGCCAATATGTCCATAGCCATTCCCAAGATCATAACCATCACTGTCATAGTTATAGGTCAATTCTAAACGCCAGCTGGAGCCTGGTAAGGCCATATAACATAAGGTAAATTCATTATCCGGAAAATCCTTTTTATCAACCACTTCAAATCCGAAAGCTTCTTGATAAAAAGCAATTGAGGATTCTAAATCCTTCACCCGCACACAAGTATGATCAACTTTCATTGCTTCCATCCCTTCTATATTTGCTACATTTATATATGCTTTAATCTTACCCTATCTCACTAAGATTTTCAAAGTAAAGCTGCTATCCAAACACTTTTACTAGCTTAAACTTAGTTTCTTTAACTCAGTTCTTATATTTTCTTTCCAAGTATTAAAAAAGAGCGTAATCTAACATAAAAGCTACTAGCAGGTGTTTGAAAGCTCAATAGATAAATAGGTTTAAAAGCGGGATAGAAAGCAATAAAAAAAGCGGTCCTTCGACCGCTCAATCATTTACTTCTATAAGCCTTTTGGCATGCTTTTAAAATATTCTATGCGGCCAAGAGGACTTGAAGTTAATTTCTCTTAAAATTGCTGTTATATCAATGTTTTTAGCAATTAATAGACACTATATTTCTCTTGCTTGTACGATATTTGTACGATCTACCTAATTTCCATGAATTTAGCAAACCTTTGAGAAGCTTCTTTTCTAGCGGTAGGAGTCACATGGGCATAAACATTCATTGTTGTTTGAATGTCCCCATGGCCAAGGCGATCCTTGACATCATTCATGCTAACACCTGCTTCAAAAAGTAAAGAACAATGGGTATGCCTAAATCCGTGAATATTAACATAGGGCAGGCCATTTTTTTGACAAAATTTAAAGAAAAAGTTTCTAGGTGAAGAATCACTAATGGGAAAATTCTTCTTTTCTTTTCTAAAAAGGAACGTTTTAGAATCAAGTATATTGTAACCTAGCTTTAAAAAGTATTCTTGTTGACTGGTGCGCCACTTTTTGAGGATAGCCAGCGTTTCTTGGTCAATGTCTATTGTCCTTACACTAGGTTTGTTTTTAGTAGCGCCAATATATAAACCTTGTTTGCGACGTTTTAGTGCTCTTTTAACGGAAATTGTGCACTCCTTAAAGCTTATATCTTGCCATTGAAGCCCTAAAGCCTCCCCACGTCTTAAACCAGCATAGGCAAGCAGACGAAAGAAGCAAAGCCATTTTAAGGGGGCTTTTTCTTCTAAGGCTAACATAATCATAGACAGCTCTTCTTTGGTATAGAAATCCCTATCACGAGTTGGACAATTATAAGAAAGCTTTTTCTTAGGTATAATGACCGTGTCGCATGGATTTACCGTTAAATACCGCATGTTAATCCCATAATTCAAAAGACGTTTTAAGTAATTAAAAATTTTTCTGTGCTTTTGAAATTTTCGATACCAAACATTAACTTCTTTTTGAATGGTAGAAGTCTTTAGTTGATTGATTTTTATATCACCAAAAGCCGGGAGAATATGCAATTTAAAATAGGTCTCAGTATTTCTTAGCGTACTTTCTTCAACGTCCAATCTATACTGTTCAAGCCATTCTTGATATAATTGGTTAACAGTAAGATTTTTATCAATAGGCGAGCTCAGGCCACTATCAAACTTGTATTGTTCTTGTTTGAGGTAGTCCTGGGCTTGCTTTTTTGTTTTGAATCCCCTTTTACTCAACCGAACGTCTTTATTAGTTTCGCTGTCCTTACCGAGGTAGTGCCGTACCTCCCAAAATGTGCCTTTACTATTGGTATATTGTTTAATCATGATAGATAATCCTTTCCCAGCACCCACGCCAACGGGGCTTGTAGAAAAGAATGAATTTGTCAGTTAGTGGCTATTCTTTTTGATCTTCTTCATCGTTCATAATATCTATCCTATAGTCCCAATATTTCTTTCCCACTTCAATAACTGTTTCTTGAACATTTTCGTATAGTTTAGATATGAAATATTTTTCGGCAGCTTCACTTTTATTTTTAAACCATTTAATGTAGTCCTCATCATTAATAAATTCCTCAAAAGTATCTTTTGTGTACAAATAAGGATTAATGGACTCTAAAGCATTCTGAATTACCGCTTCTGCTCCCTCATATGTTTCTTTTGCCCTCATACTAGCTAAATCAACATAGCGTATAAATTTGTTAATTATTTGTTCTGGCTGATCAAAATTTAAATTAAAACCTAAATCTTTTGTGTATTTTATAAAGTTATCTAAGTTATTATGAAAAAAGCTGATTATCGCTTGTTCTTCAATTTTGGAAGACGTTTCAGAGTCACCTATTGAAAGCATTTTGTCTATCAAATTATCATAAAAATTCAAAAATTTAATTATCTTATCTATAAGAGCTATAGAATAGAGTTCTGAATTCTCATCTATCGCACTACACAAAAGGTTAAATAATCGGTCTTTTTGATTTCCATGTAATAGCTCATCTACCGTGATACCGCCAATGTCTGCTATGGCTTTAATACGCTGATTATTTGGCAACGATTTGCCGTTCTCCCACCTTGAAATTATTCCAGGTTTAACAGGAGGATCTTCAATTTTTTCGCCATAAACTTCTAAAGACCATCCGCGATCAGTACGAATTTTTTTTATGCGCTTTCCTACTTTATCTTTATTGATGTCCATTGTTTCACCTCTTTAAAATATATAATAGCATAATAACTAGTAAAAAAACGTAAAAAATACTTGATTTACGAATTTTTACGTGATATATTTTTAGCGAAAGGAGTTGATCAAATGAAAATTAATAAAGTTTCCGCTTACAGAAAATCTATGAATATGAACCAATCTCAAATGGCGAAGTATCTTGATCTATCACTTGATGCTTATAGTCGAAAAGAAAGGGGATTATCTGAATTTAAAAAAAGCGAAATGGAAAAATTTACTAAGGTAGTTTCCACCAAGGATCCTACTATAACAGTTGAATCAATTTTTTTTAATTAATATTTACGAATTTTTACGCATAAATTTACAGTTAATCAGAAATTCTATAAGTCAATAAAAAATAAACCCACGCCAACGGGGCTTATAGGAGTGAATGAAGACATTAAAGACAAGGAGAACATAACCATGTTTTCAGAAAAATTAAACTTTGAATTTTTAAGTGACAAAGACAACAAAATGCTAAGTGAGCGCTACAACCGGGAATTAGATTTACTTCAACATTCCCGAATTACCCGACAGGAGGCACAGTATGGCTATCTAACTTATATCCAAAAGCATTGGCCAGAACATGCCTTTGAGATCTACACAGATGGCAATATTTTATAAAAATGGGCATTTAAGCCTATTAGTAAGTGAAAAGTAGCCCTAATTTGAAAAATATCGCTTACTTTCCATTTTGGTAGGCTCTTAGGCCTATCTATTTATAAAAAAGCCCCTTTTTATCAATATT
Organism: Aerococcus tenax; assembly: GCF_003286645.3. Taxonomy (NCBI): domain Bacteria; kingdom Bacillati; phylum Bacillota; class Bacilli; order Lactobacillales; family Aerococcaceae; genus Aerococcus; species Aerococcus tenax. The sequence goes on along the minus strand of NZ_CP127382.2, from coordinate 905,967 downwards.
AGTAGGCATTAAAAACAATCGAGTAGGACTCTGTCCGTTAGTCGGACAGAGGACCTCTCACACCACCGTACGTACGGTTCCGTATACGGCGGTTCAATATCTTAAATAGGCAGACTCCGCCAGGAGGGTTAATGATTTTAATCCCCACTGACGGAGTCTTTTTGTTGTCAGAGCGTAGTGCACCTCCGGTGTCTTGGATAGACGCCAATACTTCTTGCGTGAGAAAGCAATACGCTTCGCGCTTTCACTATCCAATCCCAACCGCATGAGGCGTATAATCTTCGTTCGACAGTTTTTCCATCGCTTCAAAATGAGTTGCCTTAGGCGATGGTTTAACCATTGTTCTATCTCTTCAATATAGGTTTTAATATAGCCTACTCCAAAATAGTTGATCCAACCTTGTGTGACTTGGTTGATCTCTTTTACAATGGTTTTAAAGGTACCTGGTCGCTTTCGACTTGTCAGACGTTTTAACTTTGCTTTGAATTTCTTCTTCGCTTCATTCGTCGGACGAAAACGACAACCCTTTCGGGTAGGCTTGATAAGGCAACCCAAGAATTTTAAACGGGTTGGCGAACCCACTTGACTTTTCTCATGGTTAACGGTTAATCGAAGATCTTTTTCAATGTAAGTAGTAATACTTTTTAGCACACGTTCTCCTGCTCGCTTAGATTTGACGAAAATCGCAAAGTCATCTGCGTAACGTACAAAACGATGTCCACGACGTTCTAATTCTCTATCCAATTCATTTAAATAAACATTACATAGAAGCGGTGAAATAACACCCCCTTGAGGGGTACCCGTATGACTGTCAATAAATTGACCAGACATATCAATAACACCTGCACTCATAAAACGTCTAAGAATACGTGATATCGCTGGATCTTTTACCATTTGTTCCAAGTAATGAATCATTTTATCTTGATTAAAATTATCGAAACAATTCTTTAGATCGCAATCAACCACAACTTTATAGCCTGTTTCGTAATAGTCGACACATTGTTTCAGTGCACTATGTGCACTCTTGCCTTTACGAAAGCCATGACTATAAGGTGATAGTTGAGGATCTATGATTGGTTCAATCACTTGTCGAATGGCTTGTTGAACAATGCGATCCCTGACCACAGGAATACCTAATCGACGAACTCCTCCATTGGCTTTGGGAATTTCTACCCGCTTGACCGGTTGAGGTTTATATGTTGCATTCATCAATTTCTGTTGTAAGGGTCTAAGATACTTTCTTACTTCAGCTTCCGCAGCTTCTGCGGAAACACCATCAATACCAGCTGCTCCTTTGTTCTTACGAACTAATTGAGCTGCTCGCATGAGGTTTTCTTCTCTGACAACGAGACTCATTAGAGACCCATCATGTCTTTTCATATATTCAATAGCTCTACCACTAAGCACATCTACATACTTTTCAGGTTCCACCTTATTCCTCTGTAGGCTGCGTTGCTTCCGCAACTTTTCTGCTTTTCCCATAATTGAGCTACCTCCCATCTAAATAAACATGGATATTGTTCAGTCCTTCGTTTCCTCTGGAAACTACTATGACTTCGGCTGACTTCTCACAGTAAACCTTTTTCGACCGGCTTCTTATAAGGGGACTCCTGCGCCGTCTGTGAGATCTCCCTGGGTAAGAACGACAACTTTCTACTCATGTCACTGCTTCATCTACTGTCTCAGATTCGTGCAGTATTGGACTTCACTTTGTCTGGCAAGCTCATCCATCTTTTGACAGCCTTTCTTTATGAAGTTTCTGTACGTCAGTGCAAGTATTTGCCTCCAACTTCCTTCAGATTCCACCTCACGGTGGACACCCTTGTCATTGGCTAACAGTTCCTACTGCAAAGGCCTGTAGTGGACTTTCACCACCGAGTTGTCGCCCATGCCAGGCGCACCAACAAAAAAAACGCTGAGCTTTCGCCCACCGTTTTCAACAAAAACCAGAAAATTATTTAAAAACGAGCACCAGCCAAGTGCATTGGTAAGAAGTACAGGCCACAAGCATGGCCAGCTCTTCAAATATACCTTATTAAATAATTTTACCTACTTATTATACAAGAGCTTGGGTTTTAAATCCACTCTTAGGAAGGAGAATCCACTATGCAGCTAGTTTATATCCAAAATAAAAACAGTGAACCTTACACCTTATCAAGTGTTATCGCTGAATGTGCTGAGGTGCAACACCACACCGTTACCCGACTAATTAGAACCTATAAAGAGGATTTAGAAGACTTTGGAATTATTGGATTTGAAATCCATAAATTAACTGAGGGCAGAGGACGACCAACGAAAGACTACCGATTAACCGAACCTCAAGCAACGCTGCTTATAACTTGGCTAGATAACACAAAGCCAGTTAGAGCTTTTAAAAAGGATTTAGTTAAGGCGTTCTTTTCTATGAGGGCAGAGCTCAACCGGTTCAAGGTCAAGCGGGAAATTGAAAAGCTTTACCATTCCCAGCTCAATAAAGCCATAGATAATTGGATATATAAAAATCCACATTCTTACATGAATATAGCTAGTCTCCTTTGCCAGGTGGTCACTGGTTTGATCCCAAGGCAACTAAGGGCACAGCATGGCGCTTCTAAGGAAGTACCCACCCTAGAGCTAATGACAGCGGAGCAATTAAACCTATACCGCCAAAAAGAGGTACAGGCGATTATCTGCTTACAGCAGCAACAGACCTATTCAGAAATTAAAGCCAACTTATTGGCAGCGTAGATCTGAGTAATAACAATAAAATAAAGTTCTTTGAAAATTAAATAGATAAGGGCTAAGTGTAGACTATCGGGCTTAATTTAATTATAATGTAATTACTTAAATAATTACTAATAAGGAGTGAAAGCCATGGTAGTTAAAGCCAGAAAACAAGGGAATTCTTTAATGGTCACCATCCCAAAAGCCTTTAACATAGCTGAGGGGGCTAGCTTTACGCCCCACTTGCAAGAAGATGGAATATTCTTTGAGCGAGTGGACACCGCCCCCCGCTTTGTTGATGATTTTGACGCTTTATTATTAACAGACATTATCAAAGACGGCTATACGGACGGCGAGGCGATTATTAAGGAAATGGAACACCGGAAGAGTCTCATGGAAGACCGCTTAAATGAGCTGATGGACGAGCCATCTAGCCAGATGACTGAAGAGGATTTTAACCGTGAGTTTGGACTATAAAATCTACTTCAGAAACAGCGCCAAGCGGGAACTCAAGAAGTTAAAAGATAAGCGCCTAATTAAGTTAATCGGTCAGGAAATTTACCAAGTTATAGCCAAAGACCCCCATTGTGGGGATCGCAAAAAAGGCGGCTTGAAAGATATTTATACCCGGCCAATTTACTACCAAAAGGCACAATACCGCATAGCTTACACGATCCATGAAGACATTGTAACGGTTGAAATCATCCAAGTTGGAAGCCGTGAGAATTTCTATAAGGAGTTAACACGTAAGATACCATAATAGTGACCTATCCCAGCCAAAAACACTTAGCCCTTATCATTGATTTGATGAGGGCTTTTTGTATGCCCAAATATAATGCTAAAGGAGCTAATCACTATGACAGAATCAACTAAGAAAACCGATACCATGAACCAGAGGGAAAAGGCCGCAGCTAGGCGGGAGGCTATGCTCAATTACTTTGGTAGTCATTCAACAGTTACTTTTCAGGAAGTAGCCGACAAATTTGGCTACCCGTCTGCTGAGGTGGCACGGCCTAAAATGTACCGCCTAAAGAGCCAAGGCTATATTGATTTTACGGTAAAGGACAGCGCCATGCACGGCCTAGAGGTCTTAAAAAGAGCTGATGAACCTATTTGGATTAAGAGCCAAGAACAATCCGCAGAGTATTGGGAACTTTATTATCTGCTAAAAGAATTGGCCATGACCGAAAATGACACGACTGTTTTAAATGCAAAGACTAATACTATCCAGGTGGCCATGAAAGCCCTGGCTAAGGTATAGGAGGTAAAGAAAATGAGTGATATTCAAATTCAATTAGACCCTAGTGCTTCAAAAGATTTCGTTAACCAGTTAAAGCCCTATCTGAACCAGCTGGCCGAAGACCTCAAGAGAGATTTGGCTATTAATAAGGAAATGTTGACAATTGATGAAGTCACCCAATTATACAGTACCAGCCGGAATACGGTAACCGAGAAATGGCACAGAGAATTAGGCCTACCACTTAATAAGCTTGGTAACAAAGTGTATGTTGAGAGATCCGTTTTAAATGACTTCATTAGAGCGCACCCTTACCAATAAAAAAAGCGGCTCATGGTCTAACCATAAGTCGCTAAGGACGATTTTATGAACCGAAATTTTTTCGGAATTAAAAAGATACTTTAGTAATCTTTTATACGTCCATTATAACAGATCTACAAAGCCCATCGCAATAGGATTTTAAAGGAGTAAATCATTATGGAAAACACTCAAAAAGGTTTGTTTAAAGAAATTATAACCCAAGATATTACGTTACAAGAACCAGAAGTCACTTGTTACTTGACAACAGAACACCTAAGCCAAGTAGCCAGCGCCTTAGATCCCATTTTATCAACAATCAAAAAGCAAGAAACAATAGACGATCTTATCAGTTTAGCCACACATGCTAATAGAGTTAAGCCTGAATATTATGATGAATTGGAAAAGTTTCAACGTGAACTTGATGAAGATTTCCAAAATCAAATTAAGCGCCAAGGTGAGACCCTAGAGGCTATCTATTGCCTGCTGTCCAATAGCCACAGTAAGACCGAAGTTATAAGTAACCTTGAGGCCTTGGGCATTGATTACTAGGTGGCTGCCATGATCTACACGACTACAGGAGTTAAGAACAACCAGCTAAAAGAATGCCCCTCTAATGGTAGTGACTTTGAAACCTTGGCCTATCTTTGCCAAAACAATATCAAACACCTAGAGGGTATTCAATCCAAGCCAGACGGTGACAAGCCCGTTCCTGATGAAATCAAGCTTAATAACTGTCTTTACTTCTTTAGTGGCCAAATTCAAGGCTCACAGCGTTCAGACAGTCAAACCATAAATAAGTCATTGATCACTTTGGATATTGAGCCTAAGGCCAACGCTGACCCTAACAATCAACTTAAATATGCCCCGCTGGCTTATGAAAAAGCCCTTAGCCTGCTTCTAAAAGAGCTTGAGGGACTAAAGTATATCATCTATCCAACAATCAACAGCCAGCCCCAGCATGCCAGAATAAGGGTCATTTTAGAGCCTAGCCAGCCCATGACTAAACAAGAATGCAAGGCAACCACTCAGGCGCTTATTGATCACTTTGAACAGTTAGGTTTACCCATTGACCCAAGTAGTGGCGACTTTAGCCGCCTAATGGGCATGCCGGTAGATAACGGCCTACACGGTGAATACAAGGTAATTACCCAGCTAAGTGGTGCGAAAGTGCCTGTAAATCGTTCTGAGCAACAAGCTAATTTTGAAATTAAAAGGACTTATAGCCCCTATGAGAATGGCCGCTATATTGGTAAAGTACCCCGGCTATTACAGGAAGTTTATTCCGGAATTTCTCAAGGCGGCCGCAATAACTTTTTCACTAAAGCCTTTGGAACGCTTCTAAAAGCCAATGTTAGCCCAGAATGCTGCATTTCTATTTGCCAAGATTGGAATCAACGCTTCACTCAACCGCCCTTATCTGATCAAGAATTAGTTGGTGTAATGAATAGCGTTTTATCACGAGAAGAACGAAAGCGAGGTGAACCAGTAGATGACTGATGAATTTGATGAAGTGCTTAGACGTGCCAGAAAACTAACCAACCCTCCTAAGGAGAAAGCACCCAGCACCATGGAAGAGATCCGCTCAGCACTCAAAGCCGCAGGGGCTAAATGGCGGGCTGATCACCAAGAAGAAAATAAAAGCGCCCCCTTTTTACACGAAGGAACAGGGGCAAAACTGTTTATGCAACATGTCCATTGTATTTTGATAGGTAATGACCGTGACAGGGCTATGCTAGCTTACTATGACCCAGAACAAGGCCTTTATATTTCAAGTGAAAATGAAATTAGTAGGCTGATTAATTGTTTAGAAGAAGAAAAATATAAGTCTAAGCATTGGATCGAGGTTATCCGGCAATTAAGAATCAGAGTGCCCCTCATAGAGCCTTTTTCTAGCCGTGACCTGATCCCCGTTAATAATGGCATTTACTCACTCAAAGAGCATAAGTTACTACCCTTTAGCCCTAACTATGCCATTACCAGCAAGATTGCCACCAACTACAATCCCTTGGCCACTAAGCCCATTATCAATGGCTTTGACTTTGATAAGTGGTTGCTGTCTATTGCTTGTGGTGATGAAGAAGTCGTTACCTTACTATGGCAGGTTATCAATGAAGCCCTGAACCCTAATCATACCCGCAACAAAATAGGTTTTCTCATTGGTAGCGGAAATAGTGGTAAAGGCACATTTCAGCAACTATTAATAAATCTTATTGGCAAGAAGAATGTTAGCGCCTTAAAACCGCCTGATTTTGGCAGCCAATTTGGGAAAGAGGCACTAATAGGGAAAGTCTGCAACATAGGGGACGATATCTCTAATAAATATGTCGATAGTATCTCAGATCTTATGAGTATAGCCACCGGAGATCCCATTATGATAGAGGAAAAAAGGAAGCCCATTTTTATGGCCACCTTAAAAATGTTTTGCTTATTTAGCGGAAACGGTATGCCCAACGTCCGGAACAAATCCACAGGTTGGTATAGACGGTTACTATTGATCCCTTTTAATGCTGACTTTAACGGCGAAAAGAACGATCCCAACATTAAAGAAGTCTACCTAAAAGACAAGGCTGTTTTAGAATACGTCCTAAAAACAGCTATTGAGTTGGATTTTACCCACTTTATTGAGCCAGAAGCGGTTAAGAAAGAAATTGCCAAGTATCGCCGAGCCAATGACTTTATAGAGGGCTTCATTAACGATGAGTATATCCCCAGTGGCTATCATGAGTTGGGGAAAGTGCCAAACAATTTTATTAAGCATGCCTTAACAGCCTATAAAGAGGAGATGGGCAACTATAGCCCCCTACCCTATGGTTTTTGGACTAAATTTATTGAGATCTTAGAACGGTTAACGGGTAATAAGTATAAATTAGCCAAACAGCGAATTAATGTCACTGAGTCAGAAAATATGCCTGAGGAAATTCAATCCTATGCCAAGGGGAGGAATCCAATAAGAATTATTCTCAAGTCTGAATAATGTCCCGCATTGACCCGTATTGACCCGCTTGAGGCGGGACGCTAGAAATAGCGATAAATCAATAATCTAACATATATGTCCCCTATGTCCCGCTTCTTTTTAAGTATAACTATAGTAAATAAATAATATATATATATAACAAGTTGGCAAGAACCGGGACATTTTTTGGGGATAGCTCTAAAGCCTTTGCTATCAAGGGATTTGGGGGCAATTTTCCCCTAAAAACAACCGGGACAAGACAGGGGACACACCCCCCTAAATAGATCATTAACAATCATTAAAAACCAAAGGAGACCTAAAAATGGATGTTTTAGAAATAAAAGATGAATATATCAAGAAGCGGATGAAGCAATTACTTAATCGCCCCCAAGGAGACGGGGCATATATGCTGGCAGAACAAGAATTTAATCTGATTATGACCATGCAGGGGATCATTTATTACATTGAGGGAGACATTACCAAGGATCAGCTTGAGTTAATCAATGATCAAAACGGGATCGACAGACAAGGTTATGACCTTATGCGAGAAGTTGGCATTATTGAGTTTTAAGGAGGTCTAAAATGGATAGTTTGGAAATGAGAGACCACTATTTGCAAAAAAGAGGCAGCCAATTCCTTGAGTACCCTAAAGGAATGTTGGCAGGCATGGCAGCTCAACATGAATATGATATGGCGGTAATTACCCAATCGATTGACCTGTATCTATCAGGGGAAATCAGCAGGCAAAGACTTGAAGCGATTAATGCTGAAATGGGCATACCCAGAGAGGCTAAAACGCTAATGAAGTTAATTGGGATTTTATAGAGGAGGATCTTATGGACGAAAAAGAAATGATTAATAAATATATTGAAAATCGAGTGGCAGGCTTGGCAAAGCAACCAGCCCCCATTGTTGCTAAATTATTGGCAAACCAAGAAATAGAAATGATTGGTTTAGTAGGTACGGTGATTGACTATCTTAATGGTGATTTACCTAAAGAAGAACTTAAAAAGTATGCCTATTCTGCAGGTATGCCAACAGAAGCAGCAGACCTTTTTAAAGAAGTAGGCATTTTATAAAGGAGTCAGGAACATGGAAGCAACAGAAAATGTTATTAAAAAGTACGTTATTAGCCGCACAGACGACATAATCAACCTACCCAAGCGCCCTATAGCCGAAGCACTAGCAGAAAAAGAAATAACATTTTTTGCGGTTATGGACTTAGTGGCTGGCTATCTTAACGGGGAAAATTCTGAGGCTGAGCTTGAAAAAATGCTTAGTATGCCAATATTAGACGATGGGGCTGTTGAGGTAATGAAAGAAGTAGGCATTTTTAAAGGAGGCAACCAAGATGTTAAGTTTTAGAGAATTAGAATCCCGCCTTGATTGTTTTGCAGACAACTATATTAATGACCGTGTTCAATCGCTAACGGACACTTCAAAAGATGAAGTAAGTAAGACCCTAGCAGAGACCGAAATAGATGTGATGATCTTGTACTATGCTATAACTCGTTTCCTAGCTGGCGGCATTAGTGAGGATAAGTTATGGAAGATCAAAGAAAATACTGAGATCGATTGTTCTGCCTATGAGCTTATGAAGAATTGGGGATTTTTCAATTAAATGGCCTTGACTAAATCGGGGTATAAAAAAAGCTTATCATCATGGATAATAAGCCCGTTTAGAAAGGAATATCTAATTAATTATTAGCAGAAGCCCACGAGATCAAGTAGGCTATACCAATTATAGCATATTTTGAGCAAGAGAGGGGCTAGGCAATGTATTATATTCCGCCAGTTGATGAAGAAAAAACAGCTAAAAAGGTCAATAAATTGTTAAGTGGTTATGACCGTTTAAGGCGCCTTAGTGGCTACCAAGGCCGGTTAGTAGCTAACTATAGATACACCCCCGAAAAGCATGTAAAAAATGCTGGTAATTATTCCGAGGATCTTATAGAGATCAGGGAAGAGGCTAAAGCCAAAGTATTGGAAATTGAAAATGCAATCGATTTAGTAGAACCCGAGCTAGGGAAAATTTTAGAAAAAAAGTATATTAAGCACTTTAAAAATACCGAGATATATATTGAATATTGCTATTCTGAATCCACTTTTTATAGATTATTGAGAAAGGCTCAAATTCAATTCGCAGAGGCCTTTAAAGGAGGTGAGCTATTATGCTTTGAGAATGAAAACGATCGTATTACTTGGAATTAAAAAAGAAAAGGAGAATTAATAATGAACGATTTGAGAGATGAAATTTTAAACAAGCCAGGTACACTTGATTTAGGGGTTTACATGGAAATTGCTGAGGAAGAAGCGGCCAAAGAATATCAGGCCTACAAAGAAGCCCAAAAGGCTAAGATTAAAAAAATGCAGGAGCAGGAAGAAAAGAACCGCCAATTTTTAGCTGACGCTATGAAAGTGGAAAGTGACCGCCTAGCAAAAGAACAGGCTGACCGGGAACATGACCGAAAAGTCTTGGCTCAACGGAAAGCGTTCAAAGAAGCTGGACTAACTTACAACGAGAAAACCACGGAAGAACGGGCAATGCATGACGCTTATGCTAATATGGCCGAAAACCTTATTAACTCAGCGAAATAGGCTCATAGAAAGAGATAATAGCCATGAATAGAGAATTTCTAAAACAGTTTGGCTTGGACAAAGAAGCCATTAACACCATCCTAGGGGAATACCATAATTCCCTAGATCAAGTTAAGGAAGAATATAGGGTTCGTGCTGAGAAAGTTTCCGAGTTGGAAAAGCTCAAGGAAGCCAACAGCACCCTTGAAGACACCGTAGCCACACAGGCCGAGGAGCTTTCAACCTATCAAAAGGCATTGACTGAAAGCCAAGACTTGTTAGGCCAAGAGAAGATCAATAATACTAAGGTCAAAACATTGGCAGAGTATGGGCTTAACCCTAATATAGCTAAGTATGTTAAGGGGGAAACAGCCGAAGAGATCGCAGCAGATGTTCAACTACTAAGAGACACCCTAGACAGCAGACCACAACCTGAGGCACCTATGAAGTCCACTGAGCCTAATTTCTATGACTTCCATAACCGTCAAAACCCATACGCTCAGATGGCCGACAACCTTATCGAAGCTTCATGGCGCTAAAGTAATTGCTACTGGTGGAAAGTATAGTAGGTAGATTAAGAGAAGTCAGAGGGGATCGGTTAACTACCGCCCCCTTTTCTTTTTACCCCTCTACCTTGAATAGTCCCCCTGCCATACAGTCCACTTACCTACCTACCTACCTGCCTGCCTCTACTATCTAGACCCTAGAGACTAACCAGTGGGCTAATTCATATTGATAAGGGTAAGCAATTGATATAGATAAAGATAACTAACTGATACAGATAAGCTATTATATTCACAGCAAAGCTTAGATCTATTGGCTGATAGGTAGATGATTAGATAGGCCAACCAACTAATAAATGTTGCTGCTAATATTAATAACTATGATCAATTAATCTAATCAATGATTACTTGGAACGCTGATTAAGATTTAGATATAATAAAGTAAATGCTTGTTCAGTCTGATGGATGGCTGAACCCTAGCGAGGACAAGGCTCTAACCTATGCTGGCTAAGCTTCAAGGCAAAGTAGAAATTAAAAATAAAATATAAAAAATAAATAATTTTTTCTTTTTTTGAATGAATGTAATCATAAATAATATTTTTTAAAAATCTGTAGGTGGCTGACTCAGTAGGTGGGGGGGATACCTCCCCCACCCCATGGCCGGCCGTCATTCAGCCGTCTATTGCACATATTTTTTCGTGAAAAGAATCTAAAAGAACAAATATAGGACAATTAAAGTCTAAAAAGGAGAAAGTGCCATGAAAAAAGTCAAAAAGCCCACTAGGCAAGAGCTAGAAGAAGCCTATAGAGCAAGGCTAGAATCTGAAACGCGCCAGCCAGAGACAGAAGAACAGCGTAGGTTGGCCGCAGAGCGTAAAAAGAAGCTTAAAGAGACCGTTAAAACGCTGCAAAAACACGGCGGCTAATTACTACTCAGCTAGTAGGAGTAAAAAAATGGAAGATGTAAATAAACTTACTGATGAAGAAGTTGGTGCGATCATTCAAGCAAGGTATAATGCCGAAAGCTTACAACCGGAAACCGAAGAAGATCGCAAAAGTGTAGAAGAAAGATGGAAAAAGATTAATAAAATGTCTTGTGAGCGTCTAAAAAAGCAAGGCTATAATGTTGAGTTATCATCTGACGGTCTGAAAATTAAAATTATTGAAAAGACTAATCACTAACCATACGAGGAGAAATTCATGCTCACATTTAATTTAATAAGTTGCGTAGACGGATTTTACCATTATGAAATCTACCCTGAAGGAAAAGAAGAAAACAAAGGCTGGGTAATATTTAACCCCGAAACATGGGAAGTAAAAGAGAAAGTAAACCCAAAAAGCTCTTTTGAGTGTATAGGACATTTTCTTCAAGGGGTAACAGATGAAAATGGTAACTATAAAGAATCTGGTATGGTTGCATGGTGTTAAAAATAGCGCTCACTGACGAAGCAAGAAAATTGATTAAAGGCAACGAAGTAAATCAGCTGATGAAATTGTTTTATAATGTTGGTGTAAATTATAAATTAAGGTAGGTGGAAAACATGGCCAATGAAAAGTTAGTGTTAGATGGCAAATTTAATAAGACCGTTGATGAAATGGTAAAGTTGTGGGATGCTAATTATTCAAATTTTAATGAAAAGGAAGTGACAAATATGGCAGAAGATGTAAGTAAACTTACTGATGAAGAAGTTGGTGCGATTATTCAAGCTAGATATAATGCTGAGAGCTGGCAACCAGAAACAGAAGAAAGCAAAAAAGTTGTAGAAGAACGATTAAGAAAAGTTGAAGAATACAGAAAAAAATATTTAAGTAAGTAACCACCACCGCTGATGTGAACGGCGGTTTTTTTACGCCAACAATCGTGCGTTAATCGTGCGAAGTCGTTAGTGTAAGTAGCTATATTGTCGCTTGTTTCCTATCGTGATATAATTAAAGTAAGAGCTTGGGGGCAATTTAGCCCCCGTTCAAAAGTTAATAAAAACTTTTTATCAAGTCTATCAAGGTTGTGACTAACTTAATAATAGCGGTTATTAAGTTGATAAAGTCATTCCCTTTGATGGGCTTTTTCTTATGTCCAAAACATGCCCTCAGATTAAAATAAAGACCGCTACAGGCGTTTTAAGGCTTAGGAGGTATAAATATATTCTAAGTAGTTAAAACAGGGTAGAAGCGCAATAAAAAAAGCGGTTCTTATGACCGCTCATTCATTCTTTTCTATAAACCCCTTGGCAGAGGGCTAAAAACTTGTACGAGATTTGTACGATTTACTTTTGATTTGACTGTTTTTAAATAGTTTCAAATTGATTAAGAGTGCTGTTATATCAACACTTTTAAATCTGTTTGACACGCTTTAAATATATTCTATGCGGCCAAGAGGACTTGAACCTCCACGGGAATTACTCCCACTACCCCCTCAAGGTAGCGCGTCTGCCGATTCCGCCATGACCGCTAAATTTGACTACCCATATATCATAACTTAATTGACACTCTTCTGTCAAGGCCTTTTTATCCTTTTTGGCAAAAGAAAGATCTTACTAACACCAAATATCCCATAGCTTTAATAATTGTAATTATTAAGTGATCCAATGATATAAAAAAAGAGCCGCGAGTATAGACTCGGGCTCTCTGTTTCTTATTCTCCTTGTGGGCGACGACATGCTAGCGTTCCCATGCCAATACATCCTTGGCCTCCATGGGTCCCTAAAACAGGGGTCAAATAAGTCGTCATATAATCTAAATCAGGAAATTCAGCTAAAATTGCTTGTTCAAATTCTTTGACTTCCTCAGGGGCATTCCCATGAGCAAAAGCTAATTTTAGCCCTGCAGGATAGCGATCTTTTGCCTCTTGAACGAGTTCAATATAGCGCTTAATCACCTTACGTTTGGTTCTAACCTTATCAAATAAAACCACTTCACCTGCTTCATTGAAGTATAAAATAACAAATACTCTTAGCATGGTAGACAAGGCTGCTTGAAAGGAAGTTGCTCGTCCGCCTTTAACAATATTTTTCAAGTCTTTTAACATGACATAGACACGGGAGTTATCAGCAATCCATTGCATTTCTTCCGCTATAGCTTCAGGCTGCCGCCCCTCTTCTACCATTGCCATTCCCTCTTTTAAGATGTGAAGCATTTGGATAGAAGTTCCCTTAGAGTCGATAATATAAGAGTTAAAGTGATCAGCATACTCCTCTAAAATCATATGGGCAGTCTGTAAGGTCCCGCTTATTTTAGAGGAAAGGAAAATACCAAAAACTGTGTCATAGCCTTCTTCCACTAGCTGGTCACAGACACGATAAAATTCTACAGGTTGAGGTTGCGAAGAGGTTGGCAGTTCCTCACTGGTCTCTAATTTGTTGTAAAAGCGCTCGCTTTCCGCAATATCTGTCGTGTCACCAAAGACCTCCCCATCAGGAAAACGTACCGATAATTCCACTTCCATGACATTGGCTAAATTCTTCATATTATCGGGAAGTGATGCCGTACTATCAATGATAAAAGCAGCCTTCATAATTTACTCAATTTCCTCCTTATATAAAATGGGTATTTAATTATCTTATACTAGCACAAAAAAACAATTTCGATAAGTAAAGACCATTGTCTATAAGAGACGGTTAGCCAATTATTATTGATAGCATTTAAAGTTCACCCTTAATGGCATTTGTTTCTCCCCCATTCAATGTCTTTATCATAGGGGATACAAAACTTGCAGAAAATATGGCATTTGTTTGCGCCACCATGGCCAATCATGGGCCACATCTTCTCCCCAAGTATCAAACCAAGCTGGGATTTGTTTACATTCAAAGGCCTCTTTTAAGCTATAAAAGCTTGGTAGACCATCTTCTTCCCAGGGGCCGAGTCCTGTACATACAATGATATCGCCTTGGCGGTAATGATCAATAAACCAAGGATCATTTTGCCCCCAAAGGAAATCGACTGGTGAGTTATGGTAAATTTCAAAATCGTCCTGGTAGCCTTTCATGAAATAACGAACATCATATACTCCACTTAGAGCAATCACAGTGTCAATTACATCTGGGTGGTTTAGAAAAGTATTAATGGCATGGTAGGCACCCATACTGCAACCGGTTGCGCCCATGGGGTCCATCCAATTCGAAACACGCTTAATTAAAGGCAGGGCTTCTTCAATAAAATAACGATCATAAGCCTGTTGGGCTAAGGCCATATCATGACCAGATTTATTGGATAACCAGCTCTGATCATCATAGGAGGACAAGGTAAAGAATTGCACCTTACCATTGTCAATCCAGGCTTGGCAGGCCTCAATCATCCCAAAATCAGCATATTCATTATGAGAGCCGCCTGAAGAGGGAAAGACCAAAAAGGGCTTCCCAGCGTGTCCATAACGATTAATTGACATATTCCGTCCGATATTGTGCCCATAGTGGGTATAGCTTTCAAAATTCATAACTGTCTCCTTAATATTCACCTAAGTATCAGATTAGTAGAGCGAAAATCAATTAATTTTGACTTGCCTTAAGCATCGCTTCACTCATTAACAAAATTGCCAGCATTGCTAAGGGTAGACTTATCTGCTAAGCTAGAAGATCAGTCATTTTTTTATCAGCTGGATAGTTTTCCTCATAGTATAGCACATTTTAAATCGAGATTATTAGGATTAGACAATATTTGGCAAACAATCAATCAGTCCCTGCTCATTAGGTGGAACAGTTGACAATAAGAACGTATGTTCTTATATTAAGAGATAGTACCATATGATTATTTACTAGCTAATATAAGGAAATGATTCTATGCCCGAGCAAACGAAGCACAAAAAATTCCCCCATGCCTATCGATCCATGATCAAATGGCAGAGCATGTTCCTATCTGAACACCGAGAAGCCTTACGATCAAGACAAAAAAATTACGGCAGAGTCCATCCCCAAGCCTTGACTAGCCAGCAAATGACTTTGACCGAACTCCGCCAGAAACTTTTTCTGGCCTTGAATAGTCAACTCCCCTGCACCATTGTTTTGAATGAAGTCGATTCAGATGGCCACTATCGATTACTACATGGTTATATACATAGCCTAGACCACGAGTATTTTCTGATGAACCAAGAAACAATTCCTTTATCTCTCCTTAAATCTTGCCAGATCATTCTAGATTAATTGGATTATTTTATCGATTTCTAAAAGCCTAAGCGCTTTACTTGTAAATACAAGTAAAAATGATTATCATGGATAAATGGACATTTTTAAAAATAAAATGCTTAGAAAGGAGTTACTATGGAGTTTGCCAAAGACCACCTAAGTACACTACTCTTTCAGGTAGCGACTTTAGAAAAAAGCTATATCGACAAACAGGTTAAAAAAGCTAATCTAAATATCATTCAAGCCAAGAGTCTTTATTATATCCATCTCCATCCCCAGCTCATCCAAAAAGAGCTCGCTGATTATTTGGATAAACCCCATGCTACGACCAGTAATATTGTGACTAGTCTAGAAAGTAAAGGTTATCTTTATCGCAAACAAATTTCCGGGAATGAACAAAAGAAATACCTGTTCTTAACGCCACAGGGAGAAAAACTGGCTAAAGAAATCAAATGCATTTTTGACCAACTTGAAGAAATTGTGACTAACAATTTTTCCTTAAATGAAAAAAAAGGAATCCAAGAATTACTCAACCGTATTCACAATAATTTACAAGAACAAAAATAAGAAAGGAGTCGCCTATGTTAAAAATACTAAAACGCATCCCCATACACTTAATCTTGCTTAGTATCTTCTTTGCATTTGCCCAAGGGCTTGCTGAATTAGTCTTACCAACTTTCACCGCTGGCCTAGTTAACCAAGGGATTGTCCCTGGGGATTTTTCAGCCATTACCCGAATTGCTATCCAGATGCTAGGTGTCACCCTAATCATTGTTGGTTCTGCCCTAGCAAATATCTGGTTTGCTTCACAAGCCTCACAAGGACTGGGAAAAGATTTACGAGATACCATCTACGCTAAAGTACAACGCTTATCGAAAGATACTTACGATCATTTTGGTGGTGCCTCTCTGATTACTCGGAGCTCAAGTGACATTATGCAAATTGAATTGACCACAATGATGGTCTTACGAATGTTTCTATTGGCTCCGGCTATGCTTATTGCTAGCTTAGTGATGGCCTACCGAGCAAGCGCCTTACTTAGTCAAACCTATCTGGTTACCATTCCCCTAGTTATTATCTCTTTAGCCTTAGTCCTCTATTTCGCCTCCCCCTTATTCCGCGCCATGCAAGCCAAGGTGGACAATATGAACCTTATCTTTAGAGAGGGACTAACTGGTATTCGCGTCATTCGCGCCTTTAATAAGAGTGACTATGAATCCAAGCGCTTTGCTAAGGCCAATGAAGACTATCGGCAAACGGCTGTTGGTGCCCAAATTCGCTTAGCTTTCCTACTCCCTGCACTACTCTTAATTTTGAACCTAACCACGATTTATATTAACTGGTTCGGGGGGCATTTAGTCGCCAACCAACAACTCAGCATTGGGGTTATTCTTTCCTTTGTTTCCTATACATCCATTATGGGAATATCCTTTGCCTTTATCGGCATGATGTTTGTTCTCATCCCAAGAGCCCAAGTTTCAGCTGAACGGATTAACCAAGTCCTCGATGCTCCTGAAAAAATTCATTCCCCTGCTGATGGTGGCAAGGCTTTTGATCCTAAGCGGCAAGCTAAACTAGATTTTGACCATGTCAATTACAGCTATCAAGGGGCAGAATCTAATGTTTTAACCGATATTAATTTCTCTATCAAAGCTGGGGAAACCTTAGGAATCATTGGCGGGACAGGTTCGGGAAAATCAACCATCGCTAACCTCATCCTGCGCTTCTATGAACGTTCTAGTGGCGACATCAAGATTAATGGCGAAAAAATTGAAAGCTATAATCTTGATGCTCTACGTGACTATATCGCCTACGTTCCTCAAAAGGCCAACCTTTTCAAAGGAAATATTCGCTCTAACTTAGAATTTGGTAAGGGGCAGGCTAGTGATGAAGAAATTTGGCAAAATTTAAAGATTGCTCAAGCTGCTGACTTTGTGTCAAACTTATCCGATGGCATTGACCACCGAGTCGAGCAACGCGGTTCAAATTTCTCAGGAGGGCAAAAACAACGTCTCTGCATCGCCAGAGCCTTGATGAAGGATGCGGCTATTTTAATCTTTGATGACTCCTTTTCTGCCTTAGATGCTAAAACAGATGTCAACCTAAGACAGGCACTGAGTCAGTACGCCAAGGATAAAATTACCCTTATTATTTCACAAAAGGTCTCTACAATTAGAGATGCTGATAAAATTTTAGTCTTAGAAGACAATGGGAGTGTGGCTGGCTTAGGTAACCATGATACTTTAATGGAAACTTCGCCTTTATATGCTTCTATCGTGTCATCACAACTCAAGGAGGTGAGTGAATAATGGGAAGACGTACACCAAAATCAACTAGCAAAGCCCTTAAACGTCTTTTTAAATTTTTCGGTCACTATCAAAAATCATTCATTGCGGTTGTAATCCTTTCGGTGGCAGCAACGATAGCCGAAACCGTTGCGCCTAAAATTTTAGGACAAGCAACGACCTTGATTGCTGAAGGGGTCAGCCAAGGCCTACAAGAAATGAATGGACAAATGGGCTATAAGATTGACTTTACCGGGATTTTCCGTGTGCTTCTAGTGGTCGCTGCCTTATATATTGCCACTAGTATTGGCCGTTACTTCCAAAATTATTTACTGTCACATGCCGTACAGGGAACAATTGCTAATCTCCGCCAAGCCATGCGAGATAAATTGAATAAGCTTCCAATTAGTACCATTGATCATTTATCGACCGGTGAAATTTTGAGCCGGGCCATCAATGATATTGAAAATATTGCCCGTACCCTGCAACAAAATATTGCTCAAACTATTATGAGCATTACCCAGTTAATTGGTGTAGTAACGATGATCCTCATGATCAGTCCCAAAATTGGGGGGCTTATGATATTAACTGTTCTATTTGCTGTTTTCCTAGTCAGCCGCATCACACCAATAACTCAAAGACTCTTTGCTGACCGGCAAAGAATTCAAGGAAGCATTAATGACCATATTGAGGAAGACTATAATGGTCAAATTGAAATTCGTGCTTTCAACCAACAAGGTCATAAGCGCGATCTATTTGAAGAAGAAACCGATGCTTATTATAAAACCTCACAACGGGCCGAATTCTTTTCTGGTTTTCTCTATCCCATGGTTAACTTTATCCGTAATTTAGATTACGTCTTAATTGCTTTTGTCGGGGGGATAGAGATTTTACAAGGCCGTCTACCACTTGGGGACGTCCAAGCCCTCTTACAATACAACCCACAACTTTACCAACCCATTTCCAACCTTGCTACTATCGTTAACCAAATTCAAAGTACTCTAGCTTCCGCTGAACGGGTATTTGAATTCCTGGATCTGGAGGAAATGGAAGTAACCCATAGCGACTACTCCGTTATTGATACTGATAAAAAGGTAATCTTTGACAATGTTTATTTTGGTTATGATGAAGACCATTACACTTTAAAAGATTATAATTTGGATGTTAATGAGGGCGAAACTATTGCTATCGTTGGCCCTACTGGTGCTGGTAAAACGACTCTAATTAACTTATTAGAACGCTTCTATGATGTCGATAAAGGTAGTATTAAAATTGATGGTAAAGATATTCGTGACTATTCCCGCGAGGATGTTCGTAAACAAATGGGAATGGTCTTACAAGATACCTGGCTATTTAACGGAAGTATTTATGATAATATCGCATACGGTGATCATAACCAATCTGTTTCAGAGGAAGAAGTTTATGCAGCGGCTAAAACCGCCCATGTCGATGACTTTGTTCGGAAATTGCCTGATGGCTACGACACCATCATTAATGAAGATGCTTCAAATATTTCTCAGGGACAAAGACAGCTCATTACGATTGCCCGTGCCCTAGTAGCCACACCAGATATCTTAATCTTAGATGAAGCAACCTCAAGTATCGACACGCGTACTGAAGAATTAATTCAGAAAGCAACCGAAAAATTACTTAAAGGACGAACCAGTTTTGTGATTGCTCACCGTTTAAGTACGATTCAGGATGCTGATCAAATTATTGTTATGGACCAAGGAAGAATTATTGAAAAAGGTAACCATGAAAGTCTAATGGAAAAACGAGGCTTCTATTACGGCTTGTATAGTGCCCAATTCCAAGAAGATTAACAAAAAGCTCAGTCTCTTTTACTGTGTCATAGTAAAAAGTAGACTGAGCTTTTTCTATATATTATTTTCCATTAACGATATGCTTGTCTAACCAATCATTAAATTGTGAAGTAAATTGTTTCATGTCGTCAACTGCTTTAAAATCAGGAATATTACCAATAAGGACCTGGTCACTTTGCTTGGCCCGGTCTCCTTGTTTTTGGACAATCAGGATACTTTTTTGCGAAAACTCATTTTGAAAAAGACTTTGGGGTAAATTAATAAAGGCTTGCAAATAAGCTGTTTCATTTATTCCTTGCATTAATTGCGGAAGCGTTGGATCGGTTAAAGTAGATTTGGGGACTAAGAACAAGCCCCAAGCATTGTCCTCTAAATAATGAATCCCCTGCTCAATTAACAAGTAATGGGCATAGGCATGGGAGCCTTCCTCAATAAATTTTACCCCGCTCTTAAAGGTCTGGGCGACTTGGTCTTGAGGATAATAGCCTATCGGTAAATCAGCAATAATGACCTGGCAGGGATCAACCAATAAATCTCCCAAAGCATCAGCAAGGGTGAGTTTTGGACTTAATCCAAGCAAGGCCATGGCCTTTTCGCCAATAGATAGCATCAAGTCATCATTATCAACTCCGGCCCCAAGGACTTGATAGTCTTGGTCCGTAAAAGTCTTCGCCACCAGTGACCATAAATTACCAGTGCCAAAGCAGGGATCAAAAAGATTGATAGACTTTTCTAGCGAATTTTGATTCGACTCAACTAATCGAAAGGCCAGATAGCCAATAATTAAGGCAATGGCATCTGGAGTTGCTTGATAGTTAGCTTGTATTTCTTGCTTCTTTACTCCTTCAATCAATAACCATTGGATGATATTATGCTTGGTTTCCTGGTCTAAAGCCTGCCACTGACTTTTTTGATAGAGACTATTTAAATCCTTAATCACTTGATCATCAGGTGCTCCGTTAATTTGCTGGGCTGATCCTAGTAATAGGTTCTGTAATGTTTCATGAATAGCCTCAACATAGGTCATCTCCAAAGCCTGAGCACTTTTTTCGGTCGCTTCATGCAAATATGTAAAGGCTGATTTAATTCCTTCGGTATCCATAACCTACTCCTTTTAATTGTCTATATAATAAAAAAGGGCTGTGACAACTGTCTCAGCCTCTTACGTCGTCTGCTTAAGCTTCTTGGTATACAGAAACTTGTTTGTTGTTACGACCTTTACGTTCAAATTTAACCACACCATCACATAGTGCGAATAAAGTATCGTCTCCACCGCGTCCAACGTTTACACCTGGATGAATATGGGTACCACGTTGACGGTAAAGAATTGATCCACCTGTCACAAATTGGCCATCTGCCCGTTTAGCTCCTAAACGTTTAGCTTGTGAGTCACGGCCGTTAGCTGTGGAACCGCCACCTTTTTTGTGGGCGAAAAATTGTAAATCTAATTTTAACATGTTAGGTTCCTCCTTTGTTTACTTATTTAAAGATACCTGAAGATAGTCAGGTTGACTGGCACTAACATCATCTTTTAAGGCATAATAGCAACTTTTAAATAAGACTTCAGCAAGCTGGGCTTGGTTATCATCCAAGTCAGCGGGAATTTCGCAATAGAGATAACCCCCATCTGGATCTAAGTCAACAATTGGAGCAACTTGTGTCAAACGCTCCAAATTATTCACCAGGGAAAAAGTTAAAGTTGACACCGCAGCACACACTAAATCATGGCCATATTCCCCTGATAAAGCGTGTCCTAGCACTGTCATACTTACAAAGCTTCCATCTTTACATTTAAACTTTGCCTGAATCATACTTAAGCCTTAATTGAATCAATTGTTACTTTAGTATAAGGTTGACGATGACCTTGTTTAGAACGAGAGTCTTTTTTAGGACGGTATTTGAAGGTAGTCACTTTCTTTTCGCGACCTTGTTTTTCAACAGTCCCTTCAACTGAGGCACCTTCTACTAATGGCGTACCAATTTTAGTACTTTCACCACCAACAAAGACTACTTCGTCAAAGGTTACCTTATCTCCTGCTTCAGCATCTAATTTTTCAACAAAGATTACTGAACCTTCCTCAACTTTAATTTGCTTTCCACCTGTTTTAATAACAGCGTACATGCAATGCACCTCCTTATAATTACTTAGACTCGCCAAGATAAGTGACCAAATAATCATACTTGATACTTCAACTTATCGATGCGCGGTTGCAGTTCTGGTGCTTACAGAAATACAACAAGAGTAGTTTAGCAAAATTAAGCCCTAAGGTCAAGGGAAAATCCTTAGCTTTTACCAGTGTTTTTAATTTAAATTACTTGGATATCTGTTAAGCTCGAAATGCCTAATTCTGCTAAACGAGACGGTAATTCTTTAGCCAAATCAATACAAATTCCAGGATTTTTAAAGTGTTGGTAGCCCACTTGGACGGCGTTAGCTCCGGCCATAAACATTTCAATCACATCATCGACCGTGCATATGCCGCCCACCCCAATAATAGGCAGTTGGCTTTGTTGGCGGACTTGGTGAATCATTCTTAAAGCCAAGGGTTTTAAGAGCGGTCCTGAGATTCCCCCATAGCCATTACCTAGAACTGGCCTTTTTTCTTTAATATCAATGCCCATTCCGAGTAAGGTATTGATCATGGTTAGGCCATCTGCACCTGCTTCTTCTAAGGCTTGGGCCATAGCCACCACGTCATCGACATTGGGGGACAATTTAACGTATACTGGTAGGTCAACTAAGGACTTAATTTTTTCGGTTAATTCCTTAGCAAATTGAGGATCCTTACCAAAAGCAAGGCCGCCCTTTTTCACATTCGGACAAGAGATATTAATTTCAAGAGCGTTAACTAAGCCGGATTGATCAAATAATTGGGCGACTTGACAATAGTCCTCAACTGTATTTCCTCCCACGCTAGCAATGATGGGCAAGCTAGGATATTTTTCTTTGAGCTGAGGAAGTTTTTCCTTGATAACCACATCAATTCCTGGATTTTTTAAACCTACTGCATTAAGACTGTATTCATCATTCCACCACATCTTAGGATCAGGGTTGCCTTCGCGAGCTTCCAAAGTGGTGGTTTTTATCACTAAGGCGCCTAATTGACTTAAATCGAGGTCTTGGCAATTAGAGAAATCACCATAACCAAAACTCCCACTAGCGGGCATTAAGGGGTTAGATAAGGATAAACCGGGTAATTCCACTTGGATATTATTCATTATTATTTCCTCCCTCAGCTTGATAAACAATTTCTCCATCAACTAAACAATATTCGGTTCGTCCGTATAAACTAGTGTTATTTAGGGGACTATTACTACTCTTTGAGGCGTAGTCACTAGCCTTGACTTGATAAGGACGGTCGAGATTAAAGATACTAATATCAGCAGCTTGCCCTGGCCAGATGGTTCCTGCTGTCTCTAAATGGAATAATTGACGAGGTTGGTCAGTCATTAGGGCAATAAGCCTTTCTAAACTGAGTTTTCCTCGCTTAACTAATAGCGTGTATAAACTCATAAAGGCTGTTTCACTACCAACAATTCCAAAGGGGGACTTCAAGAAGCCTTGACTCTTTTCTTCTTCGGTATGGGGAGCATGGTCTGTAGCGATCAAATCAATAGTCCCGTCATTTAAGGCTTGGACTAGGGCTTCTTGGTCTGATGAGTTTCTCAATGGCGGGTTCATTTTATAATTCGCATCATCTTTTAAGATATTGCCATCATGGAAGAGAAGGTGGTGGGGAGCAACCTCACAAGTAATATTCACTCCATCCAATTTGGCTTGGCGAATCAAATTTAAACTGGCCGCCGTAGACACATGGCAGACATGGTAGTGAACCCCTGTTGCCCGAGCTAATTCAATATCTCTAGCCAATTGACTGCTTTCAGCCACTGATAAAATTCCAGGAAGTTCCATACGCTCTGCAGCCTTTCCTGCATTGATCACGCCATTATTAAATAAGGAACGGTCTTCTAGGTGAGCGCAAACGGCTAAGCCTTGCTCTTTGGCTGCTAGCATCGCTTGATACATGGTTGCAGCAGATTGGACGCCATGTCCATCATTACTCAAGGCAAAAGCACCCTCCTCCTTCATCGCAGGAATATCAACAACTTGGTCACTGGTTAAATCCTTGGTAATGGGAGCGTATTGATGGATCTTTACCTCACCATCACTTTGATTCTTTTGAATTAACTGGCTAAGTTTTTCAGGGGTATCAGGAACAGGATTGGTGTTAGCCATGGTACATACGCTAGTAAAACCTCCGCGAGCTGCTGCCCGGCTACCACTAGCAATCGTTTCTTTGTCTTCAAAACCTGGTTCTCGGTAATGGACATGGATATCAATAAGGCCTGGAGTCACCAAGCAGCCTGAAGCATCAATCACCTGATCAACTTCATCTTGGTCGACCAAGTGTTGACCCAGAGCTTGGATCTTTCCTTCCTCAATAAGAATATCCATAGTCGTCAACGAACCCTGACTATAAACCTTACCTGCTTGAATTAGGACTTTCATTATTTCTCACCCTCAATCACACTCTTTAAGATAGCCATTCTCATATAAACGCCATTTTCCATTTGTTGCACAAAGCGACTCTTTTCTGATTCTACTAGCTCACTAGCCAGTTCAACGTCACGATTAATAGGACCTGGATGCATTAATATAGCATGGTCTTGTAGCTTTTGATAACGGTCTAAATTAATTCCATATTTCTCATGGTAAAGCTTGGGGTCAAAACTCTTCTCCAATGGGTCATCAGAATGTCTTTCATGTTGGACCCGTAAGAGCATCACCACATCCATTTGGTCAATTAACTGGTCAATGTCTTGGTAGCAGCCATATTGGTCCATTTGAGGATCATACCAGGCTTCTGGCCCCGAAAAGAATACTTGACTCCCCAATTGGTTGAGTAATTGGGCATTGCTGCGAGCTACCCGTGAATTTTTAATGTCACCAATAATAGCCACCTTCAAACCATCAAAGTGCTTAAACTCTTCATAGATAGTCATCATATCTAGTAAACATTGGCTCGGATGTTGGCCACTACCATCACCACCATTAATTAGG
The DNA here is from genome assembly GCF_003286645.3 of Aerococcus tenax. Lineage (NCBI taxonomy): Bacteria > Bacillati > Bacillota > Bacilli > Lactobacillales > Aerococcaceae > Aerococcus > Aerococcus tenax. The sequence goes on along the minus strand of NZ_CP127382.2, from coordinate 881,410 downwards.
TGGATTTTATGGTGGTGCTTATTAAGCTCTTTTAATAGGTCAAGATAGTACTCATTTTGAGAATGGCGAATAACTAATGCATTAGCTCCAATAGCTTCTAAAGTAATAACGGTATCATAGAGACTTTCGCCTTTATTGACCGAACTCTGACTCACTTCAAAGGGTAAGACTTGATAACCCAAGCGCCGTTCTGCCTGCTCAAAACTCATATGTGTTCTAGTTGAATTTTCATAAAACAAATTAGCCATAGTAATGGATTGGGGATGAACCGCTACTGGACTATTTTTAAAAGTTTCCCCTTGTCTAATAAGCTCCATTACTTCTTCATTGCTTAAATCTTGTACACTGGTTAAATGTTCCATTCTTATCCCCCTAAAATTTTTCTAAAGTTTAACGATTCTTGTCTATCTTATAACGCTTGAGTTGAAATACTGCGGCTTTGTAGTACCTTCAGCATGGCTAAAGCAGTATCTAAGGTGGTAAACAGTGGAATATTATGTTCAATAGCTAATTGACGAATAATTTGACCATCCTCACCAGCTTCTTTTTGTCCACCGACAGTATTGATAATGGCTTGAATCTTGCCATTTTCAATTAAATTAGGAATACTATTTGCCTCATTACTGCTTATTTTAGCCACAGCTTTTACTTTTAGACCATTATTGCTAAAGTATTGGCCAGTACCCGTAGTCGTTAAAATTTCATACCCTAAGCACTTAAAGCCATTAGCCAGGGTCAAGGCTTCTTCCTTCGAAAGATCATCAATGGTGAAGAGAATGTTTCCAAACTGTGGCAGGTGTAAGCCACTAGCCTCAAAGGCCTTGTAGAGAGCTTCTTCTAAACTACGACCACATCCAATGACTTCACCTGTCGATTTCATTTCCGGACCTAGTAAACTATCTACTTTGGCCAATTTATTAAAGGAGAAGACCGGTGCCTTAATATAGACCCCGTCTGCTTCTTTTGGCGAACTAAGATCGATCAAATCGCCAAGTTTTTTACCAAGAATTAATTGGGTAGCGACTTGAGCCATAGAAATATTAGTTACCTTAGAGAGGAATGGCACCGTCCGACTGGCTCTTGGATTGACTTCGATCACATAGACTTTCTCGCCTTGGACGATAAATTGAATGTTCATTAAGCCCACGCAGTGCAAGGATTTAGCTAATTCCTGACTGTACTTAATGATGGTTGCTTGCACCGATGCACTTAGGTTTTGAGGTGGATAGGCAGCAATGGAATCTCCCGAGTGCACTCCGGCGCGTTCAATATGTTCCATAATGCCTGGGACATAAGCATCTTCACCATCTGAGATCACATCAACTTCACACTCTATACCGAGGAGGTAATCGTCGATTAAGACAGGATGATCCTCACTAACTTCAACAGCGCTTTGTATATATTTATGTAATTCAGTTTCACTATAGACAATTTCCATAGCCCGACCACCAATGACATAGGAAGGACGTACTAAAACAGGATAACCAATTTCTTTGGCTGCCTTGACCGCTTCACTTTCATTCATTACCGTTTTCCCATTAGGCTGAGGAATATTTAAAGAATGAATCAATTGTTCAAAAAGATCACGATCTTCTGCGCGGTCAATATCTTCTACTTGAGTTCCCAGTAATTTCACTCCAGCTCTAGCCAGTGGCCAAGCCAGATTAATCGCTGTTTGCCCACCGAACTGAACAATAACCCCTTTAGGCCGCTCTAAGTCAATAACATTCATCACATCTTCAAAACTTAAGGGTTCAAAATATAATTTGTCCGATATCGAAAAGTCAGTGGAGACCGTTTCTGGATTACTATTAATAACTATGGCTTCATAGCCTGCATGTTTTAACGCTTCAACACAGTGGACCGTGGCATAGTCAAATTCAACCCCTTGACCAATACGAATAGGACCCGACCCTAAGACAATGACTTTTTCACGGTCAGAAACTTGGGATTCGTTGGCTTCTGCGTAGGTGGAATAGAAGTATGGGGTTTGCGATTCAAATTCCCCTGCACAGGTATCAACCATTTTATAACTTGGCAGAATGCCAGTCTCAAGGCGATATTTTCTCACTTCTTCTGGCGTCCAGTCCCATAGTTCAGCGATTTTTACATCGGAAAAGCCTTTTACCTTGGCCTTGCGCAAGCTGTACTGATCCCCTACATTTTGGCTTAATTCTTCTTCCAATTCCGCAATAACTAAGAGCTTATCAAGGAAGAAAGGATTGATCCCAGTCCATTGGTTTAACAAATCAATATCTACCCCACGGCGGACCGCTTCAGATAAATAAAAGAAACGATCATCTTGGGGATGTTTGATTCTTTCAGCTAAGGTATCCATATCTAAGTCAGCAAAGTCACTAATTTCATTATGGATCACGCCAATTTCTAATGACCGGCAAGCCTTGAGCAGGCTTTCTTCGATATTTCTACCAATCGCCATAACCTCCCCAGTTGCCTTCATTTGGGTGCCCAGATGACGATCAGCATGTTCAAACTTGTCAAAAGGAAAGCGCGGCATCTTACATACCACATAGTCTAAAGCAGGTTCAAACATGGAATAGGAAGAACCAGTGACTGGATTGATCATTTCATCGAGGGTCAGACCAACAGCTATCTTAGCGGCTAGTTTAGCAATAGGGTAACCAGTAGCCTTAGAAGCCAAGGCTGAAGACCGTGACACCCGAGGGTTAACTTCAATCACATAATAGTTAGCTGAGTGCGGATCTAAGGCTAATTGCACATTACAGCCACCTTCAATCCCGAGGGCCCGAATAATTTTTAAGCTCACATCTCTGAGCATTTGGCTATCCTCGTCGGAAAGAGTTTGTGATGGTGCAAAAACAATGGAATCCCCAGTATGGATACCCACCGGATCAAAATTTTCCATATTACATACTACTAAGGCATTGTCTTGGCTGTCCCGCATCACTTCGTATTCAATTTCTTTGTAGCCGGTAATCGAACGTTCAATCAAACATTGGTGAACCGGAGATAGGGATAAGCCATGTTCAGCAATTTCCGCTAATTCTTCCTCATTGTCACAAAGTCCCCCACCAGTTCCTCCTAGAGTAAAGGCGGGACGGACAATTATCGGATAGCCAATTTCATTAGCAAAGGCGATAGCTTCATCGACATGGTGGACGATTTTGGATTCAGGAATCGGTTCACCTAATTCTTCCATCAGTTCCTTAAATTGTTCCCGGTCCTCAGCTTGGTTAATTGCCTTTAAATCTGTACCCAAGAGTTCGATTTCTAAGTCCTCTAAAACACCAGCTTGGGAAAGTTCAATAGCCATATTCAAGGCTGTTTGCCCCCCTAGGGTAGGTAAGAGAGCATCAGGATGTTCTTGGTGCAGAATTTGAGTTAAGAATTCTAAAGTCAACGGTTCCATATAAACCTTATCGGCTACTTCGCGGTCAGTCATAATGGTCGCTGGATTAGAGTTTACTAGGACCACTTCATAACCTTCTTCGCGCAAAGCCAAGCAAGCTTGAGTTCCTGCATAATCAAATTCCGCTGCCTGACCAATCACGATCGGGCCAGAACCAATAACCATTATTTTTTTAATATCATTACGTTTTGTCATATTTCCTCCTATTTTCTAACTCACTGATTAGATTTAAATAGACTATTTTGTTTGTTTACTTTCTTCGATTAACTTTAAGAAGCTGTCAAATAGATAGTCAGCGTCATGGGGGCCAGGGCAAGCATCGGGATGGTATTGCACCGAAAAGGCGGGGTACTTTTTGTGACGAAGCCCTTCGACAGTATGGTCATTAATCTCTTCATGGGTGATTTCTAAGTCTGCTGGTAGATCTTCTCGACTGACAGCATAACCATGGTTTTGACTCGTAAAGTTAATTTGACCAGTCGCAAGTTCCCTAACGGCATGGTTAAAACCACGGTGACCAAATTTCATCTTATAAGTTTTGGCCCCATTTGCCTTTGAAAACAGTTGATGGCCCATGCAGATTCCAAATAAGGGATAACGCTTCTCTAATTCACGGATGGTGTCTAATGCTTCAGGCAAATCGTCAGGGTCACCAGGTCCATTGGATAAGACAATTCCATCAGGCGCTAAGGCGGTGATTTCCTCCAAGCTGGTATCATATGGAACCACTGTCACCTGACAATTGCGCTTGGATAATTCAGCTAAGATCGAGTGTTTTAAACCAAAGTCCATCACGATTACCCGGTAACCTTGACCAGGAATCGGATAAGCCGCTTGGGTGGAGACTTTTTGAATCAATTTTTGATCAAGTTCTGTATTCTTTAGGACTGCCAATAGATCACTCAGGGGTTCTTCTTTACTGGTTAAGTAAGCTTTCATAACCCCATGCTTGCGGATTTTCTTGGTTAATAAACGAGTGTCAATACCAGCTAGGCCAGGAATTTTTTTCTGTTTTAAGAAGGTATCGAGATTCATTTGAGACTTCCAATGACTGGGACGTCTAGCCCACTCATGAACAATGACACCAACACATGAAGGATTTAAGGATTCATAGTTATCATAATTAATCCCATAGTTACCAATTAAGGGATAAGTAAAGGTCAATAATTGACCAGCGTAAGATTGGTCAGTGATGGATTCTTGATAACCAGACATTCCCGTATTAAAGACCAGCTCACCAATCACCTCTTTATCGTAACCAAAGCCTTCTCCTTCGAAGACACTACCATCTTCTAAAATTAATCTCTTTTTTGTCATTTCTTATCCTTTCGTTAGCTCTCACAGGAGCCTTTTAACGCCTATTTTTAGTCGATAGAAACTGAACAAGCCTCTTTTATCCACTTTTTTCCACTAAAAAAGCCTCCTATACAAGGAGGCTCGACGAAAAGACTAGTCATGTATAGACTAATCCCCTTTTTATATAAGTCTCCTTGCCTGCCTCACGGGACAGGTTTAAAGGCAAATTCAATTTTTTTATACTATAGCACAATCTTTGATTACTTGGCAATCCTTTTCCCAAAAATAATAATAAGTAATTAAGATGGCTTATTTAAATTCTTCAGAAGAAACAATCCGAGTACCAAAATCTTGGCCAAATTGGGTATCATGGGTAACCACTAAAATGCCCTTCCCTTGTTTAGCAATAGCTTGAACTAACTTTCCTACCTGATTAGCGGACTCGCGGTCAAGGGCTGAAGTCGGTTCATCAAAACAAATGATCTCTGGTGACAGCATCATGGCTCTAGCAATAGCAACCCTTTGCTTCTGCCCTCCTGAAAGGGTAGATGGATAGGCATTGGCCTTATCTTTTAGGCCCACGCTATCTAGTAAAAACATGGCCTGATCGAGCAAGTCGGACTTTGGTGCTAACTTTTGCGCGATAGGTGCTTCTAAGACATTGTCTAATACTGTAAAATTAGGAAACAATTGGTAATTTTGAAAGACCATACCAATAGCGTTTTGATAACGGCGTTGACTGGCCTTATCACTGTATTGAACCCCTTGGGAAGTCTCTTGGCAGAGGACCCGGTCCCCAATGGCGATATTCCCTTGGTCACATTTTTCTAAGTTATTGATCAAACGCATAAATGTCGTTTTCCCGGTTCCGGATGGGCCCAGTAAAATAACAATTTCTCCTGGATCAATCCGGCAGTTGAATTGATCAATCACCATATTACCGTTGTAAGCTTTTTTTAAATTAGAAACTATTAAGGCCATTAAAATCCCTCCTCTTTCATCGCTGGACTACCAGCTCACCCGATATTCGATTCTACGCAAGGCAAGGGTCACAAAGGCAGTGAAGATTAAATAGAACACCCCACAAACCAGATAAGGAATAATGGTTGCATAGGTGTTAGCAGCAATCGAACCAGCCCGTAACAATTCTCCAAGGCCAATCACATAGACTAATGAAGTATCCTTAACTAAGGCAATCACTTCATTACCGACAGATGGTAGGGTTATTTTCATCACTTGGGGTAAAATGATGCGACGAAATCCTCTTTGCCAGCCAATCCCTAAGACTTTGATACTTTCATATTGTCCTTGGGGTACGGAAGTAATCCCACCCCGAAAAATTTCCGCAAAATAAGCGGCATAATTAATCACAAAGGCAATAAGGGCTGCGGTAAAGCGATCCAAATTAATTCCTAAATACGGTAGGCCGAAGAAAACCATCATCAGTTGTAACATGAGCGGACTCCCTCGCATAATAAAGACATAGCCTTCAATTAACCATTGAATCAGCTTGGGACTAAAGACGCGCATAATGGCGATAAGAAAACCTAATGGGAGACTAAGTATCAGTACCAAGGCAAATAAGACAAGGGTAAGTTTAAAACCACTCCACAGGGAGGGAAGTATTTTTTGAATAATATTCTCCTGGCTAGCCACTTGGCGGTTTTCTCCAAACCATTTGGCGACAATTTCATCATATTTTCCGTTAGCCTTTACTTGGTCAAGACCTTGGTCGATCATTGTCTTAATACCGCTAGCAGATTTTCGCATCGCGACTGCCATTTGCTCAGGCTCCTTACTAGGGTCCACAAAGGAATCATATTTTTCTTCCCCACGAACCTCCATAATATAGTGACCATAAGTATAATCAGTGACCACAGCATCAACACGACCGGAATCTAAATCAGCAAAAACCTCGTTATAACTGGAATAGAGAACCGGTTTTTGCGCCAGCTTTTGGTAGAGTTGATTGGGCCAATCCTTAATGTCTTCAGCTGTCGTCGAGCCAGACTGGGTCGATATCGTTTTTCCGACTAAATCGGAAAGTTCCTCGATTGGGCTTTCCTTTTTAGTAATCACGATATTAGGACTTTCCAAATAAGGCTGTGAAAAGAGCATCTGTTCTTCTCTTTCAGGGGTAATTCCGACACCATTCCAAAGTAAGTCAATATTACCACTATTCAATTCGGTTTCTTTCATTGCCCAGTCAATCGGCTGAAAGTCGAGCTCCCAGCCGTAAATCTCAGCAATAGCTTGGGCTAAGTCAATATCAAAACCAACAATTTCATTTTGCCCATTACGGAATCCCATAGGAGCAAAGGTATCATCTAGGCCAATGACGACCTTATCGCCTCTTTTTGGTCCCTCTTCAACTGCTTCCATCCGTTCTTGAGGAGCTGTCTCTTCAGCTTCAACATGGTGGTTTGCCACCAACCCCAAAATAGTAACTAAAGCAATAACCATCCAAGACTTTTTCAAGTCGAATCCTGCTATCATGACAAACTCCTCCTTTTCTTTTAATAAAAAATAAAACGCCCTCTTCGTTCAAAACGAAAAGGACGCTTTCGTGGTTCCACCTTTTTTCGCAACTACCTCACAATAATTGCCTCATGATGTTAGTAACATCGCGATGTAACGCTCGCTAGGCGAATAGTCTTTCAAACTATTAACTCCTGGGTGTGTAGCTAAAGTTTCTTTGCCTGTTTCCACCAGCCAGACTCTCTTTAAAAGAAAGGTTTTAGCCTCTTCCATTCTCTGTCATTATGATATTAATTTTCATTATACTGATATTATTTGTATTTAGCAAGATTTATTTATTTTTAAAACCCAATAAGGATCAGCCCTTAACCCAATTTACTAAGCGATAAATAATCAGGTTGAGCAGAAAAATCACTAAACTATTAAATAATAGGGAGGGCCCTAAAAAGCTAGCTAAGAACTTAAGATAAGTGTCCCCGTGAATACGTAAAATCCGATAGAGCCAATAAATCACATTGTGATATAAAAGATACATGATCACAGCCCAGACCCAAATGCTATAAAAATTCAAGGGAAAGCGATTTTTTACCTGGTAGGATAAGTAAACGACTGCTGGGAACAGAAATAAATTAATCCCTAGAATTCCATTATAGTATGAATCATATAGAAAACCAATAATAAAAGCCATCAAGTAAATCGTTCTTGGCTGGTCATAGTATAAGGGAATCAGGGTTAAGCTAATCAGTAAAAGACTGGGAATAATTTGATAAGCGTAGGTATCAACACTGGCTAGTAAGACATTGACTAAAGCGCCATCCAGTAAGAAAACAAAAATTAAGAAAACGGGAAGGGTTAAATGATAGCGTATATAATCAAACATATCACTCTCTCCTCCTAATTTGCATGATTACTTGCCCCAGCTTGGCTGGCTTGAGCTTGGTGCTTGGCCCCTGGAATTTCTTCAGCCGCATTAGGGTTTTCTGTATCTGGTTCACTTCTTTGAGACATAATCACAAAGACATGACGGATATCATTGAAATTCGCTGCTGGCTCGACATAGACACGTTTAGCTAAGGCGAATTCATCATCTTCCATTTTAGCCACTTTTCCAATGATTAAACCTTCTGGAGAAACGCCTCCCAGACCACTTGTGGTTACCAGATTCCCCTCTTTTATTTTAGCTTCCTTAGGAATTTGATTGACAATTAAGCGGTTATGACTTGAATCGTATTGGTCAATCACCCCATAAAATATCCCATCATCCGATTGGACACCAGCAGCAATTTCCACCGCATCTTCTTGGTCTGAAGTGACTAAGCTCACTTTTGCACTAGTTGGACCAACTTCAGAAACCCGGCCAATGAGACCTGAGTCAGTCATGACTGACATGTTTTCCTTGACCCCGTTGTTAGAACCTACATCAATAGTCAACTTATCTAACCAATTCTCAGGAGCTCTGGAAATGACTGAAGCTGCAATTACTGTCTTACCAACCAGGGTCGGTTTCAATTTTAAAAGATTGGTCATTTGCTTATTTTCTTCTTTTAAAATCGTATTTTGAGCTTCTAAGCTCTGTAAAGTGGACAGTTGTTTTTTTAATTGCTGATTTTCCTGATAGGTGTTCTGTAAATTAGTCACAGAATCGCCAAATTGCATGATGGAATTTGTTGGGGTCGATATCAGGCGAGCTACCATTGCAGTAAAGTCATTCACCCAGGTCATGGGTTGGGGTAAACTTTCCTGTCCAAAGGTGGAAAAAGCAATCAGGCTAAGCGAGCTAATAACACTCAATAGCACAACCACAAGTTTTTTATTTTCAAAAAATTGGCGCAATTTGCTCCATCCTTTCCAAGTCGTAAATCAATAGTAGTAATATTGTACCATTCATTAATCAGAATTATAATCATTTCCTGTTTAATTATAATTTTTTTACCATCGCTTGAAAAGCCGGAATTACTCTTCTCCTCCTAAATTAAAAAAAGAGGCCAGGATAATGACTCCGCCTCTCTTCTAAATAAAAATATTCTTGTCTAAATGACTCCACTAGTTCATGCTAACTCCAAGGTCAGCTGTTTTATTGATTAGAGTACCTTTTCTAAGAAATCTTGGGTCCGTTGATGTTGGGGATGATTGAATAGGTCTTCTGGTTTACCTGACTCGACAATGTAACCACCATCCATAAACAAGGTACGGTCAGACACTTCTTTAGCAAAGCCCATTTCATGGGTCACAATTACCATGGTCATCCCTTGTCTAGCAAGATCTTTCATGACTTCTAACACGTCACCAACCATTTCTGGGTCCAAGGCTGAGGTAGGTTCGTCAAATAACATTAAGTCAGGATCCATAGCCAAGGCCCGAGCAATGGCTACCCGTTGTTTTTGACCACCAGATAAGGAATTAGGATAGGCGTCAGCCTTTTCTTTAAGGCCGACACTATCTAATAATTCAAGGGCTTTTCGGTCAGCTTCTTCTTGACTTAATTTATTTAATTGGAGGGGTGCTAGAGTAATATTTTCTTTAACAGTCATATGCGGAAATAGGTTAAATTGTTGGAAAACCATTCCGATATTTTCACGCGCCTTGTCGATATCGATACTTTCATCAGACATATCAATACCATCGACTACCACACTACCCCCATCAATCGTCTCTAAACGATTAATGCATCGCAATAAAGTAGATTTCCCTGAACCCGAAGGACCGATGATGCAGACCACTTCACCTTCGCTGATTTCTAAGTTGATATCTTTGAGAACTTCATTATCATCAAAACTCTTCTTTAGGTTTTGAATCACTACTTTTGCTTGAGCCATGTGAGTAACCCCTTTCATAAGTTAGGCCAATAAAAAAGACTAAAGAATTTCTAATCTTTTTTATCAAAGTATTAGTAACATTTATTGTTACTTACTTTAGCCTATTCCTTCTAAGATAGCAAGCATTTTTTTAAATAAGTGATAAATCCATCCGTAAAATTATTTTTAGCCAAAACAAATTCGACTTCTTTAGTGGCTTCTCTGTTTACCTTTAAACCTAACAAGTGGCTTAGTCTTTTGCATCAAAAAATTCATCATAAATTGCCCGTACAGCTTCTGCTTCTTTATTTTCCTTGATGCCAAACATCACACTGTTTTCGCTAGACCCTTGGTTAATCATTTCTAAATTAATGTTAGCTTGACTGAGGGCCTTAGTTGCCCGGGCGGTAATCCCGATACTTGATTGCATGGACTCACCAACAATCATCAAGAGGCAAAGATTCTCTCTTTTTTCGACCTTGTCAGCTGCTGTGCGTGTTTGAATCGCTAAAAGCAGTTCATCTAATTCTTTTGCGGAAAGTTGCTCTTCTTTAAAGATAACGTCAATATCATCAATCCCTGATACCACATGCTCTACACTACAGTCGTATTCTTCAAAAACGCTTAATACTCGGCGCATAAAACCCACTTCGCGATTCATCATATATTTTGTAATATAAACAGAAGCAAATCCACCATGGCTAGCGATACCAGCAATTGGCCATTTATTTTCAGTCATTTTTTTCTCCGTAATCATTGTCCCAGGGGCTTCTGGATTATTGGTATTTTTGACTACGACGGGAATGTTTTCTGCAAAAGCAGGGTACAATGCCTCGTCATGAACCACAGTAAAGCCTGCATAGGAGAGTTCACGCATTTCTCGATAGGTTAAATTGCTGATTCCAACCGGGTTGTGAACGTGGGCCGGGCTAGCAACAAAGATGCTATCAACATCAGTAAAGTTCTCATACATAGAGGCCCCCACTCCATTGGCAACGATAGCTCCGGTAATGTCGCTACCACCACGTGAAAAAGTGACTAACTTACCTTCTTTGGTGTAACCAAAAAAGCCAGGAAAAACTAAAATTTCATCACGTTCTTTTAATTTTGCTAAATTGAGATAGGATTCAGCTAAGACCTTAGCATTGCCGGGTTCATCGCTAAGAATCAGACCCGCTTCACCAGGGTTAATGTAACTCGCTTTCAAGCCACAAGTTCTGAAATAGGCCGCGATTAATTTAGCGTTATTATCTTCCCCACTCGCTTTGAGGGCATCGATAAAGTATTCCGGTTGACTTTTATCCATATTGAGGATGTCATTTAAAGATTTTTTGATTTCATCAATGACTGGCTCTTGTATTTCTAAGGCTTCTGCCATATCGCGATACCTTTCAACGATTTCTTTATAGGTTTGGGAGGTATCCACGCTGCCATTTAGTGTCTGTGAGGCTAACTCAATTAATAAATCGGTCACTTTTATATCCCCATCAAAACGCTTTCCAGGTGCAGAAACAATAATAATTTTTCGGTCCTTATCACTGGCGATGATATTCTTCACTTTTTTTATTTGCTTATCATTAGCTAGAGAGCTACCACCGAATTTTACTACTTTCACTAAGACATCTCTTCCTTCTAGAATGAACTAATTGATCTAAAGATAGCATGATTAATAATTGGATTCAACAGTGATCATTTTCCTTTCAATTGTGATCTAAAAAAGCGAAGGATAAAATAAAGGCATTCAAGCATTGGAAAAGGATCCAACATTTGAATGCCATTACTATTATCAGAGTTGCTTTTAGTCTTCTAGAAAATCTTTTAATTGTTTGAGACGACTTGGGTGGCGTAATTTACGTAAGGCCTTGGCTTCAATTTGACGGATTCTTTCTCGAGTCACCCCAAATTGTTGTCCGACTTGTTCTAACGTTTTAGTTTGACCATCTTCTAAACCGAAACGAAGACGTAAGACATTTTCTTCCCGATCAGTTAAAGTATCCAGCACTTCATTGAGTTGTTCTTTTAACAATTCCTGATTAGTATATTCATCTGGCTGCATGGCATCATTGTCTTCAATAAAATCGCCAAGATGGGAATCATCTTCTTCACCAATAGGGGTTTCCAAGGAAACTGGTTCTTGTGAGATTTTCATAATGTTTCTCACTTTTTCAGTAGGTAGGTCCATTTCCGCACCAATTTCTTCTGGCGTGGGTTCGCGACCGAGTTCTTGGAGTAATTGCCGTTGAATGCGGACTAATTTATTAATAGTCTCTACCATATGTACCGGTATACGAATGGTACGGGCTTGGTCAGCGATCGAACGGGTAATCGCTTGACGAATCCACCAAGTGGCATAAGTGGAAAATTTGAAACCCTTGGTATAATCAAATTTTTCTACTGCCTTCATTAAGCCCATATTTCCTTCTTGGATCAGGTCTAAAAATGACATACCTCTACCGACATAACGTTTAGCAATCGACACGACTAAACGGAGATTGGCTTCGGCCAGCTCTTGCTTGGCAACTGGATCTCCGGCTTCAATTCTTTTGGCAAGGGCAACCTCTTCATCAGCTGTCAGTAAGTCTACTCGGCCAATTTCTTTAAGATACATACGTACAGGATCATTGGTTTTTACCTTTGAACTCGTTGAAGAAGTCGACTTATTAGTATCTTTTTTGTCTTTTTTATCTTTCTTCTTAGTTTTTTCTTCTTCATCTAAGATTTGATCAATATCTTTTTCAGATTCTTCATCGTCTTCTTGCATCTTAAGCGCTTCGTTTTGTAACTGACGGTTAGTTGGGCCCCCATCTTCATCAACAACGGCTACGCCACCGTCTTCAAATTTTTCAATAAGCTGATCCATTTGTTCATCATTCAAAGAATAGGGTTGAGCAATTTTATCACTTAACTCAGTATATAAAATAGAGCCCAATATTTTCTTCTCATTAAGTAATTCTTGACTGGCTTGTTTTAAAGTTTTTTCCTGCTTGTCGGTCGTTTTGCTCAATTAAATCTCTCCTGACTTCTTTTTTGACAGTTTCATTTGTCGCAATATTTGTATTCTCTGTTGATTTAAATCGCTAATTTTAGCATAATCATTAATTTGCTTAGCATCCGCTATATCCCGGTTGATTTGCCTAATTTGGTCCTGATAATGACTCTTATCTTTTATTTGATAAATTAAATCGCTAATTTCCTGACCAGTACACTCAGGCGGAAGATTCATCGCCTGAGCGTCAATAACGATCCGCCTATCGGCATCAGAGCGAAGGGTCTGATAAAAATTCCCAATATCAATACTTTCTCCTTCACTTTGCCGGTAGGCCCATAGTAAAAGATAGACACTTTCAATACTACTACTTTCAAAATGAAAGTTTCCATCAATATTTTTGATTAAATACCAAGCATTCTCAGATGTTAGTAGTCGGTTAAGTAATTGTAACTCAAAGCGCTGTAAACTGGAATATTTTTTTAAGGGGAATTTATCCAGTTGGACTTCTGCTTCCTCGCGGCTAACTTCAGAAAACTGCTCTTCTCGCTGTCCGGTCTCCTGCTCAAAGTGAAGTTGGGCTTGAAGCGAACGTTTATCAACCCCAGTGTCTTCACTCAATTCCTGTAAGTAGACATCTTGCTCAATTGTGGAAGATAAGCGGCTAATAACAGCTAGCATGGCCTTGATGTATTGGATCTTCCCCTGGTCATTTGCTAAAGAAAACTCTTGCTGATAGAAGTGCCGATAGAAAGCAATCGGCGTCATTCTTTGCTCTTGAATAAATTGCTGATAGCGTTGCTCACCATAGCGACCAATAAATTCATCAGGATCCATCCCACTTGGAAACATGAGCAGGTTAACTCGCATACTCGGACTTTGCTGGGCGATGTGTTCAAGCGCCCGCTTACTTGCCTTTAAACCGGGTTTGTCACCATCATAAGCAAGCAAAAGTTGGCGTGAGCTGCGATAGAGGACTTGAATCTGACGATCAGTTAAACTGGTTCCCAAAGAAGCGACGCCTTGCTTGACCCCGGCCTGGTAGGAATGAATGACATCCATAAAGCCTTCAAAAAGAATAATTTCCTTTTCCTTGCGAATGCTGTCTTGGGCTAAATCAAGGTTAAATAGAAAATTATTTTTTTTAAAAATCGGTGTTTCTGGACTGTTTAAGTATTTAGCCTGCGAATTAGCGCTATCGGCTTCAAGAATTCTTCCTGAGAAGCCCAAGACATGACCAAATTTATCACGTAAAGGAAATACAATACGTCCCCTAAAGCGATCGATTTTTTCCGGGCCATCACCCACAAAAATGCCACTAGCTACAATTGCTTCACTGTCATATCCCTTGTTTTTTACATGGTTGAAAGTTAACTGGCCATCGTAGGGAGACCAACCAATGTGATATTGGACTAGGGTTTCCGATTTTAACCCTCGGTCTTCTAAATAGGTCAAAGCTTGGTGCCCAGCTTTGGTATTCATTAATAAATAATGGTATAAATTTGCCAGCTCTTCATGGATATCGATAAGCGTTTGCTCTTCTTCATTATACTGACGGACACTGGTCCCTGGGTCTAGCTGGTCAAAATTAAAGTCCAACTTAAGATTAGCTAATTGAGCCACTTCTTTTACAGCTTGAGGAAAGCTATATCCTTCTAAATCCATTAGGAAATTAAAGACATTGCCACCTTTACCACAGGAGAAGCACTTATAAAATTGCTTATTAGCTTCTACAGTAAATGAGGGCGTGTTTTCATCGTGAAAGGGACATTTGCCAAAGTAATTTTTTCCTCGCTTTTGAAGATCCACAAACTGACCAATAATATCTAAAATGTCAACATTTTGGCGGACCTGATCAATAACTTCCTCAGGTATAAAGGCCATTGTATCCTCCCACTTTCTCCACTGGCTATATCAGAGTAAATTATAGTGAAGATAATTTTTGAATGCAAGATAAGAGCGAAAATATTGTCAGATATTTCTTTTCAAACAATAGCTATTCGTCATAGTCTCCAGCCAATAAGGCATTGATGACTTCCCATGCCTCATCACGCCCCTCACGGTTGGCAGAAGAATAAGGTAAAATTTGATCTTCAGTCACCAAGTCTAAATCTTCTTTTATAGCTTGCAGGTGGTTTTGCCATTGATTTTTCTTCACCTTATCCGCCTTAGTCGCAATAATAAAATACGGTACCTGACACTGGTCAAGAAAATCTTTCATATTGATATCATCTTTACTCGGTCGGTGTCTAAAATCTACCAAAAGAAAGACAGCTTCTAAATTTTCCCGTTGGATAAAATAATCTGCCAGTTGTTTTTGCCAGCGACTTCGTTCCGTTTTACTTACTTTGGCGTATCCATAGCCAGGAACGTCAACTAAGTAAAGACTATTATCAAGATTATAATAATTTAACTGCTGGGTCTTCCCAGGCTTACTGGAAATACGAGCAATCTTTTTATGGTTGGTCATGGTATTAATGAAACTGCTCTTCCCCACATTGGACCGACCAGCTAAAGCAATTTCTGGGCGGTCTGGATCTGGATATTGTTTAGGACTGGCGGCGCTTAGCATAAATTCAATATTTTGTGCTTGTATCATGAGGTGCTCCTTACGTTATAAAACAGACTTAGGTGAGCTTGAGATTCTTTCGTAAAAAGTAAATTTACCTAAGCTTACTACAGGTTTAGGCGACTTATGACTTGCTTAAATAAGGGACTGCATTGAGAAAGAGGCTGTGACTCTTGTCACAGCCCCTCTTCAATTAATTCATTAGGCAATTAACTGACCGTCTTGGTCATAGAGTTCGGGACTTGCATGATCTTTAACGACTTCTTCAGTAATGATAACCTTAGAAACATCTTCACGACTAGGAATATCATACATCACTTCTAACATCGATTCTTCAATAATGGACCTTAATCCCCGCGCTCCAGTTTTACGGTCAATAGCTTTTTGAGCAATGGCCCGTAAGGAGTCATCAGTAAACTCTAACTGAACATTATCCATGGCTAATAACTGCTTATATTGCTTAATCAAAGCATTCTTAGGTTCTGTCAGGATACGTTCCAAGTCTTCCTCATTCAATTCATCTAAACTAGCAATAATGGGTAAACGCCCGATAAATTCCGGAATTAAGCCATATTTTTGTAAGTCTTCAGGAATCACCTGCGTCATGAGGTCATGCTTTTCAGCTTTTGTCGTCTTAGTTGCTTGAAAGCCAATTACTTTATGGCCAGTACGTTCCTTAATGATATTTTCAATTCCATCGAAAGCCCCACCTACAATAAATAGGATATTAGTAGTATCGATTTGGATGAACTCTTGATGGGGATGTTTACGTCCACCTTGAGGAGGAACATTAGCAACCGTTCCTTCTAGAATTTTCAGGAGGGCCTGTTGAACCCCTTCACCACTGACATCGCGGGTAATAGAAACATTTTCCGCCTTGGTTGCTATTTTATCAATTTCATCAATATAAATAATACCTTGTTGAGCTTTATCCACATCTAAATCAGCTGCTTGTAGCAGTTTTAAGAGAATATTCTCAACGTCCTCTCCAACATAACCTGCTTCAGTTAAACTCGTGGCATCCGCAATAGCAAAGGGTACTTTCAATATGCGGGCTAGAGTTTGAGCTAAATAAGTTTTCCCTGAACCAGTTGGACCAACTAATAAGATATTACTTTTTTGTAATTCTACATTATCTTCGTCTTGATTCTTAATTTGGTTGCTGTTAATACGTTTATAGTGATTATAAACGGCCACAGATAAAGCCTTTTTGGCATCTGTCTGTCCAATCACGTAATCATCCAAAATTTGACGGATTTCAGTTGGCTTAGGAGGGTTCACGATAAACTCTTGGTTATCTGATTGAACGTTTAAGTCATCTTCAATAATTTCTTGACAGAGTTTCACACATTCATCACAGATATAAACATCCGGTCCTGCAATTAACTTGGTCACTTGGTCTTGTGACTTTCCACAAAAGGAACAATGGATATTGCTATCGTTATCGTCATTAAACATTCTACGCATTCCTCCTTCTCTATCTAATGTATTGTGACAAAAAACGAGTGTGAAGTCAATTAATGCGACCTCCCACTCGATTTCTGACCTATTTTTGAAAATAGCTGTTCAGATTATTTTTCTTTAGCTGTTGAGGTAATTAAGTTCATGGCTTGTTTTAATTCAATGTCATGTTTGAGCATATCTTCAGTAACCACGTTCTTAACGGCTTCAACTTCCATATTATAGGTTTCTGCTAGGTTTTCAATTTCCTTAGCAATATCCTCTTCACTCACTTCAATGTTTTCTTCAGCAATGATTTGTTCTAATAATAAATTGGTTTTTACCCGAGTATCGGCGTCTTCAGCAAATTGTTGACGTAAGTCTTCTTCAGAAGTACCAGTTAATTGATAGAACATTTCAGGGCTAATCCCTTGACGTTGCATTTCATTCAAGTAGTGGTCTAGTTGACGGTTAACTTCTTCATCGATCATTGCTTGAGGAACAGAAGAAAAATCAACGTTGTCAACAGCTTGACGGATTGCTTGGTCTTCCACTTGTTCATCAGCTTGTTGGTCTTTAGCTTCTTGAAGTTGTTCACGATACTTAGCCTTCAATTCGTCTAAGCTTTCAACATCGTCATCAACATCCTTAGCAAATTCATCATCAAGTTCTGGGACTGATTTTTCTTTTACTTCATGAACTTTCACTTTAAAAATAGCGTCTTGACCAGCTAGATCTTCAGCGTGGTATTCTTCTGGGAAAGTGACTTTTACTTCTACTTCATCTCCAGATTTTGAACCCACTAATTGGTCTTCAAAGCCAGGAATAAAAGAATTTGAACCTAATTCTAGGGAGTGATTTTCTGCGCTACCCCCGGCAAAGTTTTCCCCATCGACAGAACCTTCATAGTCAATCACAACGGTGTCGCCTTCTTGAGCTTCTCCTTCCTTAATGGAAAGTTCTGCTAAGTTTTCTTGGGCTTGTTTTAAGCGGTTATCCACATCTTCATCAGTTACTTCACGGTCTTGTTTGTCAACAGTTAAGTCCTTGTAATCGCCTAAAGAAACTGAAGGCTTGGTGGCTACTTCAGCTTTTAATTTCCAAGAACCACCCCTGTGCATTTTTTCTACATCAAATTTAGGTTGGCCTACAACATCCAAATCAGCTTCTTTTACGGCATTAGCGTAAGCTTGTGGTAAGGCATAGTTTAAAGCATCTTCATATAAGGCTTCTTCACCAATCATTTTAACAAAAACTGGGTAACTTACTTTACCTTTACGGAAACCAGGAATATTAACTTTTCCTTTAACCCGGTTGTATGCTTGTTTTAAAGCTTTTTGAGCATCTTCTTTAGAAACGGTAAAGTGTAAAACACCTTCATTTGTCGCTGTTTCTTCAAATTTTACTGACATGCGGTCATTCCCCTAACTATAAATAAATTTCTAAATCAAGAATTAATCCTTAAGATTAATCTACACGTTCAGATATATTACACTAATTCCAGGGCTTTGTCCAATTTATCGCAAAATAATTCTTATTCATTGCAATTTTACAGGCTAGTCTTTAATATCTTTAGATGCATATCCATACTGTGCATTGATAAAAAGATTGCCTATATTATAATTATATTAAATAGAGGATGTATTTCTCTTAATAATGCCAATTTTTGCTATAATAAATTAATGGTTTGAGAGGAGGTAGGTCATGTATTATCCCAATGGGAAGAAGTACCATAAAGCTCCCTCGCTGAATAAGCATTCAAGACGTCAGCCAAAGACAATTTATGCTAAAAGAGGCATGTTGCTGGAGGACATGTTAAATGATTCCAATGCCTGGTATCTATCTCATGACTTGGCAGTTATCCATAAAAAACCAACGCCTATACAAGTGGTCCATGTCGATTATCCCAATCGTCAACATGCTAAAATCACGGAGGCCTACTACCGACAAGCCTCAACCACTGATTATAATGGAGTCTACCAAGGCAGGTATATTGATTTTGAAGCCAAGCAAACAAAAACAAAAACCCGTTTTCCCCTCAATAACTTCCATGACCATCAGATTAAACACATGGAAAAATGTAGTCAGCAAGGAGGTATAAGTTTTGTTATCTTACATTTCACCACCTTGTCGCAAAGCTATCTATACCCGCTTAGTGCTTTATTAGAGGACTGGCAAGCTTTTCAAGAGGGGCAAAAAGCTTCAATTAGTCTCAAAC
The DNA here is from genome assembly GCF_003286645.3 of Aerococcus tenax. NCBI lineage: Bacteria > Bacillati > Bacillota > Bacilli > Lactobacillales > Aerococcaceae > Aerococcus > Aerococcus tenax. The sequence continues at coordinate 862,237 of NZ_CP127382.2, read as the reverse complement.
GCATCAAAAACCATGGTTATTTGATTAAAATCGGATACCAACCTCCCCTCGATTATTTAGCTGCTCTGGATAAGTATTTACAAAATAACAATTAAAAAGGAAGTGACTCTTTTGTCTACTCATTATCCCCATAATAGAAGGCGTACCTCTAGCTTAAATAAAGAGGAAAAGACACGACAAAGAAAAAATAATAATTTTAACAATAAGCCCTTGTGGCAGAAAATATTACTGATTGGCCTTGGCGCTGTGGGCAGTGTCTTTATTATTTTAGCTATTATTGCCCTGATCTGGATTGCCCAAGCACCAGAAATTAGCGAAGGCGATTTACAAGGTTCAGTAGCCTCTGTCGTATATGATAACCAAGGAAACGAAGTCTTTGAAACCAGTCAAAATGAGCGGATTATTGTCGAAGGCGATGAAATCTCTCAAGAAACCTTTGACGCAGTGACTTCAATAGAAGATCGTCGCTTTCTCAAACACCGCGGTGTCGACCCTATCCGTATTATGGGCTCCTTATTTGCCAACCTAAGAGCAGGTGGGATTGCCCAAGGCGGTTCTACCCTTACCCAACAATTAGTGAAACTATCTGTTTTCTCTACAAATGAATCGGATCGAACCTATAAGAGAAAGGTCCAAGAGTTATGGTTGGCCTTACAGTTAGAATCACAATTTTCTAAACAGGAAATTTTTGAATACTACATTAATAAGGTTTATATGGCTAATGGTGTCTACGGTATTGGTACCGCCGCAAATATCTATTATGGCAAGCCTTTAACCGAGCTGAGCCTAGATCAAACTGCGCTTTTAGCCGGGATGCCGCAAGCACCAAATGAATACGATCCTTACCATAATCCTGATAAAGCCAAAGAGCGTCGTGATACCGTGCTCTACACCATGTTAGATAATAACACCATCACTCAAGAAGAGTACCAAGAAGCGATTAACCAGCCCATCGATCACGGGTTACTCCCGCTTAATGAACAGATTGATACCAATAATCAACAGAAATTGATGCTGGACTCCTATATTCAGCAAGTCGCTGCCGACGTTAAAGCGGCAGGCTACGACCTTTACTCCGATGGTTTAAAAGTCTATACTCATCTGGATATGCAAGCACAAACTTTCCTACATCAAACTGCTGAAGATAGCAATGGTTTACTTTTCGATAATGATAATATCCAAACAGCGGTATCCGTTCTAGACACCAGCAATAGTCATATCATTGCCCTATTCGGGGGTCGCCATTTAGAAAACCAATTGGGACTAAATCGGGCTACCCAGTTAAATCGTAGTGTCGGTTCATCCATAAAACCCTTATCTGCCTATGGACCTGCCTTTGAATATTTAAATTATTCACCAGGTCAAACTGAAAAAGATGAACCTTATCAATACTCAAGTGGCACCAAAGTTTATAACTGGGACCGTCAATATCAAGGAACCATGACCTTAAGAACGGCCTTAAAGAACTCAAGAAATATCCCTGCTATCAAAGTCTTCCAAGATGTTGGTCCAGAACGTGCCGACGAATTTCTAAAGAAGTTAGGAATTACTTTGAATGATGGCAAAGGTCTGGTTGAATCCAATGCTATCGGTGGAGAAATGACTCCCTTACAATTAAGCGTTGCCTATGCTGCAATGGGGAATAATGGTCAATATAATGAAGCTAAAGCCGTTGATTACTTCATTACTACAGACGGAGAAGAAGTTGATGTTCAAGGTGAATCGCATGAAGCGATGAAAGATTCCACGGCCTACATGCTAACCTCTGTCCTAAAAGATACCTTTAAATCAGGTTTATCTTCCTGGATTCATAATCCTAATATCCATGAGGCTGGTAAAACTGGGACGACCAATTACACGGATGACCAAGTTCGCCAATTGAATATTCCAGCCGGAGCTGTCCCCGATCACTGGGCCAGCGGTTACACCAAAAACCATACAGTAACAGTATGGACTGGGCATGATGAGCCTTACCAGGAAAATGGTTACTTAACGAGAGCTCAACAGCAAATTGCGGATCGCCTATACCGGCAAGTAATGGATCACTTAGAAAGTAGAAATCCAAGTAGCGATTGGACCCAACCTGACTCCGTCCATACAGTTGATTTAATATTTGGCTCAAAACCACTCCGCTTAGCTAATCCAGGCGCTGGTCATAGTGTACGAGACTTAGTCAATAATGAATTATATCAAGAACTTAAGCAAAATTATGGCAGACAAACCACTATCGATATTGACTCCAATTCTTACTCTGAAAGTAGCGAAGAAGTCGAAACTTACATTTCAAGAGAAAGTGAAAGTCAAATCGAAGAAAGTAGTCATTCTAGAGTGGAGGAAAGTCACTCAGATAGTGAATTATCTGAGATTGAAGATTCGACCTCACCCTATCCAAAAGAGGATGCACCTAACACAGATCGAGGCAATGAATCTGGTTTACAAAACCCACCTAGAGAAACACCAAGCTCTCAAAGAGAACCTAGTGTGAGTCCAGGAAATAGCCAAGGAGAAGGTTATAGTCGACGGACCATTTACAGGTCGGGAGGCGATAGTGGACTGCCTAATGCCAGTTAAAGCCTAGAAACTCTAATAACGATAAAAGCCCCCAAAGTGACTTTGGGGGCTTTTTCTGACTTTTAATAGTAAAGAAAATTCATCAAAAAAAGAGCTGGTGTTTTATGGTGGCTCCAATAAGTCGGACTAAGCATCTAACTTTTGGAGTCATTACATTTGAAACCAGCTCTTTTTAGCTCTGCTCTTATATTCTCTTTTCTAGTTAGGAAGAATAAGCTGACGCTAGGCACGGATGTAATCCGTAATTGCTTGACGCTCGTTGTCATTGTCACATAGGATAGCAAATAACTGACTACCTAACAAATCATGGTAGACCTTAGGTAGGTCTTTAACGGCTTTAAAATCATTAGCATAGCGTTCCTTAATGTCAGCAACTGAATGTTGGTAATTTTTATCTGCCTGTCTAAATGTCACCACACAATAGCGTGAATTATTGGGGTTAGCAGGAATTTCTTTACCTAAAACAACTTTGGCATACATATCATATAAGTCAATACTATGGGCGTAGTCATAGGCATCATGACCGAAGCCACCAACAGCACGGTTATTATATTCAATTCCCAGATAAGAATTATCCGGCATCCGGAAGAATTCGATATGGAAGAAACGCTCCTTAATTCCAAAGGCTTTAACGACATTTTCGCCAATTTCTTTGAGTTTTGGATCGACTTCTTTTTCAATCCAGTAGACTCCATCACGGTCACCATTGACCCAATCCAAGGTCGGTTCTTCATATGTTAGACTTCCATACCAAACAATATTTCCTTCTTGGTCCAATAATCCATCAAAAGTACATAACTGCCCACCTTCAATAAACTCTTCCATAAAGTAAGGCGTCGTGTGGTCCCATTGGGCTTCAAATTTTTCCAAGTCATTATCGTTATCAATTCGGTAAGTATTACCAGCACCTACTCCAACATCTGGTTTTAAAACAACTGGATAACCTAAGGCCTTAGCTGCCCGCTTCAGGCTAACTTTAGTTCTAACTAAACGTCCCTTAGCTACTGGGCACTTAGCCTTCTTAAAGTATTTTTTCATTTCTGATTTGTGTTTTATTTTTTTCATTTCCTTTGGTTTCATCCCAACAATGTTGAATTGCTCACGTAATTGAGCATCTAGTTCTAACCAATATTCTTCTTGGGATTCTATCCGGTCGATGGGACCATATTTATGGAAGAAAAAGGCCACTGCCTTCTTCACAGCTAGAGTATCTTCTAAATTATCCACTCGGTAATATTCCGTCAGGGCTTCTTTAAGGGAGGCTGGTAGGATATCATAGGCTTCACTCCCAATGCCCAATACTGTTGCACCATTTTGATGAAGTTTAACAGCGAATTCTTGGAAATTTTGAGGAAAATATGGGGAAATATAGACAAAATTCATAATTATCAAACTCCTTTTAAAATGAGGATTACTACAAGTTGGCTTATTAATAGTTAAATTTACCACGAACGCCAATAATAGGCAAGGCAATTGTCTGACTAGCCTAACTTTTACCTTCTAAAAAATTTCCTATATAATAGTAGCCACAAGAGAAAGGATTCGACCATGTATCAAGAACATCACAATTTAAAATCTTCCCATCCCGATAAACACCCCTTAGATTACTACAGCTGGACAGCAGACCATCCCGAGGCCATCATTCACTATGTACACGGTATGTCTGAAAGTGCCCTCCGCTATCAGCCCATGGGAGAATGGTTTCAGTCTCAAGGGATCACATTCATTGCCCATGATCAAGTCGGGCATGGCCCCTATGCCAAAGCCCATGACTCCCTGGGCTATTTTGGACCCTATAATATGAAGTTAATTCTGGTAGAAGATCTCTACCGGGTGATTTGCGACGTCAAAGCAGTGAATCCCAATGTTCCTTATTTCCTGATTGGGCATTCCATGGGGTCTTTTATCAGTCGGCTTTTCCTACAAAAATACAGTCACAAGGTCTCCGGAGCCATTCTCTCCGGTAGCGCCGATCATTCTTGTGTGATTGAATTGGGAAAATTATTGAGCCCCCTATTGACCAAGTTTAGTCGTCCGCAAGCGACCAATTTCTTTTTGCACCGATTTTTATTTGGTGGTCTTTTTACCCAATTTAAACGTCGGCCTAGTGAGCGCGATTTACGGATCTTGAAATACTGGTACCCTCAACCAGAAAAAGTAGACTATCCCCTGGATGGTTTTCCTTTTACTAATGATGGCTTTTGGCATTTAATTAGGTTAGTCGACTCCGCTACCAAAAAAGGTTGGGCTAAGACGATTGACCCCCATCTCCCCCTGTATTTTATGAATGGGGCCAATGATTTTTTGCTAGGTCCAAGCAAAAAACTTTCTGGCGCCTACCAGGAATTGGAGCAAGTTCATTTTCAAGATGTCATTTTTCAAATTTATGAAAAACGTGGTCACGAACTTTTTCTTTATGCCAATGAAGAAGTCGTTTACCGTGATATTCTGACTTGGATAAGTCAACATTGCCTGCCCAAACAAGCAAATTCAAGTAATTTTTTCTAAGGAAGTGAAACATATGACTAAGAAAAACTCCATAACCGACAGTGAGCACCAAGTTCTCCGGGTGATTTGGGCTCAAGGAGCAACCACCAGTCGTTTTGTAATCGATAGCCTCAGTGAAAAGACGGGTTGGAAACCCACAACCATCAAAACCCTCTTACATCGTTTAGTCAATAAAGGCTATCTAGCGACTGAAAAAAAAGGAGGACAGTACCTCTACCATCCTCTAATTTCTGAAGCAAGTAGCCAAGTGGCTGATATTAATAATTTACTCAAGCAACATTGTCGCACCCACGCCGACCAATTAATCATTGACATGATCCAACAAAGTGACCTGGACCAAGGCATGCAAGACAATATTTTCCAAGCCCTAAAGGATAAAGAACTTGTCCCAACTGTCACTTGCCATTGCATCCCTGGCCAATGCGAGTGTCACAAAGATATTGGGTAATTTTTTATTCACTGAGTTGCCAATTAATTGGACTTTGCCCACTCTCAATTAAGAGCTGGTTAGCCTTCGAAAAGGGTCGAGAACCAAAGAAGCCCCGATATGCCGATAAGGGACTAGGATGAACAGAAGTTAGAACGGCATGCTTATTTTCATCGATAAATCGTCTCTTCGACTTAGCCGCATTCCCCCATAAAATAAAGACAACCCGTTGATTACGCTTATTTAATTGTTGGATAGCAAAGTCGGTGACTTCTTCCCAGCCCCGTCCGCGATGTGAATGGGCCTTCCCTTGACGTACTGTTAAAACAGAGTTTAATAATAGGACCCCTTGCTCGGCCCACTCAGTTAAATTTCCATGATGAACAGGTTGAAAACCAACATCAGTGCTTAGCTCTTGGTAGATATTGTTTAAGGAAGGCGGAATCGCTACCCCTTTCTGTACCGAAAAGCTTAGTCCATGGGCTTGATGGGGTTCATGATAAGGGTCTTGTCCCAAAATAACGACTTTTACCTGGTCAAAAGAGGTTAACTTAAAGGCCTCATAGATGTGCCACATATCTGGATAGATCACCTGATTACGATATTCATCTTTTAGAAACTCTCTTAATCTTTGGTAAGCAGGACTTTCAAAAACTGGATCTAAGGCCTCTTGCCATTGGTTATTAATGATTGTATGCACGCTTGATTTCCCCTTTCCTTCATCGCTTAACTTATACCTAGTCTACCATTTTTTAAAATGTTACAATAGCCATAGTTATAACGGATTTTATAAAAAAGGAGATTTTTATGCTGGAATTAATTGTTTCTGATATGGACGGAACATTGTTGGACGGGACCATGCACATCCATCCACGCAATCGTGAGGCCATCATGCATACCTACCAATTAGGTATCCCATTTATCGTTGCTACCGGAAGAAACTTCCACGAAGCCAAGGTACTATTAGACGAAGCTGGTATTCGTTGCCCGATTATCGGTTTAAATGGTGCTATTCTTTTTGACCGAGAAGGTGAGGTAGAGTATGAAATTGACTTAGATGACCAAGTCGCTAAAGAGATTATTCTCTATGGACGTGAACATGGCTATTACATGGAAGCCATGACTTCAAAGAACGTCTACTCCAATTCAAAGCACCAACGCCTTCATTATATTGCAGATATGATTCAAAGAATGTCTCCTGAATTGAGCTTTGAAGAAACCCTTAGTCGGGCCAGCCAATCGAATGAGGTTAACTCAATTGAATATATTGATGATTTAACTGACCTCATTGAAAAAGAAGGCCAGCACATCCTCAAATTAGTCTTTATTCATGAAAAGGGACCGCAAGTCCTCCACCCGATTCAGCAGGAATTAAGTCAGCGCTATGATAACATTTATATTACCTCTTCTTTTAAGTCAAACTTGGAAATTTCAGCTAAGACAGCCAATAAAGGTGGGGCTGTCGCCAAGTACTGCCAAGCCCATGGCTATAATCCTAAAAATATCATGGCTATTGGGGATAATTTGAATGATCTAAAAATGCTGGAAATGGCTGGCTATAGCTTCGCCATGGCTAATGCTGATCCCGCCGTTAAAGAAATTGCTGACTATGTCACCGGTCCTCATAACGAAGGCGGGGTCGCTGATGCCATCTATAAAGCCCTGGATTTGAGTCAGACTAATACACAATGGGAAAAAGCACCCTATGGCGACTAAGTCCCCTAACTGGCAGAAGCTTAAAGAGCGGCTAAAGTCTAACTGGCAAAAATTAATTGCCCCAAAAGGCAAAAGCATACTTTTTGTGTGTTTGGCTAATATTTGTCGTTCTCCATTAGCAGAAGCCCTGCTACGTGAAAAAATTAAGCAAGCCCACTTCTCGCAGTCCATAAAAGTTGATTCCGCTTCCATTGAAAATTGGCGCAATGGTGATAAGGCGGATTCTCGTGTAATACAGCTGCTCAAGGAACATCACATACCCTATCATGGACTAAAGAGTCGCCTTCTCAAGCCCATGGATGCTAAGCGTTTCGACTTGATTATCTGTATGGATACTACTATCTATGATGCCACTAGAGAGCGTCTGGGAGAAAGTTATTTTGCTAAAATCGTCCCCTTCTCTCATTTTCTTGAAGACCAAGCTGACGTTGATGATCCGATGTTAACCAAAGACTTTCAAACCACCTACCAACAAATTGACCGAGGAACTGATAAAATTATTCACTACCTCCAAAATAATACAATGAATCAATCAGCCAGTGATAGTAAAATTCAATAAACACAAAAGCGACAGGAATTAGAACCCTGTCGCTTTTGCATAAAATAGACTAAAATTATTCAATTTACTGATATCTCATCCTGCTAGCAAAGTGCTTTAGTCAGCTTATTTGACATAGTTAAGGATATCGTCTAGGCGGTCAACAATGGCAAGCGCCTGCGCCTTATTTTTCTCACTAGCTGCGACTAAGTCAGGCACCATGATGGTATCGATTCCCGAACGAAAACCAGCTTCAACCCCCGCTACGGAGTCTTCAATAATTAAAGCACTATCCTTACTTTGCCCCGTCTTCTCTAAGGCCTTTAAAAAGATTTCAGGATGAGGCTTAGAATGTGTGACTTCATCCCCAGAAGTAAACCCATCGATATATGAACTAATTCCAGCTCCTTTTAACCTAGAAATCACTTCTGAGCGGTTACTGGAAGAAGCCACATGGATGGTAACTTCCATGTCTTTAAGAGCCTCGAGAGTCTCTAGTAAACCGGCTTTATTGTCGATACCGGATTCAGCCTCAATTTCAACAAATCTTTGCTCAGCTTCATTGAAAAGCGTTTTGGCTAAATCTTGGCTGCCCGTTTTTTCCACTAGGGCCTGTAAGCAGGCTGCTGCTGTTCGACCAGCATGCTGGTCAATGTATTCCTGATCGGTAAATTCTATTCCTCGCGCTTGAAAAACCTCTTGATAGGCCTTAAGATAGACAGATTCTGTATCAATTAAGGTTCCGTCCATATCAAAGATAACAACTGATTTCACTGGGTCACTTCCTTCATTCCATGTATTTATATAAATCGCTTACATTTTTTATCATATCACACTGCCCTTATCAGGACAAATTAGAGCTTTTTCTTCTCATTTACTGTTTGCAATCAAAGTTTTAATTCGTTATGATTAGTCAGTATGAGTGACTGAAACTACTCGATCATCAAAAAAAGTGAGGAATCATCATGTTACAAGTTTCAAATGTTAGCCTACATTTTTCTGACCGCAAACTTTATGACAATGTCAATCTAAAATTTAATCCCGGAAATTGCTACGGTATCATCGGTGCCAATGGGGCCGGTAAGTCAACCTTCCTTAAAATCCTATCGGGAGAAATTGCCCCTTCTACTGGTGAAGTCAGTAAAGAAGCCAATGAGCGCATTTCGGTCTTGAACCAAGACCACTTTGCCTTTGAAGAATATAGCCCAATTGATACAGTCATCATGGGAAATAAAGAACTCTACCAAATAAGAGAAGAGAAAGATGCCATTTATGCAAAAAGTGACTTCAGTGAAGAAGATGGTATTCGCGCCGGTGAACTTGAAGCCCAATTTGCGGAAATGAACGGTTGGGAGGCTGAATCCGAAGCTTCTCAATTACTCCAAGGTTTAGGAATTGCAGAAGACAAACACTATCAACTGATGAGTGAACTCGAAGAACGCGATAAAGTTAAGGTACTCTTAGCTCAAGCCCTCTTTGGAAATCCTGATATTCTCTTACTCGACGAACCAACCAATGGTTTAGATGCGGATTCTATCGAATGGCTAGCTGAATATATTATTAACTTTCCTAATGCAGTTATCGTGGTTTCCCATGACCGCTATTTCTTAAACCAAGTATGTACCCATATCTGTGATGTTGACTTTGGTAAAATTAAACTTTACGTGGGGAACTATGACTTTTGGAAGCAATCCAGTGAGTTAGCAGCCAAATTACAAGCCGATGCCAATGCTAAAAAGGAAGAAAAGGTCAAAGAATTAAAGGCTTTTATCGCCCGTTTCTCAGCCAATGCTTCCAAATCAAAGCAAGCAACTTCTCGTAAGAAAATGCTGGATAAGATCGAGCTCGATGATATTCAACCATCTAGCCGTAAGTATCCCTATGTTGGCTTTGAACCAGAACGTGAAATTGGTAATGACGTCTTAACCGTTGAAGGTCTCTCTAAGACAATCGATGGCGTCAAAGTGTTAGACAATATTACCTTCCACCTGAAAAATGATGATAAGGTAGCCTTTGTCAGTCGCAATGATGTCGCTGTTACTACCCTTTTCCAAATTTTAATGGGTGAAATGGAGCCGGATTCAGGTAGCTTCAAGTGGGGGGTTACCACCAGTCAAAGTTACCTGCCGCGTGACACCTCAAAAGAGTTTGAAAATAGTGACCAATCAATATTACAATGGCTCTTCCAATACGCTAAGACGCCCGAAGAACAAGACAATACCTTCTTGAGAAGCTTCTTAGGTCGCATGCTCTTTTCCGGTGATGACGTGAATAAACACGTCAATGTGCTATCTGGGGGCGAAAAAGTCCGCTGTATGCTCTCTAAAATGATGCTGTCTAAGGCTAACGTCCTGGTTATGGATAATCCGACTAACCACCTTGACCTGGAATCGATTTCCAGCTTGAATGATGGCTTAATCCGCTTTAAAGGCGTCCTGTTATTCTCATCCCACGATAGAGAATTTCTCTCAACCATTGCTAACCGGGTGATTCATGTCAGTCCTAACGGCTTGGTTGACCGGATTGATACCGGTTATGAAGAATATTTAAACAATGAAGATACTCAAGCCAGAGTTAACGCCTTATACCAAGATTAACAAGTGAATAATAACATTCAAAAAGCCCAAAAGGACTTGATAAACCTTTGGGCTTTTTGAGTGTCTTCTCATTTAGTAGCTAGCGATTGCCTCAAGAAAATCTTGGATTATTTCTCTTTGGAATTTCTGAAAGAAAGTAAGCGGATCATTTTCTTCAATGATTTTTCTTTGGCCCATAAAGACAATGTGATCAGCGACATGGCGGGCAAAGGACATTTCATGAGTAACTACCACCATGGTCGTGCCTTGGTCAGCCAGTTTGCTAATCCAGTTTAAAACATCATCCACATAGCCGTATAGTCACCACATTAATCAAAGAGACCTATGACAAAATAGACGTTTTATAAACAGAATAGTTTCATCTAAAAAGCCGCAATAGCTAATCGAATAAGCTATTGCGGCCCTCTGATGACCTCATCATCTTAAAAGCGATCTAAGACATTGAGGAATTTATGTACTCTTTGATTTTTCTGAGCGTTAAAGAAACTGTAAGGATCCCCCTCTTCAATCACTTCTCCCTGCTCCATAAATATAATATGATCAGCAACATTCTTAGCAAAGGACATTTCATGGGTCACAACGACCATGGTAGTTCCCTTTTTAGCAAGTTCAGTCATAATATTTAAAACCCCATCGACTAATTCCGGGTCTAAAGCTGAAGTCGGTTCATCAAAGAGGATGAGATCAGGACTAGGTGCGATTGCTCTAGCGATCCCCACTCTTTGTTGTTGTCCTCCCGAGAGTTGATTAGGATAGCGATCCTTGAGTTTAGCCATCCCTACCCAGTCAAGGATTTCTTCACTTCGAGCAACTGCTTCATCCTTAGCCCAGCCTCGCGCTGTAACCAGGGGTTCTAGCAGGTTTTCTAAAACCGTTTTATTATTAAACAAATTATAATTTTGAAAAACAAAACCAATATGTTGTCTAATCTTCAAAATTTCTTTTCGAGTAATTTTGCTTAAGTCATAATGCTTTCCTAAGAGGCCAAATTCACCATGATCTGCCTTTTCTAAGAAGTTTAAGCACCGTAAAAGGGTGGTCTTTCCTGACCCACTAGGGCCCAAAATAGCAATCACATCTCCGGAATCAACCGTTAAATCAATTCCTTTCAATATTTTTTGACCAAGAAAGGATTTGTGGATATTTTTAACATTCAACATCATTAATCACTCCTAGGCATGGGATAGATAATACTTATTAATGACCTGTCCAAGATATTGAATTAAGCCACAAAGTATTAAATAAATAACAAAGATAACAATATAAGCACTGGTAAAATTATAGGAATAGGCTGCTGCCGTCTTTGCAATAGCTGTGATATCTTGCACCGTCATCACAAAAACTAAAGAAGTTCCCTTAACCAGTTCAATAATCAAATTAATAAATGAAGGTAGAGCAACTTTAAGCAATTGCGGAAAAATAATTCTTTCAAAACTTTTCCAAGGACTTAAACCGGCACTTAGGGCTGCCTCCCACTGGCCATAATCAACAGCCATTAAAGCAGAGCGAAAAATCTCGGTTAAGGAAGCTAGCGCAATTAAGGAGAAGATAATGTAGGCATAGATAATCGGATTAAAATTAAAGACGTCCACCTTAACATGAATTAAATTGGTGAATTGATTTAAAAGACTAGGCAGTAAACTGTAAAAGAACAGAATAAGAACAATTAAGGGAGTAGCACGTATGATCGCTAAGTAAACTTGAATAAACTTACTAATGACTGGCAGCTCCCTCTGTAAAGCTAAGGCAAACAATAAAGCAGGGGCGATAGAAAATAATACCGCTACCAGCATAATACTAAGGGTCACAGGAATTCCTTTTAAGGAAGCAAAAAATGTATCAATAATAAAATCCCAATTCATCGCCCTATACCTCCCCTTTAGAAATTTCTTTTTCTACTAGATGAATAGAAACCATAATTAATCCAGCAATAATCCAATAGATAATGGCTACTGCCAAATCAGTTTCTAAGGAAAAATTACCCATATTTCGATTAATAAATAATTGTCCTGCCCCCATGACATCAATTAATCCAATGGTATAAGCTAGGGCAGTGTTTTTTAATAAAGAAACCGTCGAGTTACCAATATTTGGTAGGGCAATCCTTAAGGCTTGAGGCAGTATAATTCTAAAGAAAGTCCTAGCTTCTGACAGGCCCAAAGCTAAGCCAGCCTCCCTTTGTCCCTTATTGACCGCATCATAACTTGCTTTGAACACAACAGAAATATTGGCTCCATATAGCAAAGTTAAGGCAATAATGACAAAGACTGCTTGTGAGAAATCATGAATGTTAATCTTAAGCCACCACTTCAATAGCTGGGGTAACCCATAAAATACTAGAAATATCATCACTATCGGTGGCGTACAGCGCATAATAAATATATAAGACTTCGTTATTTGCTGATACCATCTTTGCTTTGCCTCTAAGCCATAAGCTAGAATAACTCCTAGTAAATTGCCAAGGGTAAAGGAAATAATTAATATAAATAATGATACTGGTATAAATGGTATCAATTCCTTAAATAAAGGGAATATGGATTTTACATCAAAATTAACCATATTATCTCCTTTCTACACTAGTCAGTGAATGGCAATAGCCCTGCTAACTTAGATTGAACTGACTGCTTACTCTGAAAATAATTATTCAGAAGACTTCATTTCATCTAGACTTAATCAGGGCTAAGTAACACATCCTCGTCTTACATCAGATTGCCATTTTAATCTTTAATATAATCAAATACATTTTTATTTAAGTATTGTTGGGATAATTTTTCTAATGTACCATCTTCACGGAGTTCTTTAATCGCTTGATCATAATCTTTGACTAATTGTTCATTTTCATCAGTCCGTTCAAATAATGGATAGATTGGAATCCCTTTATAAGTCACGTAGGTCAATTGATCAGCTTTATCATGGTAAGGACCATCTTCATCTTCTACAGACTTTTTATAGGATAGGTCAATAGAGAAGTAAGCATCATAACGTCCTTCAAGCACCCAACCATAGGCATCGGATAAGTCAAATTGATCAGCAGGAACCAAATCAATAGGATGATCAGGATTCTTTTTATTATAATCTTGAATCACATCATATTGACCGTTTTGTGGCGAAATAGGAACTAATCTCCCCTTAGCCTTAGCGAAATCATCGATGTTTTTATATTTATCCTTATCTTCAGAACGAATGGTCAGCCCAATCACACTGGCCCCATGATAGTTTTTCGGAATAATAAACTTCTTAGCCCGCTCATCGGTATACCAGCATCCTTTAATCCCTGCGTCATACTTACCTGACTCTAAGCCAATGAGTAAGTCTTCATTAGATGTTGGGACAAAGTCAAAGTGGTACTGAGGCAACTTCTTTTCAACTTCTCTAAAAACGGCAACCTCATAACCATCGGCTTCGCCCTTATCATTCACGAAATTATAGGGATAATAATTTTGCCAAAAAGCAACCTTCACATTGCGTGCATTTTCTTTACTTGGTTCATTACTTCGGTTTCTGATTAAGAAGCTGGCTAATACAACGACTACCGCCACTAAAATACCGATAAATAATTTTTTATTTTTCATTTTCAGCTGCCTCCTCTATACTTGCTTGGCGAACCCATTCAAAATGTTCTCTTGGTGTATCTGCTGGAATGGTACAATCTGCGCCAATCACATAAGGTGTATCACCAGCTTCTTTAATTAATTGCTTGGTATAAGCCTTAATTTCTTCCTCTGTTCCCTTGTAGATGAGGTCATCTGCTGTATTTTGGAAACCACCCACAACAACCTTATCTTTAAAGATCTTCTTGCCGTCTTCAATCGATAATTTTTCCGGCCCAGTTGCCCAATTAACCGCACTGGCTGGATAGTCAGCAAATTTTTCTAATCGGTTATGGGCGCCTAAGTAACCACAAACATGGAGGATATGGTGAGGTTTAAGTTCTTTAGCACGATTTAATAAAGCAGTATCCAATGGCTTAACCAGTTCAATAAAGTCTTGGTCAGTAAAATCATCGGTTTGTAAATCTTGAGTAGAGTAATAGATCCCGTCAACGGTAGTCTCTGATAAGATTCCTTCAATGACCTTTTGAATATCTCCCGCAATGACTTTTAAAATTTTTGCGAAAAGTTCAGGATCTTCCTGATAGAACCGGCTGACACGTTCATCTTGGTCATCATATAAGATTTTGAAGGTAGTTAATGGACCGAAAATATTATAAAAACTATACAATTGGTTATTGTGTAGGGCTTCGACCTCCTTGGCAAACTGAATTTGTTCTTGAATCCAAGGATCATCATTTGCTAGCGGTTCAATTTCTCCAACTTCCGATAAATGCTCAGCTTTTTGTAACTTTTCATTAGGATATTGAAAATAACCATCAGTCATTATCTTTATATAGTCAGGCTCAATGTCCTTAAGAAATTGTTGGTGGCCAGCTAAATTAGCTGGTTTGATTTGATCATCTTTCAACGCATTAGCATGGTAAACATCTTCTACAAAGTGGTGCCAGAAACCAACCGGTGTTCGCTCAGCTTGATGGCCATCAAAGACTGTTTTTACTAATTCCTTCTTACTCATTTTGTTTTCCTCCTTACTAGTAAAACTCCAATTCCTCAAATAAATAAAACTGAAGTTTAACTAATTTTTTGTAAGTTATATTTTTTATTGACTTAATATTAGTTAGGGACGACCTAAAAATCAATAGTTTTAAGTTAAAAATGATAATCTATCTTTCGATCAAATCTGATACACTCCCGCTCGATCAAATATGTTCGCCGGCTCCTTGAGTTGATTACAATAAAAAGACCTCCAAGTTAGGCATAATCCTATACTGAGAGGCAAATAAATGGGGCTATCAATGTTTCTTTTTTTATTATATATTTAGTGTGAAAACAATTATTGTCTAATTTTTCTATCGTCTTTGATGATGGTAAATGATTTATCTATTGAGGGGAGTTTTTATGAAATATATTTGGTCTTATATCAAACCCTTTAAGAAAGAGTTAATATTTATCTTCCTGGGTATGTTGATGTTTTCAGTGGTTAACCTGGGTTTACCGACCATGTTAGCAATGATTATTGATAACGCATTAATACCAGGTGACTTATCCAACCTTTACTTTTTCCTAGCAATTATGCTCTTTATTTCTTGTTTAGGGATTGCTGGACAGATTTTTGGTTCTTATTTTATTAGTAAGTTGTCAACGATGATGACAATGAATTTGCGTAATGATTTATTTAAAAAAATGCTTAAGCTTTCTCATCACGAGTTTCAAGATTACGGGGTACCCTCTTTAACCAACCGGATGACTTCCGATGCTTTTATCCTCATGCAGTTTACTCAAATGACGCTTAGGACCTTGGCAACTGCACCAGTGATGATCATTATTAGTATTTATATGATCACACGGACTTCGCCCGAATTAGGTTTGTATGTTTTTCCCGTGGCTCCTATGATAGTAGCCATGATTATCATTATTGCCTGGTTAACCTTACCGATTTCCCGTGCCCAACAAAAAACCTTAGATAGTATTAACCGGATTCTCAGAGAAAATATTACTGGTACTCGAGTCGTTCGTGCCTTTAACCGGGAACAATTTTTCGAAGAACGTTTTGAAGAAGTCAACCATACTTACCGGCAATACTCTAGTCGTCTGTTTAAAACCATGGCCATTACGCCCTCTCTCTTTTCTTTAATCATGAATATTACTATCATATTAATCGTCTGGTTTGGTGCCGGTTTTGCCGCTAGGGGGAGTGTTCAAGTAGGGACCTTAGTCGCCTTTATTGAGTACGTATGGCTAGCCCTCTTCTCCTTAACCATTTTTGCTAATATTTTCATGATGTATCCACGAGCAGTTGTTTCAGCAGGGCGGCTCGATGAAGTCATGCATACACCAATAACCGTCCCTCACCCTGAAAATCCGATTATGGAGACTGATGGTAGTGGACGCTTAGAATTTAACCATGTCGATTTTGCCTATCCTGATGCAGACGAACCAGTTCTAAGAGATATTAGTTTTTCTTCAAAGGCTGGTGAAACCATCGCCTTTATCGGTTCTACGGGTTCAGGGAAATCAACTATTGTAAAGTTAATCCCCCGTTTTTACGATGTCTCCAGTGGTGAAATTAAGCTCGATGGTATCGATATCCGCGACTTAGACTTGCAAGTATTACGTTCAAAAATTGGTTATACCCCTCAAAAGGCCAATCTCTTCTCTGGTCAAATTGCCACCAACCTTCGCTATGGTAAGTTTGATGCGGACGAGGAAGACATGGACCACGCGACTTCGATCGCACAGGCTAGTGAATTTATCAATCGGCTAGCGACTCGTTACCACACCGAATTGACCGAAGGCGGCACTAATTTATCAGGTGGCCAGCGCCAACGCCTATCCATTGCCCGTTCAATTATTGGGGACCGGGAAATATATATATTTGATGATAGTTTTTCCGCGCTGGATTATAAAACTGACGCTGCTGTACGCCAAGCGCTTAAGGAAGAAACGAAAGACGCGACAACAATTATTATTGCCCAACGAGTCGGTACCATCATCAATGCTGATCAAATTATCGTTTTAGACCATGGGCAAATCGCCGCAAAAGGCACCCACAAGGAACTATTAAAGTCATCTCCGCTATATTATGAAATTGCTTCGTCACAACTTACCAAGGAGGAATTAGAATATGGAGAATAATCGTCAATTAATGAAGAGTCTCTGGCACTTTATTTCTCCCTACCGCTTTAAGTTCAGTTTAAGTGTTATTTGTACAATCGTTCTATGTCTATCAAATGTCCTTGAACCGATTGTCCTAGGCTTAGCAATTACTGAAATCTCTAAAAATATATTAGCCATCATGAATAATGTGCCAGGAGCTGGCATTAACTATGACTACTTATTAAAGATCATGGCCCTTTACTTTCTACGAGGGATCTTCTACCATGGTTCTTTTTACCTCAGTCAATACTGGTTAACTGATGTCGTGCAACATTCGATTTATGATTTGCGTAATGCCATTAGTCATAAAGCAAATCGCCTACCAGTTTCCTATTTCGATAAAAATCAAACGGGAGATATTCTTAGCCGAATGACTAACGATGTGGATACCTTATCCAATGCCCTCCAGCAATCAGTTCTTCCCCTATTAACCGGCGTTTTACAAATTAGTTTTGCCTTAATCAGTATGTTTATATTGCATTGGAAGCTGGCCTTAGTTAGTGTCATCTCTATGCCTATTACTTACTTGAGTGCAAAATCTATTTTGAATTACTCCCAACCAATCTTTAAAAAACAAGCAGATGCTTTGGGACACCTCTTTGGCTATACCCAAGAGCAATTATCCGGCTACACCGAAATAAAAGTCTATAACAAAGAAAATGAGTCGGTTGATGAATTTGAAAAACGTAATCAAAATCTGCAAGAAGTTGGCTTTAAAGCCGCATTCCTAGCTGAAATTCTCCAACCCATTTTAAGCTTTATTTCTAATTTAGCCTATATTGTAATCACTGGTCTCGGTGCTTATTTCGTCTTTATCCAACAATTAACCATTGGTAACTTACAAGCCTTTGTTCAATATGTCTGGCAAATTAACCAACCCATCCAAACTATCACCCAACTCATCGGAGTGATTCAAAGTGCTGTAGCAGCCAGTCAGCGAATCTTCACCTTCCTTGGCGAAGAAGAGGTCTACCAAAAACCAGTGACTGAACATCTTCCTCTAACAATTAAAGGACAAGTTAGCTTTGACCATGTGAAATTTGCCTATGATGAGGATAATATCTTAATGCACGATGTCTCCTTTACCGTAGAACCTGGTCAAACAGTTGCCATTGTTGGCCCAACTGGAGCAGGTAAAACCACCCTGATTAACCTGCTCATGCGCTTCTACGATGTCCTGGACGGGTCCATTAAGATTGATGGCATTAATATCAAAGATATCAGCCGACATGATTTGAGAAGCCATATTGGGATGGTCTTACAGGATGCTTGGCTCTATACAGATACTATCCGTGAAAATATTCGCCTTGGTGATCTAGAAGCCAGTGATTATGAAGTGATTGATGCTGCTAAGATAGCCAATGTTGATCATTTTATTCGTACCCTACCTGGGGGCTATGATATGGAAATTAACGAAGAAGGAAGTAATGTTTCTCTAGGTCAAAAACAACTCATGACCATCGCCCGAGCGATCGTATCTGATCCTGATATTCTCATTCTCGATGAGGCAACTTCCTCGGTTGATACTCGCTTAGAGCAATTAATTCAATCTGCAATGGACCGTATCATGGAGAACCGGACCAGCTTCGTCATTGCCCACCGTCTATCAACCATCCGTAATGCCGACATCATACTAGTCATGAAAAATGGTGATATTATCGAACACGGTAACCATGATAGTCTCATGGCTAAAGACGGTTTCTATGCGGATCTTTACAATAGCCAATTTAACCAAGAAAGTGCCGCAGAAATTCACATGGGCTATTAGCGAATTCATTTTTTAATAACGATGACTATAAGTTTTCTTGCTGCTAGCTTCACTAAAAACCATTAAAATATTGTATAAGAAAAAGGCTGGAAGTTTTGTTCCAGCCTTTTGCTCTTATTTAGGATCGATTTCTGCGCTCCAGGTTTCGATATCTAACTCTTTCAGATCGAGTCGATGATTAATGGTAGCTGCTGTGAGTTGGTAGATTACCGATACCGTAGGGACACTGAGTAACATTCCTGGTAAGCCAAAGAAGGCACCGCCGACAGTCACAGCGACTAGGGTCCATAAGCCAGGTAAACCAACGCTTCCCCCAACAACACGAGGATAAATAATATTCCCTTCCAGTTGTTGCACAACAGTTATAAAAATGATAAATAAGATCGCTTTGGTCGGACTAGTCACAACGATTAGCAAGGCCCCAGCAACTGCTCCGAAGATTGCTCCAAAAATAGGAATCAAACCCGAAGCCCCCATTATCACTGAAATAGTTAAAGCATAAGGAAAATGACAAATTAACATGCCAATATAAACCATAATTCCGAGTATAAAAGCTTCAAGAACCTGGCCACTAACAAAATTAGTGAAAACATCATTGGCTAACTTTCCCACATTGACTAAGTAATTTGCCCAAGGTAAATTACAAATGGCATAGATGACTTTCTTTACCTGTCTGGTTAAAGTTTCCTTGGCCGAAACCACAGTAATCCCAAAAACCAAAGAAATAAATAAGTTAAACAGACTATTCACCAGGCCAATACCGATGGTAAAGGTTTGTGAAAGCAAATTGGTAGCTAAGGATTGCACGAAGGCGATGGCTCTTTGGGCTAAATTATTTAAATTGATATCCAATTGTTGGATATAAGTCACTAATTCAGGATGACGGTCAATAAAACGCATGACCTTCGAGATGACTTGACTAATGGTTGTAGGCACGATGGAAATGAATGAAGTGATCGTATCTTCAAAATCAGGTAAGACTAAGAAAATTAAAAAGTATATCAATAAGACGATAAGAATCAAGGAAAGAACAATGGCTAAACCACGCAAGGTTTTCCGATGCCTTTTAAAATAATCGATTCTTTTTAAGTATTTTTCAATATAATTTACCGGAATCGATAGAATAAAGGCAATTGCTGCCCCAACTAAGAATGGACTAATTACATTTTGAATCTGGCCCATAAAATTACTGATAATATTTAAATTATTCATTATCCAAAGGACCGCCAAAAGAATGGCTATTCCACTAAAAACTTTTATCCAATTCTTTTCAAAATTCATTTTTCATTTCTCCTAATAGCGTCGCATTCTAATTGAATCAATATAGTGATTTTCTATTTTGTGAATAACTATGTCTGCCCGATCTCGAGTGGGTAAAATATAGTCTTCCAAATTAACTAAATTAATGTTTTCCCAAGTCCGTTTAGCTGAACGTAAAGCATCGTCTAATGACATCTTACTATATCGTTGGTTATAGTGATCGGGGTCTTTCAAGGCATTTTCACGAAGTAAAATAAAACGTTCCATATACCATTTTTCAATTAATTCAGTATCGGCATCAACATAAATAGACAGATCAGCATATTCACCAATAAAAAACTGGTCTGACCCGACAAATTGTAAGACATTGATCCCCTCAACAATTAAAATATGGGGCGATTTAATTTCCCGGTAGGCATTAAGTCGGTCATAACTTTCGTGAGAGTACAAAGGCACCTTGAGGCGCTGCTTATTGCTCTTGACAGCCATGAAAAACTTCTTTAATTCATGCATATCATAGCTTTCCGGGAAGCCCTTACGGTGCATTAAATCCCAATGTTCTAATTGCTCATTAGGATATAAAAAACCATCGGTAGTAATTAATTCAACATCTAAATAGGGAAAAAATTGCGATAAAAAGAGTTGCAATAGACGCGCCGTAGTACTTTTACCAACGGCAACACTTCCCGATATGCCAATAATAAAAGGTGGTATTTTATCATTGATTCCTAAAAATTGATTGCGTTCACTAATCAATCTTTGATAATTTTTAAAGTATATACTAATTAATTGTGTGAGAGGCTGATAAATATCATTAGCATCTTCTAAAGTCAGATGATCATTAAAAGCCAGCAAGGCCTCTAATTGCTTCTCGGTTAATTTCACATTAATATCAGATGTAATTTCGTCACGATAAGCATGCCAATCGTCACGATCAATAATATGATACATATTATTGAAAGCCATTCCCTAAACCCCTTACTAGTCTTTTCTATTCCAAGATATTTCAACACTTGCATGAATATTATCATCAAAGGATACAATCTTATGCTTGGTCAATAACTGCTTATCGCCTGCTTGGTTGATTTCTGATTTTAACCAGCCACGATCCCCTTCATAGAGCTCGTGTTTATAGCTGATGATCAAATCTTTCACCTGCCAGCTCTCTATAAATTCTTGACCCACTTGCCTAAATATCCAATCCAAATAAACTAAATTGTTAACATGCTTATTCTGATCAATCGCTTGATGATCAACCAAGAATTCACTTAGCAAATCGGCATCTTCTGTTGGTGAAAATTTAATTTTATTCAAACGAATGCGCTTGCTAACATCAATCCCTAGTTTGGCATCTAAAGAGTGCGTATCAACCCGCTCGATTTGACGACTGACAAAATCAATCAAAGTATATACCATGGTACACTTGGCTAAAAGGGCTCTTTCTTGATCAACTAAGCTAAAGCTTCTTTTTACAAAGAAGGCGTTAGCCCCTGTCAACTCTGTAGTCACAGTGACAGTTTCATTACATTCTGCTAGACGGTTAATACTTAAGTGATTTTCAACGATTACCCAGATATAACGCGAGTCCAACGACCAAAGTCCGGCCTGCTTGAGGGCTTGATCGTGGTCAGCAGAGAGGGCTAAAAAGAGAGCAATGAGGCTCTTAATTTGAATACGACCTTCTTGATCACATTGATCCTGACTGATAATAATATCTTTTTGATAAGACGCTGCCATTGAACCCCTTCTTCACAAAATTGTACTTGAACATTTAGAATATATCGACTTCCATTATAGCATTTAACTGTCCTATAAATAAATAATAAAATAAGAAAAGCTCTAATAAACTCAGGCATTTTGACCCCCAAGCCTTTGACTAGTCAAGTATTCTCTTTTCATCTATAATGGAGCTAGTTTAAAGATACAGGGGAGTGAAAATATGCAAATTCGAATTAGTGATCAGGCATTAAAGTTTTTCAAAGAAGATATGGATTTAGGTTCCGGGGATGCTGTCCGTTTCACCAGTAAAGTCTATGGAAAAACCAACATTCATGAAGGTGTGTCGGTAATGGTTCAAGTCAGTCAACCACAAAAAATCCTGGTAAGTGAAACAATCGATGGCATAACCTTCTTTGCTGAAGAAGATGATGCTTGGTTTTACAATGATCACTCTCTAGAAGTTGACTACGATGAAGAAGAAGAAAAATTATTATTTACTTTTGTTGATGACTAATTAAAAGGGGCAATGTAATTATGGATAATCTAAAAAAATTATTTTTAGCTGCTGTTGGTGGAACTAGCCTAACCATAGAAAAAGCTCAAGAAATGATCAAACAAGCCATTGATAAGGGACAAATAACCGTCCAAGAAGGTAAAGAACTGACTGAAGACTTAAAACGTAGCTTTACCGACCGAACTCAAAAACAATCTCTTTCAGAACAAATCGAATCCTTGCAAGTACAAGTTGATAATTTATCTGACCAAGTGAATCAGTTATCAGAAAAATTAAATGAGATCTAAGAAAAATGTTTTCTGAACGCTTATCTAAGGGTAAGCGTTTTTTCATAAGGCTGAATCGCCATAGAATATAACTGATTAATCAGAATTCAAGGATAAATATTTGGCTTAGACGTCAGTCAAGAGTTAATCAGCTCATTGAGACTTTTTACTTTTACTAGAACAAGACTGGGCCGAGTAATTATTTAACCCCATTTTTCTAGGAAGTGATCGCATGGCAAATAGAACACATCGCTTAAGTGAAATCATTCAAGTTTTAGCTAACTTTGGTTTTGGAGAAGTTTACCAGCGCAGTTTTAAAAAATTGGATGTCCAGGAAAGTGCTAAAAATTTAAGACAGGCTTTTGAAGCCTTGGGGCCTTCCTTCATTAAAATTGGTCAAATACTCTCCACTCGAAACGACCTCCTCTCAGAACCTTACATCTTAGAATTGCAAAAGCTACAACACTCTGCCCCTCCCTTTTCTTACCAAGAAGCCGAACTAATTATTAGAGAAGAATTAGGAGAAGCTCCTGACCAATGCTTCGCAAGTTTTGCTAAAGAAGCCCTAGCTACTGGATCGATTGCCCAAATCCACCGGGCCCAATTACAGACTGGTCAAGAGGTCGTGGTTAAAATCCAACGTCCCCAAATCAAAGAGCAATTAATCTCCGATATTGATTTATTCATTCACGTTATCAATAAAATCCCTACTATTTTCACCAATATTATCTCCAATCCAGTGGCTATTCTCCGGGAAATTCGCCAGCAGAGTCTTTTAGAGATGGATTTCTTAAATGAAGCAAATAATATGCGACGTTTTCAAAGCAACCATGACAAGCGTTCCTTAATTGGCCTTCCCAACTATTATGGTGATTTAACCACCCACAAAGTATTGGTTATGGACTATATTGCGGGGGTTTCTATTGGTAATGTCTCAAAGTTAAAACAAATGGGCTATGACTTGAATAATATCGCCGAAAAGCTGGTCTATTCTTTTCTTTACCAGGTATTTGAGGATGGTTTTTACCATGCCGACCCTCACCCCGGCAATATTCTTATTAGTCAGGAAAAAATTTATTTTATTGACCTAGGAATGATGGGGACACTCTCCTCCTCCGATCAAAAATTATTAATTAATTTATTAGAGGCCCTCGCTTTTAAGGATATTGATGAATTAGTCCGCCTCCTACAGATCATCTGTAAGGGACCTCGGATCACTGACCAGTATAGTCTGTATAAGGACGTTCAGTGGTTATTTGAGCGTTACCTCACCACTGGCCTGGAAGCGATTGATATGGGAGAAATTTTTCAAGAAGTCATGAAAACTGCCTTAAAATATAAGTTAACTTTTCCCACTAAGTTCGTCCAATTAAGTAAAACCGTGATTATCCTAGAAGGCATCTGTGAATCCTTGAATCCTGAATTTGATTTTATGTCTATTTTTATGGATTTTACCTTCCATCACTCCTTATTAGAGCAGAGTCATTTATTCAACAAGGATCACTTGCTCCGCGAATCCACTCGTTTATTGCGGTCGGGTATTTCTCTCCCCCAGCAAGCCAACCAGGCTCTCTCTGAATTCATTAAGGGCCGTACGACAATAAATATCTCCATGCGAGAAGTTAAAGAGTTAACTAAAGAACTTAATCAGATCATTAACCGAATTGTTACAGCCCTCATTTTGTCAGCAATAATCATCTCATCCGGCTTTATCGTTTCCCAAAACAATAGCCACTATGCCGGCAATATCGCCCTACTATTCTTTGTCATGGGAGTAGTCCTGGGGCTTTACCTGCTCTATTCCTTTGTTCGTTCACGAAAAAAATAATAGGTAATATTAAACCAGGAGGATGGAGCTTTTGGCTCATCCTCCTGGTTTTCCTCTTTTATTCTTTTAACATGTCTAGTCAATCGATAAAAACTAGTCTCACGCTCTTCACATGACGATTAATCTTTCATGTCTTCGACATCTTGAAAGTCTTTATCTTTCTTCCCGCGTCTTAGGCGTTTTCTAAAGTGCGTTTTCATTAATTTATTAAGACTTTCAAGCGAAATTTCTTCACCCTTAGCCTCCGATTCTGCAATAATGGTTAATACTTCAATATAGGACATCGCTAAAGCAGTCGTCACCATAGCAGCAGTCGATCCTGAGATCAGACCCCCTAATGCAGATCCTAAACCTGGAATAAACTTCACCAAGTTTGAGGCAATGGTTCGCCCGATATAAGTCGCCCCACCAGTCCCGATCACTGCCCCTAGAATACTAATGACTTGCTTACTTTGCATAGAGATGCCGAAAATAGCTGTTATCCTAGCTAGCATAGTAATTTGAATTGGCACGAGCAAAGTTGCGTCAGAGAAAGGAATCGGGGAAAAACCGACTCCAAAAGTCATGGCTACTGACTTTTTTGCCCAACGGCGAGCAGCCTTGGCCTTCCGTTTAATATCAATCCGTTGAGCATTGGTAAAAGCGGGATGAACGTTTTCTGGAATAACTAAGAAAGTTAAATTAAGTAAGTCTTCCAAGCCGAAAGCTTCAATAGTGACTTGGTCATTAATTCTGTAATCGGCTGCCATGACTGGAATGACACCCTGGATAGGTAAATTAAGACTTTCAATATAAGCCTTCATGGTATCACCTGCTTCACCAATTGATTGGGTCAAAACGACAATAACTGGCATATGGTCAGCGAGCTGCTCAATTAAGTCAATTTCCATTTCTTCAATCCGTTGAGAATTCGCATTGATACAGTAATAAGCTGCGTGTAAATGACTGCCCTCTTTAGTGAGATCAGTTTGTAAAGCATTAATTTCTTCTTTAATTTGCTTTTGTACTTCTTTTGAAAGCTCTAGTCCCCGACTATCATATAAATTAATGGGCATGTCTTCTTTACTAAGCTTTTGAATATGTTGGGTGATGGGTTTTCCTACGCCCGTTTTAGCCAGTTCTTCTCGAAAGATATTATTAATTAAAGTACTTTTACCCACACCAGTTTTTCCAACGACGAGAATTTCAATTTTTTCCATTTCATTAATAGTATCGCCGGCCTGGTTGAGTAAATCGTCTGCCAGTGAAAAATCAAAGTTTTTAGGATTAAATGCCATTCTGCTACCTCCTCAGTTCCCTACAATTATAGCAGAAGACGCTATTAAAGATAAATTAGGACGACTTTAACTCAAGCTTGCAAGACAAAGTCCACATTTTCTTCCTCCAACACCGATTAAGGATTTGTGTTATTATATAATTATAAAGTGAGCTTAATGGAAAGTAGGATGACCATGGAAAAGCAACCAAACCTCTTGTTTTCAAATCACCAGATATTGAATTCGCGATCCTATCAAGTAACAAGTCAAATTTTTAGTGCGATTAGCCATGGCATTGGCTTACTGCTAGCCTTAATTGGTACGGGACTTTTAATTAGCAAAGCTCTCCATTTTCAAGAACTTAACCGGCTAATGGCTTACACCATTTATGGCTTGTCGATGGTTAACTTATATTTCTTCTCAACCATGTACCATGCTCTATATTTTACCAAGGTAGCCCCAATCTTCCGCTTTTTTGATCATTGCAGTATTTATTTTCTCATTGCTGGCTCCTATAGCCCCTTTTGTTTAATTGCTTTAAACAACCCCCTGGGCTGGCTAATTTTCTTCATTGAGTGGTTAATTGTAGCCCTAGGTCTTTATTGTGAAATCTATAAGCGACATTGGTTGAAAAAATACTCAACCTACATTTATTTAAGTATGGGCTGGCTAGCTGTCTTTATTGTTTACCCGATCATCCAGTCGGTATCTCTAGCTGGCCTTCTATGGCTTTTAGCCGGAGGACTTTTTTATTCGCTAGGGACTTCTTTCTATCGTTTCGATCATAAATATGTCTATTTTCATACCATTTGGCACCTATTTGTTCTATTAGGGACCGCCTGCCAATTTATATCGATTTATTTTTATGTTTAACTCGCCTAATGAAGCAGGAACTTGCTAGAACAACTTTATTTAGGCAAAGCTCTGTCATTATGCTAAAATAGAACAAGCGATATTGATTCAATTCCAATAAACAAGCTAATTTATACTAGAAAAGGAGAATTTTATGATATTTAAGGTGACTTATCAAGAAAAAGCTAACGAAGCACCTGTTCGTGAAAAAACTCAAGCACTCTATATCGAGTCCGATAGCATTATCGATGTACGCCAACAATTACGAGAAAATACCCCTTATCTCGTTGAACACATCCAAGCATTAGATGAAGCCCATCTGGCCTATGAACAAAAAAGCCCAGATTTTCATCTTACGGAGTTTGATAAATAATGAGTTTTGAAGTAAAAGATAATGAAGTTTATGTCTTTGCCATTGGTGGTCTTGGCGAAATTGGGAAGAATATGTACGTGGTCCAATACCAAGACGAAATCATTATTATGGATAATGGGGTTAAATTTCCTGATGATGAATTACTTGGCATCGATTATGTGATTTCAGACTATAGCTACCTCATTGAGAATAAGGATAAGGTAAAAGGAATCTTTGTTTCCCATGGCCACGAAGACCATATTGGTGGAATTCCTTGGTTATTAAAACAAGTGAATTTTCCCATTTATGCTGATCAATTAGCACTGGCTTTAATTCGAGGCAAATTAGAAGAACATGGTTTATTAGGTGATGCGATTTTACATGAAATCGATGATGAATCTGTGATTAATTTTGATAAAACTTCCGTTTCATTCTTCACAGTAAACCACTCAATTCCTGGCGCCAAGGGGATTTTAGTGAAGACTCCCGTTGGAGCCGTTGCTTTCACAGGAGACTATAAATTCGATTTCACTCCAATTGGTAAGCATGCAGACTTGCACAAAATGGCTCGTATCGGTGATGAGGGACTCTTACTCCTATTAGCTGATTCAACAAACTCTGAAGTTCCTGGTTGGACCATGTCTGAACACTATGTGTCCAATTCATTGAAAGATATTATGACACCAATCGAAGGCAGAATCATTTTTGCTTCCTTTGCTTCTAATATCTCCAGGTTAAGTGAGGCCATAGAAATAGCAGTCAACACTGGCAGAAAAATTGCCGTATTTGGACGCTCAATGGAGAATGCCTTCCGTAATGCCCAAGAAATTGGCTATTTTAATATTCCTGAAGGTACCTTCATTGAAGCAAAAGAAATTAATGACTATCCGGATAACGAGATCATGATTATGTGTACAGGGTCTCAAGGGGAACCACTAGCTGCCCTAAGTCGGATTGCTAATGGCACCCACCGGCAAGTGACCTTGCACCCAACAGATACCGTCGTATTTTCTTCTTCCCCTATTCCTGGTAACTTATCCAGCGTCAATAATCTGATTAACAAGTTATTAGAATCTGGTGCTGAGGTGGTTCATGGCAAGATTAATAATGTCCATACTTCGGGACACGCTAGTCAAGAACAACAAAAGTTATTACTTCGCTTAATGAAGCCAAAATTCTTTATGCCTGTTCATGGGGAGTACCGCATGCTTTGTGTTCATGGTGAAACTGCCCAAGCTGTTGGTGTACCTGAAGAAAACGTCATCATCCATGATAATGGACAAGTTGCTGCCCTAACCCAAGACTCCTGGCGAGAGGCTGGTAAGGTACCTGCTGATGCTGTCTATGTTGATGGTAAGGGGATCGGTGATATCGGTAATATTGTCCTCCGTGACCGGCATAATCTTTCCGAGGATGGTATCGTCATCGTTGTCGTTACCGTTAACTTTGAAAATAACGAATTAGTTGCAGGTCCTGACATTGTCTCACGTGGATTTATTTATATGCGTGAATCTGGCGACTTAATTAAAGATGCCCAAAAGGTTGTTCAAACGACGGTTATTGGTCATCTCAACTCAGGAAAGGAAGTCAATGAGAAAATACTCCGTGACAGTATTCAAAATGCTCTCTATCCTTTCCTACACAAGCGTACCAAACGTAATCCAATGATTCTACCTGTTATCATGCCGGTTTAAGCTAATGAGCAAGTAAAAAAGGAGCGACTCCAGTGAATAATCTTTCACTGAAGTCGCTCCTTTTCATTTAGTTTTTATTGAAAGAAAGCGTATAGATGGTTCCAAACATCTTGGTTAAAGACGTTAAATAGCTGGTGGTCACTACTAATACCATAACCAGGTAATAATCCAATTAAAAATAAGAGGACCATTCCTAAAAGGCAAATAAGTAACCACTTAAACATGTTTTTAAATCGACTGACTAAAAGCTCCTTGTTCATGATCCAACCTCATCTAAGCGGCTTTCAATTTCTTCCTGACTATATTTATCAAGATCAAGCCGAATAACCTTAGCTCCCAAAGCTTGCAATTTTTTGTCAAAATTAGCGTAGCCACGATCGAGATACTCTAGTTTACTTACTTTAGTAATGCCCTCTGCCACTAAACCAGCAATAATAAGAGCCGCTGCTGCACGTAAATCAGTTGCCACAACTGCTGCTCCCTGTAAGTGGTTAGGGCCATCAATCGTTGCAGTATCACTGGTAATATTAAAAGAAACGTTCATTCGTCTTAATTCTTCTAAGTGCATAAAACGATTTTCAAAAACAGTCTCTTCTAATTTTGAACTTCCATGGGCAATGGCTTGGGCAATGCTGAATTGGGCCTGCATATCTGTCGGAAAACCGGGATAGGGCATGGTTTTTATATTTGTGGCCTTTAATTCTTTCGGGCCGATAACCCGTATTCCTTCCATTTCTTCTTCAATTTGAACCCCCATTTCCTTTAATTTAGAAATTAAGGGAAGATTATGTTCTGCTACCGCGTCTTTAACCAGGACATTGCCCCCAGTGACTGCTGCAGCTACCATAAATGTTCCCGCTTCAATGCGGTCATGGATGACGGCATGCTGGGTACCATGCAGGGACTCAACGCCTCGAATTCGGATGATATCGGTACCTGCCCCAGAGATCCTTGCCCCCATACGGTTGAGGAAATTAGCCAAGTCAACAATTTCAGGTTCCTTAGCAACATTTTCTAAAATGGTGTCCCCTTTGGCTAAAGTTGCCGCCATCATAATATTTTCAGTTGCTCCTACACTAGGAAAGTCCAGGTAAATATCAGTACCGACTAATTCATCACAACGAGCTTCAATATAACCATTTTCGGTCGTCACCTTAGCTCCCAGGGCCTCAAAACCCTTAATATGTAAGTCAATGGGACGTGAGCCAATAGCACAACCCCCTGGCATGGCCACTTTGACACAACCTAAGCGAGCTAATAAAGGTCCCATAACGACGACACTGGCGCGCATCTTACTGACAAATTCAAAGGGCGCTTCACTTTGGATAGCCCCACTAGCATCCACTGTTATCACTCCAGCTGCTTCATCAAAGTCCACTTGAGCATCAAGGTAATCTAAAACCTTATTCATCAAATAGACATCAGAAAATAAAGGGCAATTTTCAATAACACTTTTTCCTTCTTCGGCTAATAATGTTGCAGCCAAAATAGGAAGCACCGTGTTTTTGGCTCCATCGACTTGTACAGTTCCTTCTAAGCGCTGACCGCCTTTAACGACCATCGTTTCCATTTATTTAGACACCATCCATTTTCCTATGCTTTCTAACGAAACTTTTTCCTTAAATTAAAGGGTACCGAACAAGCGGTCACCAGCGTCCCCTAAACCAGGAACAATATAGCCATCTTCATTGAGCTTTTCGTCAAGAGCTGCTGTATAAATTTCCACTTCTGGATGAGCTGCTTGTAAAGCTTCTACCCCTTCAGGAGCAGCAACCATACATAAGAACTTAATATCGGCAGGCGAAACATTGCGTTTCATCAAGGCCTCAATGGCTAGAATAGCTGATCCACCTGTTGCTAACATGGGGTCTACAACAAGTACTTGACGTTCTTCAATGTCGCTAGGCATTTTAAAGAAATACTCGTGTGGTTCTAGAGTTTCTTCATCACGGTACATACCAATATGGCCTACTTTAGCGGCTGGTGATAAAGATAGGATTCCGTCAACCATACCTAAGCCAGCCCGAAGTATAGGAACAATGGCCATCTTTTTACCAGTAATCATTTTTTGAGTCGTTTTTGTAATCGGGGTTTCGACTTCAACTTCTTTTAATGGCAAGTCACGTGTCGCTTCATAACCAACAAAAACCGTGATTTCATCAACCAGTTCACGAAAGTCCTTACTCCCTAAGTCTTTATCGCGTAAAATCGCTAATTTGTGTTGTACTAAGGGGTGGTTAACAATATGTAATCCTTCTTTGTTCATAAGAAACTCCTTCTTTTTAAATCTATTTCCCTACTTTACTCACTGAGCGGATATTTTTGGGTCAGTTGCTTAACTTGTTCCTTAACCTTGGCAATGACTTGATCATCATCAAAATATTTGACAACTTGAACAATCAATTGTGCCAGCAAGCGACAAACATCTGCGGTAAAGCCACGTGTCGTTATCGCTGGTGTCCCGATGCGAATGCCACTGCATTGGGTAGGCGGCAAAGTTTCACCTGGAATGGTGTTCTTATTGACCGTGATATGGACTTGACCAAGCTTCTCTTCAACGGCTTTACCCGTTAAGTCAAAGTCACTGACTCTAAAAGCGATTAAGTGGTTATCCGTTC
Source organism: Aerococcus tenax (assembly GCF_003286645.3). Taxonomy (NCBI): domain Bacteria; kingdom Bacillati; phylum Bacillota; class Bacilli; order Lactobacillales; family Aerococcaceae; genus Aerococcus; species Aerococcus tenax. The sequence continues at coordinate 831,043 of NZ_CP127382.2, read as the reverse complement.
CACCAGACACCACATGAATACCAGCTTTACTAAATTCGCTAGCCATGGCCCGGGCATTGATCACTACGTTTTCCATATAATCTTTAAAGTCAGGATTTAAAGCTTCTTGAAAAGCGACCGCCTTAGCAGCAATCACATGGAGTAAGGGACCACCTTGGTTACCAGGAAAAATTCGGCTATTAATTTTTTTAGCGTAGTCAGGATTATTGGTTAGAATAATCGCTCCCCGGGGACCTCTCAGGGTTTTATGGGTAGTTGAAGTCACTACATCAGCATAATCAACTGGATTTTCATGGATTCCAGCTGCTACCAAACCAGCAAAATGAGCCATATCGACCATTAAAAGGGCCCCAACTTCATCAGCGATTTGGCGAAAGGCTTTAAAGTCTAACTTTCTAGAGTAAGCAGAATATCCTGCCACAATCATTTTTGGCTTTGCCTCCAAGGCAGTTTGACGAATAGCGGAATAATCCAGCTGTTCGCTTTCGGGATCGACACCGTAGGAAACAAAATGATAGCGCCGTCCAGAGAAATTAACTGGAGAGCCATGGGTCAAATGCCCACCATCGGTCAGATTCATTCCTAAAACCGTATCCCCTGCTTTAAGGAGGGCATCATAAACGGCCATATTAGCTCCCGAACCAGAATAAGGCTGGACGTTCACAAAGTCTGCGTTAAATAATTTCTTAGCGCGATCAATGGCTAATTGTTCAATCTTATCAACGACCTCACAACCGCCATAGTATCTTTTTCCTGGATAGCCTTCCGCATACTTATTGGTTAAAATACTCCCTTGTGCGGCTAAAACATCCTTAGATACCCAGTTTTCGCTAGCTATCAACTCGATACCATTTTCTTGGCGCTGTCTTTCTTGATCAATTAAGGTAAAAACTTCATCCATTATCTCACTTCTTTCAATACAGATCGTATCTGTTGATACTAAGTCGATTTTACCATAGATCGTGATAGATGTTTACGATTCTATCTTTTTACTGGCAGCTTTTAGTAAACGATTACGGTAAGCGGTATTGGCCTCTGTATCAGCTAATAATTCAACATATAATCTTTTAATTTGATCATTATCATCAAAGGCCCGTAACCCCGCAAATAAAAGGTGGGTAGCTGTTGCTTCATTAGTCCCTAAACTAAAAGTAGGCAGGTCAGCATCTAAGTGACTCAATATTTCATCGCTAGCGATCACCGCACTCTCAGGAGATAATCCCTGCTTCGAAGCAATAAGTTCAAGGAGCTTGTCATGACTGATGGCAATGACTTCTTGATGGGGACTATAGTGGCGATATTTCATCCCAGGTGCCTTGGGATGTTCCTTAGAATCTTCAGCAATTTGCTGGGTGGCATCGATAATTCTTTGCTCCGGTAAGGCATTCCGTAAATCTTTTAAGGTGATCGCACCTGGTCTTAAAATAGCCAATTCTTCAGGATTACTAATATCTAGCACCGTCGATTCCACGCCAATATGGGTAGGTTGACTATCTAATACTCCCGCGATTTTACCATCAAAATCATGTAAAACATGGTCAACCGTCGTTGGACTCGGTTTACCTGATAAATTAGCAGATGGTCCCACAATCGGAAAACCTGTTTCTCTAATGACTGCTAAGGTGAAGTCGTGGTCGGGCATCCGAATGCCCACTGTCTTTAACCCCCCGGTAACGGTTGGGCCAAAAATTCCAACCTTAGTCGGAACAATCAAGGTCAAAGGCCCCGGCCAGAATTGATCAGTCAGTTTTTTAGCAATTGCAGCTTGCGCTTCATTGACTATATTAGAATAACGAAATAAATCTTCTTTACGGCAGACATGAACGATAAGGGGGTTATCACTAGGACGCCCCTTAGCTTGATAAACAGAAGCCACTGCCCTTTCGTTATTCGCAATCGCTCCTAAACCAAAGACAGTTTCCGTAGGGAAGGCAACCAATTGGCCTTGTTTTAAATATTCTGCTGCCTGAGCAGTCTGTTCAAATGTAAAGCGCTTGGTAATCATTTTATTTATCCTTCTTCCATTGCACATAGATTATTCGATCAATACCATTATAATCTTTAATCGATTTCACTTCAGCCTTAGGATTTGACTTTTTAAAGAGACTGATAATCTTAGCGGCTTGGTGACTTCCACATTCCATTAATAGGATCCCGTCAGCCTTCATAAAGGACTGGATGTGGCGGGCGAATTGCTTATAATAATAATAACCATCGTCTTTGGCAAAGAGAGCTAGCTTCGGCTCATACTTTAAGACGTCCGACCCCATTTCATCAATTTCATTTTCACTGATATAGGGCGGATTAGAAATAATCAGATCAAATTTTCGCTGAGCTACTGCATCCAGCATATCGCCCTTGATCCATTCAATAGTGACTTGGTGAAAATAAGCATTTTCCTTAGCAACTGCCAGGGCATCTGAAGAGATATCAACCGCTGTCAAATTCAAATCAGGGAATTCTTTAGCTAAAGTGACTGCAATTGCCCCGGATCCTGTTCCTAAATCTAAGACATCAGCTTGTTTGACCAATTGGCGTGTTTCTCTTAAGGAGTGAACGCAATCAATCAAACGCTCCGTATCAAAACGAGGAATCAAAGTAGCCTCGTTGACATGAAAGCGGTAGCCATAAAACCATGCCTCCCCTAGTAAATACTGGTAAGGCATATCCTCATCGACTATTTTTTTCAACATTTCCTGGTAGTTTCTCATGGTCACTAGATCCATTTGATCTTGTTGCTTACGATACCAAGTCGTTACATCCCAATCCATCATGCCTAATAAAAGGTGATAGGCAATGGCTGGGTCCTTACTGTTTGATTCCAAAAAAGAAGAAGCCCATTGCTGAGCTTCTATAAATCGTAGCTGATTAGATGGTCGTTTCATTGAGTTCCTCTAATTTTTGCGCTTGATCAGCAAGAATTAGGGCGTCAATAATTTCATCTAATTCGCCGCCCATAATGCGATCTAATTTTTGTAAAGTTAAGTTGATCCGGTGATCGGTTACCCGGTTTTGTGGGTAATTATAGGTCCGAATTCTCTCAGAACGATCCCCGGTTCCCACTAAATTCTTTCTTTTTTCGTCGTATTCATCTTGCTCTTGTGATTGATAGTAATCATAGACCCGAGACCGTAAGATAAGCATCGCTTTTTCCCGGTTTTGTTGTTGGGAACGTTGGTCTTGCATAGCGACTTGAATCCCAGTAGGAATATGGGTCATCCGTACCGCTGAACTGGTCTTGTTAACGTGTTGCCCACCAGCACCAGAAGCGCGGTAGATATCGGTTCTAATATCCTTCTCATCAATTTCAAAATCTAAGTCTTCCAATTCAGGCATGACGCCAACCGTAGCTGTTGAGGTATGGACCCGACCTTGGGATTCGGTTTTAGGCACCCGTTGCACCCGATGAGCACCACTTTCATATTTTAATTTTGAATAGACTTTGTCCCCTGAAATTTGAAGAATAATTTCTTTATAGCCCCCTAAGTCATTAGATGAGGCGTCAGCGACTTCAACATGCCAGCCTTGGGATTCTGCATAGCGCGAATACATTTCAAAGAGGTCAGCTGCGAATAATTGGGCTTCATCCCCACCAGCTGCCCCACGGATTTCCATAATAATGTTCTTGTCATCATTAGGATCACTAGGCAACATTAAAACCTTAATTTCTTCTTCTAAATCATCACGCTCAGCTTTTAATTGATCGAGTTCACTCTTAGCCAGCTCTAACATGTCCTCTTCGGATGTCTCTTTAATCAGCTCTTCAGTGTCTTCGATGCCTGAAACAATTTCCTTATAGTGCTTAAAAGTATCTACTTTAGGACGTAGATCAGCTTCTTCCTTAGCTAGGTCTCGGAAGCGTTTATGGTCATTAATCACATCTGGATCACTTAAAAGTTCAGCAAGCTCTTGATAACGAGCGATAAAAGTATCTAATTGCTCTTCTAACATTTAATCAACCTTCCCTTATTGGCATAATGATGCACGATGAACTGCGATTTTCCCATCTTCTAATGGGGGGTGGTTATAATGTTTACGACATACTGGATAATAAGATTCATTACCACCAATTTGAATTTGTTCACCAGTATATACCGGTTTGTCATTATGAATTCGTAAGTTCATTGTTGCTTTTTTAGCACAGAACCAACAAATTGTTTTTACTTCTTCTATTTTATCAGCCAAAATTAACAAATAGTGGGAGCCTTCAAAAAGTTCATTTTGAAAATCATTTTTTAGGCCAAATGCCATTACTGGTATGTTTAACTGGTCGACCACTTTGGCCAAATCAAAAATATTCTGCTTACTTAAAAATTGTGCTTCATCAACTAAGACACAGTAGATTTTTTCCTTTTCATTTTCAGATTCAATATAGGAAAAAATATCAGTATCAGGATCGATACTATAGGCCTCACGGTCTTCTCCTATTCGACTCGAAATAACGCCGATGGTCCCTGACCGGTCATCGATCGCGCTAGTCATTACTTTGACAGGTTTACCTTGTTCTTCATAATTATGGGCAACTTTTAAGATCTCAAAAGATTTTCCACTATTCATTGCCCCGTATCGATAAAATAACTGTGCCATGGATTTTATACCTCACTATTCTCAATTATTTATAATAACTTTAGTCAAGTCAATAGTCAACAAACAGCTAAACTTTAAAAGCTAAAACTAATGGCCACTGAAGCTGTTTTTACTCATAAAAAAACTGGCAGATGCATTCATCCACCAGTGTCCACCTAATGCGATTTTTGATCGATGGCCAGATCAATCAATCTTTCAGCCAAATGGGGATTATTAACTAATAGAGGCCCGTGAAAATAAGAGCCAAAGGTATTCTTATAAATAACTCCCTCCACCTGGTCTTCATCATTATTCCCATAGCCTTCAACCATCCGCCCCAAAGGCTCTACGCCAGAAGCAAGATAGGTCCGGCCAGCATGGTTTTCATAGCCCACATAGTCCTCATCAAAACGATCACAATGCATTTTTGTGGTTCCAATCAGACGTTCTGGATAGCTTTTAGTATAGAAATCAATGGCTCCAATACCGGGGTACTCTTCCCCATTAGTGGTCTGATAATAATTTCCCAAGAGTTGGTAGCCCCCACAAATTCCTAACAGCACCTTATTGCTTTCGATGTAATCAAGCAAGGCTGTTTTCTTATTTTGCAAGTCACGGCTCACTACCGATTGCTCATAGTCTTGTCCGCCGCCAAAGAAGATAAAATCATAGCGGTCACTGTCTAAGGTATCATCAATAGAAATAATCTCTTTTTCTACCTGAAGTCCCTTTTCCTTGGCAAGGTACTGGAGCATAAGCAGGTTTCCATTATCGCCATAGGTATTCATTAAATTGCCATAGAGATGGCCAATTCTAAAGATCATGATTTCATCCGCTCCTTCACAAGATGTTGGTCAGCTAATTCTCGTCTAAAATCGAGCATGGCAGTATAGGTGGCTAAAACATAGACTTTTTGGCTGGGGACAGATGCAATCCATTGAAGGGCTTCCTGCGAATTAGAAAGTTCTTTCAAGTGGTCTTCATCAAAACCGGCCACTTGCAGCCGAACTTTAAGGTCTTTTACCCGTATGCCCCCTACCGCCGTAGCTTTAAGGTTAGGTAATTGGGCGATATTTTCAAACATGCCGTCCCAAATCCAAGAAATATCCTGTCCATCAGCAGGATTATCATTGAGAAGAACTAGTAGAGAGAACTCTTCTTGGTCTAACTCCAATAAAGAAACGATTTGGTTAAAACCAACCGGGTTCTTAATGAGATTAATACGGGTGTCCTTGCCATGAATGGTTAAGGCTTCTTGACGCCCAAACATCCGCTTAGCCCCTTGCAAGCCCTCTTGAATAGCTGATTGACTTAGTCCTAAATAACGAGCAATTGAATAAGCCGCTAGGGCATTATAAATATTATAAAGGCCCGCGACGGGGATGGTAAAGGATTGGCCCTCAATAGTAAATGTCGAAGCTTCTGGCGTTAACTTATCCACCTGGTCCACTGAATAAGTTAAGCTTGGTCGGTGAAACTGACAATTAGGGCAGAAATAATCCCCTAAATTACTATAAGTAATCATATGATAGTGAAGGATATGCTCGCAGCGGGGACATAGGACCCCATCAGTATTATAATGGGCCATCTTATCAGTCGTTTTATCCGAATTACTAAAACCAAAGTAAGCCACATTATGATGAAAGTCCCGTGACGCAAAAATTGGCGCGTCACCATTCATCAAGAGCAAGCTTTTGGGACTCTTATTAGCGCCCTCTAAAATGTAATCGAAGGTCGCATAAATCTCCCCAAAGCGGTCCAACTGATCTCTAAATAGATTAGTTACTAAGATCACTTCCGGGTTAATATACTCGGTAATGTGGCGAACGCTGGCCTCATCAACTTCAAGAACAGCTATATTATCCCCTTGCCCTTTGGAATTAGCATTCAAGAAAGTGGATATAATCCCTTGTTCTAGGTTTGAACCGGTATCATTGGTTAAAACTTCATCATACTTTTGCCGCAAAATATTAACGGTAAGAGCCGTGGTAACTGATTTACCATTGGTTCCGGTAATGATAACTACCCGGTAATTTTTGCCCAGTTCAGCTAAAATAGCCGGATCCAATTTTTTAGCAATTTTTCCTGGCAAACTGGATCCGCCTTTGGTTAATTTCTTGAGTAAAATTTGTACCAAGCGGGCGCTATGCTTGGCAACTTGTGAACGCAATGTCATTAAAAGCTACTCTCCTCTTTTTACTTACTTACATCTTCAAATTCATTTTCCTGTAGCTATCGAGTTAGATCGCTTAGCTAAGAAATTTGCTTAACTTTTTCTTCGTCAATAAAAGGTCTGACCAGGATCACTAAGGTTATTATTTATGGTCTTGGTCGACTAGGGGCTCCTTTAATTCCCGTTCTTGAATCAAATCTTCTTCATAGAGGCCCGAAACTTCCCGATACCATTCAAAGATATAGGTGAAAATCACCTTTAAAACGGCATAAACCGGAATAATAATGATAATTCCCACCACTCCAAAGAGGTCTCCACCAGCAATTAGTAGAAGCATAATGGTAATTGGGTGAATATTCAAATTACTGCCTAAAATGAGTGGGGAAATAATCCGACTTTCGATGGTTTGTTCAATAGCAAACACGATCAGTACCTTGATAACCATAAAAGGATCTTGAACTAAACCAACAATCAAAGACGGAAGAATACCAAAGAAAGACCCTACATAGGGGATAACATTCAAAGCCCCCGCAACAACCGCTAAGATGGTCCCGTAATTTAAGCCGATAATGGCATAACCAATGGCAAACATCACTGCTACCGCAATTGCTACAAAGATTTGCCCTCTGACGTAGGCTGAAATTTGCTGGTTCATATCCGCCAATAGCCGCATGGTCTTATTACGAATCTTCACTGGAATAAAGGAAGCAAAATTATCCCTAAATTTCTCACCATCAGCAATCAAATAAAACAAGATAATTGGTGCTGTCACTAAGGCAATAATCACCCGGGTAATCACACCGAAAACAGAACCAATACTGGACAAGGTCGTATTCATGAGCTCGCGCCAATTAAGGTTAAATTGATTTAGATTAAAATTATTTAAGTATTCTGCTAAAGTCTCCTGACTTCTCTCGAACCAGCGACCAAAGATAATATTTTCAATTTCTGACTGGTACTGGGCCCAAATATTTGACCAATTGCCGATTAAATGTTTGGCTTCATCAATTAAATTAGGAATGAATGAAATTAACCATAGAATGATTAAAACCAGTACCAGGAGCACAATTCCAGCTATCCAATACGAATTCAAGCCCCTTTTCCTTAGAAAATTAATTAGGGGTGAAGACAAGTAGTAAAAGACCCCAGCAAAAATAATGGGTAAGATTATTGTTTGGATAAATTCAATAATTGGGGTAAAGACAAAAGCGATTTGGGTTAATAATAGGATAAATAAAGCGAATAAGATTAAAATGACTAATAGCGATACATAACGATTGTCTAGGACACGACTAACGATATCGGGCATTTTTAGCCAGGAAAAGCCTTGCTTATTTTGCTTTTTATCCTTATTTTTTATTTCTGTATTCTGCTTGTTTTGAGACATATAAACACCTACTTTTCCAAATGATTTTACCATACTTGTTCGCTAAATAAATTAACATAGTGTAAAATTTAATATATCAGAGATTGTAAAGGAGATTATTATGGAAAAGATCTATTTAGCTGGCTATACACGTCAAGACAACCAAGGCATCCATCTACTAAAATGGGATAGTCATCATGAGGAAATTAAAGGCCATGAATTAATAATTTCTGAATCAAATCCAACTTACCTGGCTCTTTCTACTGATGGTAAAGAACTCTATACGCTCACTGACCAACCGAGCCCTGGAGTCAGCCATTATCGAAAAGAAGGCCAGCATTTCGTTTTTGTTGATCACTGTGCCTTCTTGGAACATAACGGCTGTTACCTCGCTCTAGATGAAGAGCGCCAATTATTACTCAATGCCAATTACCATGAAGGAACATTGGCGCTTATAAAAATACAAAGTGATGGTCAATTACAGCTCCAACAAATAATCAGCCGGACTGGCCAAGGGCCTCACCCCAACCAAGAAAGCTCTCACTGCCATTATTTTAACACCAGTCCAGATGGCAAATACTACCTAGCCTGTGACTTAGGGACAGATAGTGTGATCAGCTATCAATTTGACCAAGAGGGCCAATTACAGGAAAAAGCCTCCTACCAATGTCAAGCAGGAACTGGTCCCCGGCATTTAGTTTTCCACCCTAAAGAAGACATTCTTTATGTGATTGGTGAGCTTTCACACACCATCGATATTTTGACTTATGATGAGGGGCACTTTTCCTTTGTCGACCGGGTGAATTGTTTACCAGAGACTTATAGCGGTGAAAATAGTAGTGCTGCAATTCGTATCTCCCAAGATGGAAACTTCTTATATGTCTCCAATCGAGGTTACAACAGCCTAGAAGTATTTGAAGTTTCTAAAGATGGTTCTCAATTAATTCATATTCAATCCATTCCTTCTGGTGGAGACTTTCCACGTGATTTTAACTTTGACGCTAACCAAAGTCACGTTATTGTAGGACATCAAAAAGAGAAGAAAGTGGCCTTCTTTAAACGTGACCACTATACCGGACAGTTAAGCCCACTCAATGTTAGCTGTCCCCTCAATGAAATTGTTTGCGTCCAATAGACTTAAGCAAATTAAAAAAAGCTAAAAATTACGCCTAGGCCTAGTCAAGACCTCGTATTTTAGCTATATTACAAAAATGCTAGTGAAAGGATGCGTTTATTTTAATGTTAGATATTATCAAAGTTTTCATCATGGGAATTGTTGAAGGAATTACCGAATGGTTGCCGATTAGTAGTACTGGCCACTTAATTTTGGTAGAAGAATTTATTTCCATGGATTTTAGACCGGAATTTTGGAATATTTTTGTATACGTTATCCAATTAGGGGCAATCTTAGCCGTTGTTTGGATCTATTTTGACCGCTTAAATCCTTTTTCAAGTCAAAAAAGTGCTGAAGAGAAAAAGCAGACTTGGGAAACTTGGTTTAAGGTGGTAGTTGGCTGTATTCCCGCAGGTGTTATTGGTCTTTTATTTAACGACTTCGCAGAAGAACATTTCCAAAATTGGGTGGTAGTATCTGCTGCACTGATTATTTACGGAATTGCCTTCATCGTCGTTGAAAATCGAAATAAAAACCGCCCTATAACCGTCCATTCAACTCAAGACTTATCTTACAAAAAAGCCTTTCAAATTGGACTCTTCCAGGCCCTATCAGTCATTCCTGGGACCTCAAGGTCTGGTTCATCCATCCTAGGAGCAACGATTTTAGGAACCTCCCGCCCTACTGCTGCCGATTTTTCCTTTTTTATGAGTATTCCCATTATGTTCGGAATGACTTTCTTAAAACTAACTAAGGGATTCCTCGACGGATTTCGCTTTTCCAGTCAGGAAGGCTTCCTACTAATCTTAGGAATGGTCATCGCCTACATTGTTTCGATTTTAACGATTCGCTTCTTACTACGCTATGTCCAAAAGAATGATTTTAAAGCCTTTGGTTGGTATCGGATTGCTTTAGGAATTATAGTAATTATCTTCTTTGCTATTTTTCAATAATCACTAAAATGACTAAACGAAAAGAGAGACTGTTTTCACAGCCTCTCTTTTTACTTTACCTAAAGACTATTAGAATTTTAACTCTTTGTAATCATGCTTACTGGTTTCAGCTACATCGGCGCTAGTTAATTCACCCTTGTAGGTGTTCACCCCAGTAAATACTGTATGGTTAGCTTTAGCAGCTTCTTCAATACCTAAATTAGCAATTTGTTGAACATAAGTCATGGTAGCGTTGGTTAATGCTTCTGTAGCTGTCTTTGGTACAGCTCCTGGAATATTTGCAACGGTATAATGAACAATACCATGTTTAGTATATACAGGATCATCATGGTTCGTTGCATGGTCAGAAGTTTCAAAGTTACCACCTTGGTCAATAGCAACGTCGATTAAAACAGAACCTTCTTCCATGGTCTTCACCATATCTTCCGTTACTAAAATTGGTGCCTTACGTCCAGGAATAAGAACGGAGCCGATGACTACATCAGCATCCTTTACTTCATTAGCAATGTTATAAGCATTGGACATTAATGTATTTACGCGACCTTGGAAGAGGTCATCTAATTCACCTAAACGTGCTGGATTCAAGTCAAGAATAGTTACATTAGCGCCTAAGCCAACAGCCATCCGAGCGGCATTATAACCAACATTACCGCCGCCGATAATAACCACTTTCCCGGCTTGTGTTCCTGGCACACCACCTAAAAGTTTCCCTTTACCACCATTAGTTTTTTCAAGATAGTGAGCACCGACTTGAATAGCAGTCCGTCCAGCCACTTCACTCATTGGGTTAAGTAAAGGCAATTTTCCATTTAACTCCATGGTTTCATAAGCTACACCTGTGGTTTTATTTTCAATTAAAGCATCCACCAAAGGTTCGTTATCCGCTAAATGCAGATAGGTCATCACAATTAAGTCTTCACGGAGATATTGGTATTCAGATTCAAGGGGTTCTTTAACCTTAACCACCATATCAACGTCCCATGCTTCTTTAGCAGAGCTTACGATCTTAGCTCCTACTTCTTCATATTCACTATCTTCATATGAAGAACCTACACCAGCTGAGCTTTCGATAAGCACTTCATGACCAGCTTGGACAAGGTTAAAGGCATTGGCCGGTGTCATCGCCACCCGATCTTCATGATTCTTGATTTCTTTAGGTACACCAATTCTCATTATACAAAGCCTCCATTCACATATTTGACTCAAAACAGTTAGAGGATCAGAGCTGATCCTCCCAATTTCCAACTGACTTCAGTATATCAAATATGTGATTATTAACAAATTAAATGCTTATGATTGCTAATAATGTGTAATCATTGCTAAATCAGCATTTCTAAAATTTGCTCTTTTCTAATAACTGCTAATAATTTCTATTTTTTGCCCAATTTTCTATAACTTTTCTATAACTTTTTTACATAAAAATAATTGCCAAGCCAGCATGTCAGCACCTTTGTAGGGTGCTTTTTTTCTATAACTTTTTCCTGACCTATTTTGTCTTTTACTTAAAAATGGACAAAAAAATAAAGGGGCCACGAAGGCCCCTACTCTGATTACTATATCTTTTGCCATTCTTGTTGGCGCTTGTTGTAGACATGGACAGCACTGTCGTAGTGGACATCCGACTTGCTGTAGAATTTGAAATCAACATTTTCACCGAAGAAAAAATCAGCATAATTCCATCCATTAGAAGGAGTGGACAACCCTGGTATGGTCACATAATTTTTTTGAAGAAATTTAAAATCTATTCTTTCGTCAGAATAAGCGTATAGATAGTTTTCATTTTTATAGGTCCCAGTTCTAAAATTCCTAAAGATTGCTGGAAATTTAATACCTCTAATGTAAACAGCATACAATGCATTTTCTTCAAAAGTTGGAATTGAAATTGCTGTTGTTGTATTAATTAATAACGAAGGTTTCTTATCACCAATTGTAGGAAGTTCATTGAGCATTGGTAATGCTTGATATAAATCGTCACCTACATAAAAACCTATTATATGTGACCAATCTTTTGTCACAGCAGCCTCGCCAACATAATTATCAAAAACAGGCATTTCAATATCATCTTTTACCCAAATCTTACTTGTATCTTCTGGCGGTGTACTTGAATAGATAATAGCCGGCTCTGATTTTTCCGGCTTACCGCGTCCTCCTAAGGCTAGTTTATTAACAAATTCCTCACTTGCTAGCAATTCATCTACTCGCCGTGTCAAAGCGGTTAAGAAAAACTCTTTAGTAGTAGTTAATTTATTAAGTAAGCCAACAGCGGACTTAGTAATAATTAGGCGCTCTTGATCATCAGATGGGAAAATGTATAACTCGTCATTAGAGTAACTAACAATCATTTCCACGGAATACCGCCCATCAGGTAAAATGTCTTTAATTTTAAAGTGCACTAAATTATCTTTTTCGACTGTAGTATCTGTAGAATAAGCCACTTTGTTCCCTTGCACTAAAGCCACTTGAACCGGCTTGCCCTCAATGTTCAGATTTTCATCATTAGCATCTTTTAGTTGATATTTTAAAGTAGTGGTATCCCCTTGTTTTAAGGTTGATCCAGTATTTTTATTAACGATTTGTAAAATTAAATTTTTGCCCATGTATTTCTCCTTTTTTTAGTAGTCAACTAAGTCCCAATCATAAGCAATATATCTGTATTGCCCTTGAGTGCCATCCTCTTTGAGTAAGGCAAGCTCTACAGTCCGCTCATCACCTAACCAAGTTACTTGGAAAGCTTTATCTTGTAAGCCTTTATCAATGTCCCGCTCTGATACTGGTTGGCCACCATTGCGGACTAAGTCAGTGTAGATACCAGCCCAGTGGGTAGCTTTGTCTCCTCTAAGTTTGACTTTATCGCCAATTTGGAACTTGTCGGTTTTTTCGATATGTTTAGCCAAGTCTTGCTCTAGGATCCAACCTAAATAGCTTGTATCGTCGGCCAACAAATAAGCCCAGTCTGAGTTGGCAGCATTGACGGCTTTAACCTCTTTAACCGTGAAAGTCTTGCCTTTAACATGGTCCGCAATCTTCTCGCCAATTTGGAAATGGGTAGCGTATTCTTGCAGGTCTACCTTGTTACCAGGCTCAAATTTAGCCGGTGCCTCAGGCTTAAAGTCTTTCAGGCGGTATACATACCAGCCCATGCTGTAAGGACAAACCACGGCCTCATTATCGACCGTTACGCCATTTCTAGCATAGTTACAGTGAATAACATTCCAGGCATCCACAAAGAGGACTACATGGCCAGCAGCGCCGCCACTTGCTCCTTTAGTCCCAAAAATACATACATCCCCCATAACAGCATCCCAGGCCTGGTTGTGTGCGATAAGCTCAAAGCCGTTGCGCTCAAGCCAATCATGCATGCTATCGGTATTTAAGATCCAACCGGCATCAGAACACCCAGCCTGTCTTAAAGCCGTGTATACGGTGCCTGAGCAGTCTCCTGTACCGTCTGAACCAGTCCGTGAGCCATACATGGAATAATTAATTCCTTGATTGGCCAGACTATACATATAATCTACTGCTGCTTGTAAATTGATACCCACATCATCACTCCCTTTGTCATATCCTTGATCATACTGTTTTAAGTTGTTGGCATTAATAATCCTGATTAATTTATCGGCATAAGCTGTATCAGTAGCATAAGACCCTACCATAGCCCGGCATTGGTCTTCTGGTGTTTTGGCTTTTGGGATATGCATCAGCTTAGGACTTGTCTCAAAGATAGCATCATGATCTTTAAAAGCACCGCCCCAATCGTCATAGACTCTAAAGCTGTCCTTAATTTGATAGTAATTACCGCTACCATCATCTTCCAAGGTGGGTAGGACTACCCCATCACCTTTAATACCAAAGTAGTTATTATAGTCTTGGGCCAGTCGTGACTTGCCCCAGCCACTTTCTAAAACTGCTTGAGCAATGGTTACAGATGGAAAAATATTCTTACTGTACTTTTGAGCGTAAGGCGCTACATCTTCAATAAATCCCATTGATTTACCTCCTTTACAAAAATAAAAAGGGGCCAAAGCCCCTTAGTCTATTTGTCGTTATAATTTTTGGATGATACTCCTGTAATTGCACCAGCAAAAGTGGTTACTGCCCCAATGACCGCTACGGTCACTTCTGTTTGTGGCCAGCCGTAAAGGCCGCCAATAGTGCTAACCAGGGTCATTAAAGCTGGTGCCACAATTAAGATGATCCATTTCAGCGTGTCATAAGTGCTATTCTTCATTTTGAAATCCATCTATTCACCCCCTTTCCCGCCTTTGAATAAGGTTTTAATGTTTTCGTTATGCCTAACGCTTTCCGTGGCCAAGTTATCTAGCCGGGCATCATGCTTATCTAATTCTGACCACACTTTAATTAATTGCTCTTTAAATTCGCTGATCCTGTCATTAGATACTTTTAGCTCATGCTTAATATCAACCAAGGTATCATTTATGGTTCTAACTCCTTGATAGCCAGCATAAATTGCACCAACAAAAAAGGTGACCAGTGGCCACCATTCCTTGACGAAAAGCGCTAAGTCAATAAATAGATGCATAGCTGACCTCCTTTCATCCTTTCCCTTTTATCTTTATCTAAATTTCTCCCTCTGGCCGGTAGTCACCAGCTACAAACTCACATCCTTGCTTTTTAAGCTCGGCATATACTTTTGGCTTTAACACGCTTGGAATGTCCTCAAATTTTGCGGACCCTGTCACGATATAAACCGCTAACCATGTAATCAACATCTTTTTCACCTCCTTTTTACTGAAAAAATAAAGCAATAAAAAAAGCCATCTACTTACCATAGATAGCTCCTGTTAACTCAAACATCACTGCATCATGTGTATCTATACGCCTTTTCAGCATTGCATTTTCTGCCCTTAGCCGGTCAAGCTCACTAAGTTGAGTCTTAGGCGGTGGGCCCAGCAATTCCAGCTGTATGCCCTTTTCCGCAAGTTCTCCATCGGTAGTGGGTTCAAAAGCCTTGGGAAAGCTCTCGGACTCGTCTGCCTCTAGTGTAATCGGCTTAAATAACGATAGGATCAGGCCTTGTTCTGTCCGGAAAGCATCCATAATAGGAAAGATTGGCTGATAGGCTTTTCCTACCTCTACAGTTGATAAGTCAAACACCTGCTCTTTACCATCAATGACTGCTTTAAGCTTGTCGTTGTCGTAAAAGGTATAATCTACTGTTTGCCCGCTAATTTGCGGGCTATATTGCACTTGCACTATTTCCACCTCCCAATGGCCATGGCAGATATTAAAACGTTTCCTGTTCCATAGTCATTATTTCTAGATCTGATTTGAATTTGCCCGGTATTTTTTGAAACGTTAGAAATGGTCATATCAGTATATTGATTGTCATGTACTGTGCCTGTAATTACTGGCAAACTGGAAAAAGCTACTGGGTATGTCCAAATTGCTGCTTTGTAGTCAGTCCATCCAGAAGCTAAGGAAAGACCAAACTTATAACAAATTTGAGTACCATCCGGAAATCTTACCCAGTTACCGTTGGCATTAGAGCCTGATTGTACATCAGATACTTTCATCAACTTTTCATTGTAGTTAGGGCCTGCGAAAACATCCCCCCTAACAGAAAGATTTTTATTAAAAAAATGTCCAGATGGTGCACTAGTGTTGTAATGTGCCCACGAACTATTTTCGTTAGAAATAGATATATATTGACCGTTTTTAAGCGTATATAGTGTGCCATTAATAAAGGTATCACCACCAACATCCAGTACCCGGCCACTTTCCGGAATTTTTCCAATACCCATACCTACATCACTAAAGCAAGCGACCACCTTAGCAGTTGAAATTTCAGCAGTTGAAATAGCAGTACTGATCTTGTCTGTTAACGTTAAGCGGAAATCATAAGCTTTACCAATGTCTATGTTTGTGCCCGCCGTTACCGTTGTGCTAAAGCTGGCTTGGTTAAGCTGCCCACTATAGCCCAAAGTCCAAGAGGCGGTGCCCTTAGGCCTGTACTCTATCTTGACACTTGCTTGGTTTTTAAATTGGCCGCCTACTTGTATATCGGCAACTTTTAAAGACAGTAGGGCTTGTACAGTAGAGTTAGTGCCGCCTCCTGCTCGTGCTGGGGCAAAAAGCTGAATCTTAGGAGGATTGTAAGCCATGACATTAACATTAATTGTCTTGGTTGCTGTTTTACCCCTGCTATCTGTAACAGTAACTACTGCCGGCAATTGGCCGCTATTTTGCGGTATAAAAGTATGCCTAATGTCTGAATAGGTTTGGCCATCAAAAGTTATTGAATAACTACGTATGGTGGCACTGTAATCAGTGGCAGCACTCACATCAAAGCGGATTTGGCTACGACCTTGGGCAAATTGGCCAAAAAGCTGTTTTGTCTGTCCGCTTAGGTCCACGGCTTGAAAGCTGTAAATTGTCGGCCCAGCATTGTCGGGTACTGAAATATCTAGGGTAGCTTGTGTGGTCCCTAGCTTCTGATTGCCGTTATAAGTATCAACATAAAAGGTGGTCCATGTCTTGGTGGCCTCTGTAAATTTAGATGCCCAAGAGGTAGGAATAGTCCAATCATATGTTGTACTACTGATCTTGTCAGCAATGGCAACATCCATAGCGTAAAAGTTAGATCTCAAGGTATACCTGTAATTACTATTAGACCGGTCAATATTAAAACGGATAACGCTACCTACCGGGGCTATGCTTATCGCCTGGCCACTGGTGTTAGTAATCTTTAACCCACTTGACCTAGCAATCTTTGGTAAGTCCATTCTGCCACTAACACCAAAATTACCAATCCAAGCCCCATTAAAGGTTAGATTAAAGTTGTAATTACCGCTGACATCAATTGACTTTGTGCCATCTTCATTATGAGCAACCCATAGCCATTGCTCCCTCAAAAGGTGCCGGCCAGCCCGGTAGATCCCCACATTAGCAGTAAATGGGAAATTTTGGCCATCCACATTAATAGCCCCAGCATAGTGGGCACTATATTGGATGGTCCCGCTGTCCTGCTTGTAGTATAGCCGGACTCTAAGCTGTGATCGGTTGTTTTCAACCTGTTGACTGATTACATCAACTTCCATTTCTAGGTAAGGCCTTAGATTGCCCTTACCTCCTATAAATGTAGCCATCTATGCACCTCCTATAAGACTTACAATGGTGTGAATTTTACTATTTGCTTGCTTTTCAAACTTGTGATTACCTACAGCTAAGGATGATATAAATACCCCAGACAAGATATATAATGTTTGGCCACTGATATAGGCCACCTCTTTCCCTGAGTCCAGGAATGATAATCTTTCATTGTCCATCACGACTTTTAAGGCGCTGCCCTCACTACCAAGCATCAGACCTTCTTCCCCAAAACTTAATTGTCTATTAACAGCTTGTAAAAAGGCTTGGGCTGATCCTACCTGTAACTCCATGATCTTAAAGCGGTCCAAGAGATCAGTTTTATTTGAGGCCACTGCGGTCTCAATTTGCTTGGCATAGGCGTTTAAATCACTAAATTGGGTTGATAAGTCTTTCAGACTCTCGGGGCTTGGAAATTGCTCCATCAAGGTATGTAGGGCTGACTGTGCTTTCTGTAGCTCGTCTACGGTATTTTGTGAGGCCTTGGCAGCAATTCTGTCATTCACATCCTCTGGGGCTGGTGTCCAATCGGTGGCGGTATTTCCTTTTTCTAACTTAGCCCAGTGATAGGATGAAACACCTTTTTTATTGGCCGGCAAGGGATATAATCGCACCATTCTAGGGTCAGCTTTAAGTCCTTGAGGATGATTTTTATACGGTGAATATTTAAAGGTCCCTTGGTAAATACTATCTCTGATCTTTGTCAAGGTAATTTGACCACCCCAGCCCAAAGAGTCATAAAGGGCAAAATTTTCTTTTTCACTGGCTAATTCTGCATTAACAGTTAAAGTGTAGGTCTCCTGCTCTATAAGGTCTTCCGCCAGGTTGAAATTAATTAAAGGATAGTCTGAATTAGAAACATTTTTCTTACTATCAAGAATTAGGTTTCTCCCACCAATTTCAATATTTTGCGGCATTAAAGACCAAGCATAGTCTCCAGCATTGGTTGATTTGCTTGGTGTCGTTTTATTATAGGCAATCCCTATATATTTCTTACCGTCTGGCTGATCGGACATACCTTGTCCGGTGGGTTTGTTTGCATACTTGATCCAGGTGTACATAGTTTGACCTTGTGGCCCTCTAGCCCCAGGTTGGCCAGGTACACCTTTTTCCCCCTTGGTATAGATCCAAGTATAGTCTTTGGGATTGTTTGACTCGGTTTGACTGGTTTTATTTTGAGCTAAGCCCAAGTATGACTTTCCAGCAGGATTGTCAGACATGTTTTTGCCGTTAGCATCCTCAGCATACTTAACCCAAGTATAGGTTGTGATACCGTCTTTTCCTGGTGGGCCTTGTAGTCCTGGTGATCCTTGCGGGCCTCTTTGCCCTTGTGGTCCAGTAGCCCCCTGAGGACCTTGGGGACCTCTTGCACCATCAGCCCCTTTTGGGCCTTGTGGACCAGTTGGACCCTGAGCACCAGTTGCGCCTTTTTCTCCTTGTGGGCCTCTCGGGCCAGGGGCTCCAGTTGCTCCGGTGTCTCCCTTTGGCCCTTGCGCTCCTTGAGGCCCTTGTACACCTTGCGGGCCTCGTTTCCCAGGGTCTCCCGGGTCACCAGGTTCCCCCTTAACTCTTACCCAACTATACATCTTCGGATCTTCGGGGTCGTCCTTGCTATAGGTAACACACGTTCCCATGAATTCCCTTTGTACACTATTGTATGTGCTAAAGTCATAGTGGCCGTCCTCGTCGTTAGCCCATGCATAATGTACATACGGTGTGCGGCCGTCAGCCCCTGCTTTACCTGGTAGTCCTTGTGCGCCGTCTTGGCCTTTAAATAGCGACCACTCATAGGCTTTCGGGTCTTTGCTGTCCGCCTGTGTATGGTCAGCGTATATGCCTATGTATTTCTTTCCAGGAGTGGCGGTTAAAGTAAAGCCAATTCTCCCATCTGCGCTATCAGCATAAGCATAATGAACATAAGCGTTTTTTCCGTCAGCTCCGTCTCGCCCGTCTTTCCCTGGTAGTCCACGCTCACCGTCTTTACCCGGGGCCCCAGGAGGGCCTGGCATTAGTTGGATCTTGTCAAGGTCTCTTTTAGTGACTGTGTCAACCCATTTTCCGTTTCCTTGGTATTCTCGCTTCCAGTGACGTTGGCCATCATCAAATTGCCAAATATCGCCATATTTTGCATTTTGAGGCTCAGCTTCCTGCTTATAAATGCCAATATTTAAGTTTTTAATGGTATAGGTGGCTACCGCTACTGCGACACCATCAAGCATGGCTGAACATGTAAATGTGGCCTCAAGCTCGACATCCTCAGCAGTTAGGTCTAACTGGTTACCCCCGATAATTTTATGGGCTGTATTCCATTCTGCATCTGTCTTAGTGAGCTTGTCAGGATATTGGGAAACTCTTTCCCAGATAAAACTTTCAATGACCGCTGTTTGGTCAATGCCTAAGCGCCGGACATTGGCCCTTAAAGTGGTTGATAAAACACCATCTTTAAAAAGACTGCCTGAACTTGAGTCAATGGCCATAGTATATGGCTGACTCTCCCACTTAAAGCGGTTAGACTTAGCGGCCTCTTGTAAGTCGATTAAAAGACTAGTAATTCCTGCTTTTTTCTCGACATAATTGCTAAAGACCGCTTTGCCCACTTTAGGACGGTTAGGCCGGTCAGATTTTAAGGTGACCTCTACCAATCTAGCGTCTAAGTATAAAGGCGGGTTGCTTTCGTTATCGATAATTCTAACGGTGTCACCAATATCTACATTTTCTGGCAGGTCATTTAAGGCTACCTCATACTCCACCTTTGGCGTGTTGTGGTTCTTCAAAAAGCGTAAAGCTTCATCAAATAACGCTTTTTCGCTGGTTGCCTGTGAGTCATACCGCCTTACAATATAACCCTCATCGCTATTACTATGCCTTGACCAGATTTTGCCGGTCTCGCGGTCGCATAAGTGGCCGCCACCTGTGGTATAAAAGCGGCCGTCATCATATCTAAAGTCTTTAAGGTTGGTTTCTTTTTCAACCTCTTTTTCTTCTGTGATGACCTTTTGGACTTCCTTAACCTGCTTAGTGGATGATACTGGCTTAACAAAACGCTCAGACCCTTTCATGATATTGGCAATTTTAGTTGCCCATGATGGGTCTGTTGCGTATTGGTGCACATTGTTGTTAAACCTCATAGAGTACAAGGTTCTTTGCTTCCATTGGCCATTGTAGTAATTTTTAGCAATCCAGTTAGCCCCGCCAATAATTCCAGCAGCTAAACCAGGGTTACTGTAGTTTTTGGCATTATCAGGGTTTGAGTCAAAGGCTCCAATACCAAAGTAATTATGGTAATTGCGGCCATAGTTTGAATTACCCCAGGCACTTTCTAGGGCAGCGTGAGCCACAAGGTATCTTGCATCAAGGCCGCTTTGCTTTTGGGACTCAATAAAGACATTTCCTTGGCCATTAAAGGCACTGCTTGGACTCACTGAGCGAACCCAGTTGTTAATCTGCTCCGCTGTGATACCTGGCAAGGTATAACCTAAGTCATGCCTGGTTACATCGCTATTAGTCCAATACTTAGCGGGTTGGCTATTAGTTGGCTCTCCTGCATCTCTCCAGCGAAACCAGCGCACTGGTGGGCCTCCAGTACGGCCATTAATTGGTGTTGTCTCAATGCCGTTAGATCCATAGTTACAGTGGATAATATGGCTATCATCAATGACTGCACCAGTATGACCACCAGCACCACCACTAGCGCCTTGGACACCAGCAACAAAAATATCCCCATATCTGATCTGATTGCGGTTAATCTCGTCTAAGTAGGTCCCTTTCATACCAAAAAGGGTTTCTGTGCTACCGATATAGTGATTGCCAGGGATCAGCCCAGCATGCTTGGCCGCAAAGTGAACGGCACTTGAACAGTCATAGGAGTTAGGCCCCATCCTTGAGTACATGCTATACGATACTTTGCCCTCTCTGGCCTTAAACCACTCAATAAACTTCTTGAGCTTTTCAGGTGGTCCGCTTTTTTGTTCAGGGTTGTTATCATCAATAGTAACTTTTTCAGTGACGGTTTTTTCAGTCTTAATCTTTTCCTTGTGAGGTTGTCCAGTAGCAATAACCGCTGTACATAGATCAGTGATTGATACTTTGCGCTTAATGCTTTTAACTTCCTTGCCAAGCTCCAAGCGCTCGCCTACTTCTTTGCCCCTCTTCTTGTGAAAATTGACATACTTATGCACTAAGCGATTACCCTTAAAGCCAAAGCTATAGCTAATTTCTGCATCAAAGCGTCCAGCAATTTCAGTTAGCCGCTTGGTGGTGGTGGCCGTGCCTGTATATTCCAAGGTAATGTTTTTATCGCTTACCTCGTTAAGCCCGATCTCCCAACCGCTGTCCCCAGTAATAGCATTAAAGAAGTCTTTAATTGTGCCTTTCATTTTGATTGGGCCTGTGTCCTCATTCAGCAGATCAAGGCCGGCATCTTCGGCTATGATTTTCTTTTTATTGTCATAGTCTTCCAGCTCCATAATTTCCAGGACTATCAGACGATTTTTAAAATCGGGGACAAAAACAAAACAACCCTCAGTCACCTGAGCAACTGAGGGATGGTTCTTCTTTAGGATGGCGGTGTATAAGGAGGTCCCAGTTTTGACCTGCATGTTTAAATCATCATCTAATAGTTTTAGTCCGGCAGGGCTATCAGCATCTGCAATGGCCACTGTGTTAAATTGCCTATCTGTAAAAAAAATCATCTAAACACCTCCCTATACCTACAAATTACATCGGGTTTAGTCAGACTATCACTAGTAATAATCACTTCATGTTCTCCAGGCGGAACGCTTATGTTACGGCTACCATAAGCGATCGGCTTTAGCTCTGGCCGGCCGTTAACATAGGCACGATTATCAGACATATTAATTCTGACCATGTCACCTGAATGAAATGTGTATTCATAGTCAGGAACGTTCATAACATCGGTAATGGTCTCAGTTTTTGGCTCTACCCATACCTTGGTATTAGTACCCTCAAACTCCACACTGTCGACAAGGTTTTCTTTAGGTGGTGCACTGGTACTATACCGACCACACCAAAAGACGACTTTGTCAGGGCGCAAGGATTGTATATCTGGTACATAATAGCTCTTTGAGTACCTGACATTTTTTCGGTCATTCCAAATTTCAAAATTTAGGTGAGGCCCACTTTTGCTGATCATCACCCGGCCATGAAAATCATTGGCCATGTAGCGGTCATAGTTATCATTGGGCAATCCTTGGCCACCAGCGCTAAACTGTTGCCATACTGACCAATTGTATTGGTGGGCACTAAATAAGGCGCTAGCTACTTCGTTATCTCCGCTACGAACGGAAACAAAAAAGGCTCCTGCCTCGTTGGCACTTGATAGCTTGAAGTAGTGCCAATAACTTAACGTCCAGTCAGTACATTGGGAATCTAAGCTGTGCTGCATAGCTGGCCCCGTCCACTTATAGGCACTAGGTGACCCATAGTTAGGGACTAAGGCATTTTTGTTGGATCTAGTGCCTTTAATGTCCTGCTCTAGCAGCCAGCCTAAATATTGGCCACGGTTAACCAATAAATATGCTTTTTTACTGCTGGCTTGTCGGACATTTTTAGTTTGCGACACTTGGAAAGTTTGGCCCTTAACCCAGTCGGCCATTCTTTCGCCGGTTTGCCAGTGAGTGGCCCAATCAGCGACTGTTACTTGGCCATTAACTGGTGTAGGAAAGCCCTGGCTGCCAAGGGTAAAATTACCCCGCTTGTGCCATCTTTGGCCCCAGTCCCAGGCATCAGCCTCTTGCCAGCCGTGCCAATCGTCAAACACATTATTAATCAGCGCCTGCTTGCGATAGTCAATATGCCCAGCAGTGGTGGCTGTACGGCTAATTTTAAGCTCTTTTATTGGGCTATCCTGAGCGCTTACCCCATATTGGTAAGCAGCCTTACTACTCGATAGACCCAGCATGTGGGTCTCACCGTTAAGCATAAAGTCAAACTGCGGGTAAATATCGTCTGTGCCATCATTTCTAATCATCACTGAGGTGGCATTTTTAACAGCAATTTCTTTAGGTGTAATGGCATAAGCCACACCAGTTGGCACTACTATTTCAAAAGTAAGCCGGCTATTTTTGACTGAGTCAGTCGGTGTTATCTTTTCCTTGACTCTCCCCAGCCAATAGCGGTCAGGCTGATCAGTAAAGACAAAAGTTTGGATGCTCCCAGTAAGTAATTTATTAAGCACATCAATCACTTTCATGACATCTTGCTTAATAAATAGCTTTACTGAGATCCCTCTGTTCTTTTGAGGGGGCCCCATAGTCCGCTCAACATCTAAAATAGTTACTAGGCCTTTTAAACTTTGGCCATCTACTTCAATATCATAAGCTTTCATCTAAATGAGCAGCCCCTTTCTTCTTTGATCATATTTTTCCATCATCTCATTTTTAGCCCGGTTGACTTCATCAATTTCCGCACTAACTTTTTCTTTATCAATATAAACATCAGTATCTTTAGCCAATAATTTAATGAGATTTTCGTTGATACTATCCAGCTTTTGATCCAGTTGCCTTGCTCGGTCCTCTGCACTATCCAGGGTATATTTACCACTGACATTAAAGCGGTCAATGTCTGATAGGTCATAAGGCGATTTGAGGTTAAAACCAACATCTAGTAAAGGTGTAGTACCTGCAAAAGCGTTATATAGTTGGTCACCCATACCATTAACGGTAGCTTTTACACTCTTAAAGCTATCTTGCAAACCATTATTTAGCCCTTGCATGATCGCACGACCAGCAGGAATTAATAACTTGCGGTCATATTGGATAGGTCCTTTATGGTCACGGATCCAATCCGCTATACCTCCCACAAAGTCGGTAACTGCGCTCCACATGGATTTCAAACCGTCTAAGAAACCTTCCATAATTGCTGCTCCCGCACTAAATAAATTAATGTTGCATAGGCTTGTAAATATATTCTTAATACCTTCAACCTTGCTTATAATCGCTGATCCAGCAGAAAAAACTGCTGTTTTAATCGCATTAAAAGCGCTGCTGATCGCTGATCTTAAAGCAGATCCAGCGTTGCCAAGGTTTTTAAAGAAATTAATAACTCCGGTAATTGCATTTTTAATTGTTGATCCAGCAGAAGAAATAAAGGCCTTGATAGCGTTAAACGCTGCGTTTATTGCTGATTTCAAGCTTGAGCCAGCATTACCAAGATTTTTGAAGAAGTTAATTATTCCGCTGATAACATCTGAAAAAGCTGACTTAGCAATAAACAAGCTTGTTTGCATGTTTTCCCAAGCGCTAACAATAATACTTTTTAGGGACGTCCCAGAAGACCCAAAATTGGCAAACAGACCAATCAGAACCCCAATCCACTCGGCAACCTTAGACAACACTGGCGAAATGAAATTAAATGCATCCACCAAAAATTGAACAACTGGTGTCAAGATCTGAACAGCTACAGTTATCAAGTCAAAAGCTCCAGATAAGCCCATCAATGCTCCCTTGACTACTCCGCCTAGGAAAGAGGCGACCACCTCAAACACTGGCATAAGAGCGTCCGCTAAGGCTGAGATTAATGGTTGCGCTGCATTCCATAGATTAGCAAAGGACTCTGCCACTTGACCAATTGCCGGTCCTACAATCCCCATGAAAGTCTGAAAAGCGTTTTGAATAGCAGGTAAGATAGATTGTACAAGGTCAGCTATTCCATCAAATTTTAACTTACCTAAAGCCCCAGCAATACTTTCGATTATTGGTAAAACTGATTCTAGCATGCTACCAAAAAATCCAGGTATTTGCCCTAACGCCGTTTGAATAGATTCTATTACTGGCTGAAAAGATTGCTGTAACTCCGGTAAAAATGTGTTTAAAGGCGAATTAGCACTTAAGCCAATGCCAAACTGTTGCATAAGGTTAGCAGCTCCAGATTGCAAGATAGGGCCTAGAGTGGCTAAGCCAGCCATAATTGCTTCTGGTAATTGTAAAAAAATATTACCTATTGCAGGGAGTAAATTTCCAAAAGCAAAAATAACAGCAGACTCAATTAAGTTCTTCATGGATTGACCAATATTTTGAAAATCGCCTTTGGTTAAGTTCCCCAGAAGATCAATTGCAGCAGCTTTCATCATGTTAAAAGAGCCTTCAATAGTTTGAGAAGCCTCATTTGCTGTTGTGCCTGTAATCTTCATATTTTCTTGAATTGCATGGATCGCTTCGACAACATCGCCAAAATTTTGAATATCAAATTTCTTTCCCGTCAATTTTTCAGCATCAGCAAGTAATCTTTGCATCTCCTGTTGAGTGCCCCCATAGCCAAGTCTGAGGTTATCCAACATGGTGTAATTTTGTTTTGCAAAACCACTATAAGCATTCTGAATGTCAGTCATGCTTGTACCAAAGGTATTCGCATTGTCACTCATGTCCACAAGCGCTGTATTTGCTAAATCTGCGGCTTTTTCGGTGTCACCACCCAAGCTTGAGATCAAGCTAGCACTAAAGCCGGTCACTTGTTCCATATACTGGTTAGCAGATACTCCAGAAGTTCTAAAGGCTTCTTTTGCATAGTTTTTTACCTTATCGGCTGACCCTTGAAAAAGCTTTTCAACACCGCCTATAGACTGCTCTAGCCTCCCGCCCTCCATGACGGAGGCGGCAATAGCTTTTCCAATTCCAGCAGCTACTAAGACCTTCTTAGCAGCACTCATAAGCTTAGAACCTAAAGTCTGGCCAGCACTTTCTCCAGTGGATTCCATATCGGGCTGTATCGCATTTCTGATCTGTCCCGATATTCCTTTTGCAGACGGGACAATTTGTACATAAGCTTTCCCTAGGTCGGTCACTTAACCTCACCTCTCTCTAACTCTTTGATCATCTTTTCTCTAGCCGCCTTGAAATCTTCCCCACTTGTAAAGGCAGTTACCTTGCTTTCTTCCTTTTTACCGGTAATTTCTTTGGTCAATGAGTCAGGCCGGTTTTTGCCTTTTTGCCCATCTTTAGTCTTAGACCAAAGTAGTAAGTTGATTTGGTCAAAAATAGATGTTAGCAAAAGACTGTCATAACTAAGCTTTTGACCGCTTAGCTTTTTAACAATTCTTGATTCTTCCGGCAGCCCAGCAACAAAAACAGCCACCTTGTCTAAAGGTAGCTGCTCATAATCATAAATATGATAGTACTGTGCCAGGTCACATATAACCTCATCCTCACCAGCCTCTAAGTAGCTAGCAAGGGTTAGGATTTTTTTACTTTTGTGTTTCTCAAAATATCCGCTAATTCTGCGCCTACTTTTTCATCAAGCGCAAACCCACCATTCCTTTTTGCAACATGATTTACTAAAGCTTCAGCTTGTTTTTTTCCTAAAATGGCATCAACAAGGTCGGGCGTATATAAAGGGTTCTTGTCTACTTCTCTAAAGAGTCTAAGCGTGCGAAAGTCCTTTAAAATTCTCTCGTCAAAACTATATCTAAAACCTGTCTTAGTAACTCCCTTAATCATTAGCCTGCACTCCCTACTTTTTCGGTTGATTTAATGTACTCATAGTGGGTATTCCCGTTGGTGTCTGGTGTACATGTTACTGTGGTTTCATATCCTACGGCATCTTCATCGCCGTATTCAATATCTCCGATTTCTTTAATAACGCCGTTAGGGATCACAATCCGCTTAACTGCGCCTTTTAGTAACATATCAATAACTAGCACATGGGGCTTATACTCTTTGGCGTTAGCTTTGATAGTCAAGCCGTCTTTGAGTGTTCCGGTCACATTGTCTGGCCCATAAACTTCCTTGAGCACTTCCACATTAGTTGCTTCAATCAATGTATAAGTAAATTCATCAGTTTTTTCAGTTTGAATAACCAAAACAGTGTCCCCGCCCCAGGCCTTTACGGTGTCTGAGTCCGGTGTATTTGAGTTGCTTACTCCATCTTCTGAAACATAGCCAAGGTCTTTAAAGACTGCTGGCAAGGCAGTAGTTGCATCAGTTGGCAAAGCTGTCCCAGCAGGTGCTGAGTAAATCGCCCCGCCTACTTTAGGCTTACCATAAGTTACATTTTTTGAGTCCATGTTCTCACTCCTCGTAATATTTAATTTCAAAAACCGCTTGATAGCGGTATTTCTTCATTTCTGTGTCTGTAAAATTGTAATCGCTGCTTAGCTTTACACTGGCAATTTCAGGTAGCCACTCCAGGTCCTCTACTGCTTTTTTTACAAGGTTATTTAATTCAGCCGCTTTATATAGACTGTCTGCATAACTCTGAAAAGCAAAAGTGCCGCTGACTAGCCTGTTCCTTTTTTGGCTGCCAGTTTTTTCAAAAACAATAAAAGCCCCAGCTTGCTTAGAATTTGGATATTCCAGGTAGGCTGGGGCTGACAAAGCTTTTTCAAGCTGGTTTTTAATTACTAATTCAATCATTTCTTAGCACTTCCTAGCGCTTTTAATAAAGTGTTGTTTTTAGAGTTGTCTCTTTTTGCTCTAACAGTTTTAGCATAGACACTGACATTAGCACGGTTCCGGCCAATATAGCTGCTGACCTCATAACCGCCCTTACTGCTGTTGGCCACTTTGGCCACCTGGTTAGCATGCTCACTTAAAATACCTTGCATGTTTCCCGACTGCATCAGCTCCCTAACGCCAGATTTATTAAGCTTAAATTTAAACTTACCCATAGGCTTCCACCATCACTTTTTTATTCCAATCTAAGGGGATCATGCTTTCAATGCCCTCTAAAGGCATTCCAATCACTCGCCAGGTCTTACCAAAAAACTTAACTTTTTGGTTTTGCCACTGGTTTTGGTCCCCTTTTGGAATTGCTAAAGTATAGACTGCCTTATCACCAGTAATGTTTAACTGATTAAGGACATCTTGGCTTAGAGTTGGGGCAATTAATACATTGTCCACTACAATCTCTTTTTCTTCGTAAATGGGTTGGCCAAAAGGATCTACCCCATTGGCCACTTGGGTAATTAATACAACTGGCACCCCTTTAATGTGTCCCATAAATATCAAAAGCCCCCCATCTTTGCCGCCTGAGTCCTAACCTGGCCAGCTCAGCATTTTTAATAAACAAACCTCCGCCCGGAACTAAAAAAGACCCGGACCAAGAATAGCCTATAGCTGATTCTGTGGTCTGAGTCATTGGCTCCTGGTCTGTAGAGGTCATTAGCGTTCTGGCCACTACATCTACGGTTACTGACTTCAAGACATTGGCATAAGCCTCATCTTTGGCCATCTCGTCAAGATTGCGATCTACCTTTTTAGCTTCAACCCGCAAAGAGTCTGAAACAACTGGCAGCAAAGCCTCCGCACGTTCAGACTCTTCCATGGTTAATTCTCTAAAAAGTTTAGTCACATCATCTACGGTAGCAAAAGCTTTGCTCATCTAATCACCGCCTAAACTAAGATGCTGTTGAGGATTGTGACACAAAGGCAAAGGCTTTAGGGTCAAGAATACCCCATCCAAGATATGCCTCAGCACGGATATAAACTTGGTTATACCCTTTAAGGTCCCGGCCGCTGTTGTCAGGGTCCCCATATTTAATGATTTCCAGTGGAATTTGTTTGGTATAGCCCCATTTAAAGCCTCCCTTGAAGTCCCCAAGTAACGCCAGTTTATTAGACGTGCCATAAGCTAGGTTATTGTTAATTTGGGTAGAAATACCGTTTAAACTGCCAGGATTTGCGCCCCACGCTAATTCAGGATACCGCTTAACCCCTTTTCCTGCTTTGTCTACGGTTACTTGTGATAAATCAGATGCTAAAGTCCGGCCTAAGATTAACCCGCTTGGGAACTCATCATCTTCTTGGATTTTTCCAATGGCAGTTGCAATAGCTTCATCAGGATCATCACCTTTTTTGTAATCTACATTCTTAGTTACCTTAGTAGCAAAATAATTATTAGCAATGGTTTCTGTTGCTGTTGCTCCAGTCCGTGGGTTAATACCAAGGATAGCCATTAAATCGATACCTTTAGCTAACTTCTTAGCAAAACCATCATTAAAGGCTTGTAAGAAATTAATGCGGGCTTCTTGTGTAGCATATAGAAATTCATCTGAGAAACGTGCCCCATATTCTACCTTGATAGGCTTGATTGTGATAGGTTCAAAGGACATGCCCCCCTCAGTCTTCTTACCCGCTTCAGCTACGACATCGATTTCACGGTCAAGGTTAAATGTATATTCTTTAGTCCCATTAAAAGGGATTGGTGTTTGATTTGATAATTGTACTAAAGCACTAGATCCTTTAACTTTGCTTAATAAGTCAGTTAGTAATTGTGGATCTAAAGCTAAGTCGGTTGTTGTATTTGCCATGTTATCAGTCTCCTTTTCTAATCTGCAATGGAATTAATTAAATTGTCTGCCATCTGAGCATAAGGGTTAACACTCCCATTATTAGGCTCTGTTGACTTCATTGGTGGTTCAGGGTTTGGCTTATTGTTGTAAAGCTCAGCAAAAGATTTTGCATCTGCCTTTAAACTTTCCTCATCTGAACCTTTTAACCGGTCTGCAAAAGTGTAAGGCAAGCCATTGTCAAGGGCTGCCTGTACTCGTAAATTTTGTAGGTTAGCGCCATCCAGTTGCTTAGTTAAATCATCAATGGATGCTTGTTTTTCCTGCAAGCTGCTCTCCAGTTGAGTGTATTTATTACTTGCGTCTTGGCTGGCTTGCTCCAGGACTTTGTTTTGCTCTTTCAGCGCCTCTAGCTCGGCTTCTTGGTCCTTATAAGTGTTAATTGACTTACCATATTCAGCCATAATGCTATCAACTGCTGTCTTTTCTAGTCCTAAATCCTCCAAAAATTTGCGGTTCATTATACATCTTCCTCTCTACGCTTTTTACGTGGTAGCGGCCACGATTGATAGCCAAAATAACGCTTTTGGCGAACGAAAAAAGAGCAGTTTAATGACGTACTCAGGTCAAAAATAAATTTAATACCATACTTTTTGCTTTTTAGCTGGTTTAGTTTCTACACATGCCCAGTGGGCCAATATGCAAGAGTCCATTAAAGCAACGTCCATATCCTCAAACTGTGACTTATAACCAAAGCCCCCAGCAGATCCAATGTTTCGCTTTTCGCAATTGGTCACGATCTGTACCAGGGATGGTTGTCCTTTATGCTGTATGCTTTCCTGGTAAATACCTTGCTCCCAGTCGGCATTGGCATGGATGATCTCCTTAACAGTGGGTAATATAGGAGCTTTTAAGCGCTCATCTTTCATTTCTCTGGCCAATAACCCCTGACCACTAGCGCCATCAATAACCACCTTTTCAGGCTTGGCAGCAGTAAGAAAAGCAAGGATCCAGTCATTTCCTGCCCGCACTGAACGGCAGTCAATGGTCTCAACAAAAACTTTTCCCCGGGAGGTCTTAATAGCAATGCTCATGGCTACATTAGCCCCATCATTGCCATATTTAATACCTACAAACATCTTCCCTGTAAGCTTAGGCAGGCGCTTAACCCGCAATCTCTCCCATTCCTCGGCGCTAATTTCTGATTTCTGATTGTAAGAGATCCACAAACCCAGCCGCTGAATGTTAAAGTCGTCCGTGTCCGGGCCAATTTCACTTCTGATAATTCTTTCCGTCAGAATGGTGCCTAAGGATGGGTTGGTAAAGTACCAAGCTTCTACGTCATGTGGGTCTTTTTCCTCGTCTACACCCCACTCAGCCCAGCCATTATCAGGGCTATCCCCACTAAGTACCGCTTTACGAAACCCCGGGAAAACTGTACCAGCTGATACTGCTGTAGGTGGTGTACCTAATAAGATTGTTTGCGGGTTTTTAGAAGAAGATACAACATATTTTAAAGATGATTCCTGATCATCAGTATATTCTTGGGCCTCGTCAATGATCATCAGGTCTACACCCTCACCAAGCCCACCGTTGCTAGTCCTGGTCCGAAATTGTACACGGCCACCGCCTGGCAATTCTACTAATTCTTGCCCCTTAGCTCTGATAGAACGGTATTCTATACCGGCCTTATCCAACATAAAACAAAGCTTTTCCCAGGCACTATGGGAGGCTGAAATTCTGTGAGCGGTGTGCATCATCTCTTCACCGTTCACTAGTCCCCACAATTCCCTCATTACCACAAGCTCATTCTTACCATTCCGCCGGGGCAAGGAATAGCCAAATTTTGCATGTGTCCATAAGCCGTCTTCATTAACGGCCATAATGTCTTGCATCATGTCAATTTGCCACTGCTGAGCTTTCCTCCCGCTCTTTTCGTATAAGTCAATGGCTTCTTGGAATTTACTCTTTTTATATGGCAAAATGACTGACCTTGTAGGCCTTGGATTGCCTAATCTAGTCATGTCATCGCTCCTTTTAAGACAAAATAAAAAAAGCCGCTTATTAGCGACTTCGCACGATTTACTCACGATTTAATGTTGATATATCAGGTTTCCTATTGATTTTCGCACGATTAACACACGATTATGGGCGTAAAAAACCACCGTTCACATCTGCGGTGGTCTACTATTCTTGCTGTTGCAACATTCTTACGGTCTCTTTAAGCTTCTTTTTACGCTCTGCGGCCAACCTACGCTGCTCATCCGTTTCTGGTCTACGGCTCTCAGCATTATATCTAGCTTGAATAATTGCACCAACTTCTTCATCTGTAAGTTTATTAACATCTTCTGTCATTTCTATCACTTCCTTTTTACGATATACAGACCATCTTCTTTTAACTTTTCTAACTCCAGGTCTGTATTAAATAAAAATTCTCGCTGCCTTTTAAATTTCTCTTGACTTAATAATTCAACATATCCCCCATTAGTCCCTTTAGGAACGATAATTGCAATATTAGGTTTACCGGTTAAAACACCTTTAGTACTAATTGAGGTACTCAAGAATTTGTCTATAGGCTTTTCTAATGCACTAGTATAAAAATCTTTCCTATAAACAATTATATCCCTTTGTAAGTTATATCTCAATAAACCCTTTTCTATTAAACCTGCATATTTTAGTAATGTCTTTTCTTCTTTGCTGTTGACCGGCTTATAATAGCCGTCCAAATATCCATTAATTTTTTCAAACAGCCTTAGGCCATCAGGATCTTTGCCATTAAATGTGTACTTTGTGATAGCCCGCTTTTCCTCCGCCGTTAGCTTATTCAGCCACTCCTTGGCATCTTCTCTAAGTATTGGGACGACCTCACCAGGAGATAAAGGTGAATAACCAAGCTCTAAAGCCTTACTATAGGCTAAAGATTGCAATTTCTTATTAGCATTTTGGGCTTCTTTTTCTTGCTCTTTGATAAAAGATAAATCTTTTTCAGTAACTTTTTCCCATTTTTTCTTGGCTTCCCATGGGTTCTGCTTCTTACCGTCCCCCGGGTAATACTCCAAAGTACAGTTACAGTGGGCATGTCTTCTAAAGATTTCTTTGTCTATAGTGTCCTTATTATAATCAAAAGTCCCCACACGCTCTTTACAAAAGTCACACCTTGAATTGGACCGCTTTTTGCCTGTCCCAGCGCCTAGCTTTCGCACAATTTTAGGCCGCAAGCCTAACTTGTGATGGAAACTGACATTCTTTTCAAGGGTATCTGATACCACTGACCGGCTAAAGCTAGTCATGGCATTTTCTACCTTGGGGGCTACAGTTGCATACTCGTCAGCCCCACAAGCGACTTCCACCAGGTTCTTAACCTTATCCTCATCTAGGTCAGCAGCTAACCCCTTAAAATTTAATCCTGAGGTCTTGTTCAGGGCTGTTTGAGTGTCGGCAGTATAATTAGCCACCAGCTCATAGTTTCGGCTCATAGCGGCCCTTATAAGTCTGTCAGCTATATTAAAGTACATCTTATCGTTGGGGAGGTTAACAGCATTGTCATGAAAAGCCTTGGCCATTGCCTGGCCAACAATATCTGCATAATCATCAGCATCTTTATAGCTCTTGCCCGGCTTGACTTCCTTTAGAAGCCGTTGAAAGTCCCTCTGAATTGCCTCCCAAAGCTTGGGGGTTATATCCTGCTCCATTGCCGCCCTCCAATCCGGTTAGATCCCTAATAGTTTCTTTATCCATGTAACCAGGGATAGCTTGGTTAATCTTGATTGCTCCATCACCCACTAGTGACATGGTTGTAGCATCAGCCTCAAAGACTGGCTCCCATTTTGGCTTGCATTTATAAAATGCTGCTCTGCGATATGGGTATTTATCCCTCATGCAACAAGCGATATAGCCAACATTTAAGAAGCCACTACCAAAACAGCGTTGTGCTTTTCTAGCGGTAACTCTCAAGGTTTCATGGCTGGCTTTAATTGCCTCTGCACTAGATGGGTTATCACTTGGAAAACCTAAGTCATCAAGAGTTAAGCCGGACTCTCCAGCAAAGCCACTAGCTGCGGCTCTTAACTGCTCCAGGTATGGTGTCATGGACTGTTGAGGGAACGAACCTAACTTAGGAGAATCCCCATCATCGTCTTTTTGAAAAATCAGCATAGATGAAATAGCTGCTTTCCAAGAGTCCATAAACTCAGTATCTTGGCTTAGCCCAGTGACGTACTTTTGCGGAAATGAATAAAATTCCGCTGAAATGTCTGACCGCTCTAGGGTTCTCCGGGCATAATTTTGATAGTAAATACAGCCCTTAGTTATCCTAGATCGCCCAAAAGGCCGCTTAGCATCAGGCCTATGGATGATAGGCACCAAAGCAGCATAGGGAGCATGAGTGGCGATAGTATCCACCTCTTTGCCGTTCTTATAGTAAATGGTTTGGCCAGCTTTAAAGTAAGCCTCTTGTGTGGCTTGGCCCATCTCATCACGATCCAGCACGGCATAGCCCTCGGTAAGCAAGCCAGTGACCGGGTCAATAATCCCAGTAGCGTCTGTGCCCTCAATGACTTGTAGCTTAGGTGTGCCCTCGCTATCGATCGACACATAGACAAAACAGCAAGACGTGATCAAGGCGGACAAAATGGCGGAATCATAGAAAATATCTGAGCTGTTAAGCTCAAAAATTTCATTCAGCTCAAAGACATCATTGCTAAACTCCCGGAATACCAGGCGATCTGCCAAGGCATCTACTGCTTTTGAGCACCAGCCAATAACCGAGTTATATCGCCCCAATAAAGCATCAGGCATTAGGGGGCTGCGGTTATATGGTGCCGCTTCTGAATCGTAATAATCGTACTTTTTCTTTGCGCCTACACTAAATATGGCCAATTTACGCTTGAGGTAGTCCATCCCTCGATTATCCATGTGATCAACTCCTTGCTTTCATTCCTTTTCATGAAAAAATATGTGCAATAGACGGCTGAAGTCCGGCCGGCCACGGGGTGGGGGTGGTATCCCCCCTACTGAGCTGGCCGGTATTTACTCCAGTCCTTAGATTGCGGTAAATTGCGATTTCCTAACACTTTAGGCTCTGTCTCATTCTTAAACAATTTATCTGATTTCATTCTGTTACAAGTCCAATGCGCTAGCTGTAGGTTGTTAATGTCACTTGGATGACCACCTTTAGCTATTGGAATTATGTGGTCAACAACTGGCGCTAAAGGATTACCTTGCTTTAGTCTTACGTCAACTGGCTTGCCACATATCCCGCAAGTTCTTTGAGTAGCTAAGACTCTCTTGCGGTTGCGCTCAAACTGTACACGGTGAGCGCCTTGCCTATCTGCTCTACGATTAGCCTTGGCCATAGTGTTATCCCTCCTGGATATAATAAAAGCCACCCATGGTAGGTGGCCATTCATTCTTTACTACTGCACTGGCAATTGACAGTAGGGGGGAGGTCTTTTTGATTTCCCTTATACCATAATAGGTGGATTCATCAGGCAGGGTACTGTCAGATTCCTCCTATACCTCTTGCTCCATCTTTAACTAGTAGTACGCCATTACAGTAAGCTTCTGCAAACTCTATCTTAGCCTTGATTAAATAGCGATAATAGGTGGACTCGCTAATAGCTAATCGACTATAGGCAAAGCGATCACCATACCCATATTTATATTTATATTCTAATATCTTTCGGTTTGTATCATTAAGCAATGATAAAGCATAATCAATGTCTTGGATCTCCTTTCTAGCGCCAATAGCATTGATTATGCTTTCCTCATTGGTATTAGTAGTGCTATGAGATACTGCTACACTATTGTAGTTAGCTGTTAATGATTGCTGAACCTTGACCCCAGCCACCCGGCAAAGCCTTGGATATTCTTCCAGTAGGGACTCGACTTTATTTATGGTAGCGTACTTATCTATCTCATCTCTTTTTGGTAATCTCCACATAGCCAGTCCCCCAAACAGTTAGTATTTAGTCATACGATCTACCAAATAAACAGCACTTAGTCCTAAGATAGCTACACTAATCAGACCCATAACGGACCCTCTTTTCTCTGGCAATCAGGCGATCTAGATATTCCCTAGCCTTTAGTAAGTCCTCCAGGCCACCCTTAAAAGGAAATCTGACCAGGTACTTCAAGACGTTGCCAATCATAAAGCCTACATAGCCATCCTCTATGCCTAGCATATCAATCACATCAATGACATCTGGCCCATCCACATCTTGACGGTAGTATTCTGGCTTAATCTTTGTTTCTTCCATCGCTATCCCTCCATTCAGTGCTTACTAATTCTTCGCCCCTATTGGTCTTGATCCTATAGATTTGTAATGTCCGCTTAACTTGTCCACTGCCTGTAATGTCATACTGGCCAACCAATTCAGGCTGGCCAGTGACTTCTAGCGGCTTAACTTGATCTAAGATTATTCCCCAAATTATTGCAATAAGATAGACAGCTGTAAGCAGGTAGAACCAGAACATCGGATCCTTTAACTTATTAAACGACATCAGCATTTTCCTCCCATACTTTAGCTATAATTTGATCTTGCGTTTTAAGGGCCCTTAGATATTCCTCAACCGTTTTTAGGTCCTCGTAAGGTATTAACCCATCTTTAGTGCGTAAACCTTGTAGGGCTTGCCTCAGGTTACGATAAAAGCCATTTTCTACCCATTCAGTCCGCCGCTCTTTAGTCTTGGGATTGGTAACAGTCTGTAAAATCTCCACCACCACATTGAGCTTGTCTTTTCTGCGGACTCTAATATTTTCAGTAATTTGAATTGCTCCCATGTCCTAACCTCCTAGCCAATCATTTCTTCAACAAGTTCTCTTAATTCTTCTTGTGTCATTTCTATCCCTCCTAATTTCCTGTGCTTCCAAAACCACCAGCACCCCGCTCATAATCGGCCAATTCCTCGACTTCCTCAATTTCAATCTCAGGCAATGGCTGTATGATCAATTGGGCTATCTTGTCTCCTCTGCGAATTAGATAACCGGGGGTATATTGGCCAGGAGTCAGATTGTCTTTAAAGTCGCACATAACTTTAATTTCACCAGTATAACCACTGTCAATAGTACCCTCTTGGACTCTTAGGCCAGTCTTACTGGTTAGACCACTGCGGCCTTTTAACCGGCCATAATAGCCCTTTGGTATATCTACTGCTATACCTGTTGAAACGGTTTCTGAAAAGCTTTTAGTGATGGTTATATACTCATCAGCAAAAATATCCAGCCCAGCATCAGATGCATGGGCTTTTTCTGGTAACTTAGCGGTATCGGTCAACCGCTTGACTTTAAGCTTTAAAGGTTCTTTTGTTATTCTCATTACTTCACCACCTAAAATTTTCTTTTGAATACTCAAAATTCATGGATAGCTTTTCTATTTTTTCTCCACATTCTCTTAGTGCTTTTCCAATTAGTTCATCTTTGGAATAGAGTTCTAAAACATAAAAAATTGGTTCACCATCACAATCTTTATTATCTCCAAACCATGAAATACAGTTCGTTTCTCCATTGGTAAAACTTCCTTTAGAATCTTTTAGAAAATCATTTTCAACGGCATCCATGCTACTACTAAAACCTGATAATAAGTTTTCCCTACCCTCTTCTGTATCCTCAATTACCCCAATAAAACAAGTATCTACAGTATCGGTTCCATCAAATTTACCCATAGCTATATAAATAACTCCTAATGTCTTACTACTCATTCTCTAATTCCTCCGTTGCTTCCATGCTATATTTCAGCATGGCATCAAGAATTGGGTCTCTTTCTTTTTCACTAACCAATTCAGTCAAAACCAGCATTGTTATTTTTACAGATAGTTCCCCTAAAGGTTGTACTAATCTTTTCATTTCCTTAGTATCTTCTATGTTTGCTTGCTTAAAAAAATCCATGGTCAATTGGTTTAATTTCTTGGTAAAAAACATATACTTGGCTTTGGTTATTAAATTATCGATTTTGTTAAACATTTTTCAGTCTCCTTTTCTAGAATGGAATTTCATCATCTGAAATATCAAAGCCTTGGTATGGCGCTGCATTGGTATTTGCCGGCTGTGGCATTTGCCTTTGACTAGCTTCCCTTGAGTCTAAGAAAGTAATTCTATTGGCCAGCACTTCGGTCACATAAACTTTTTGGCCTTGCTGGTTTTCATAACTTCTGGTCTGTATTCTTCCCTCAACACCTACTTTTGAGCCCTTGCCCAAATATTGGCATAGATTTTCAGCATTTTTATTCCAAGCTACACAATTTATAAAGTCTGCTTGCTGTTGGCCATCTTGAGTCTTTGGCCGGTTACAAGCCACTGTGAAATAAGTAAAAGCTTTACCACTTTGGGTATGCTTTAATTCTGGGTCTCTAGACATGTAGCCCACCAATACAACATTATTTATCATATTTCCTTACCTCCGATTTAGATAGGCAATGATTAAGCACTACTTGCCTATAGTATTCTGTTTCCAAATTAAAGTTACCCTTGATAAGCGCTAAAATGCGGGCACTAGCTTTAAAATCTTCTCCATCTCTCAGCATCTTAGTCATTACAAATTCTGAAATGCCAAAAGCGGTTGCTAATCTCTCTATGCTTAGGTGATATTTTTTCTGCATGGCTAAGGCATTTTGATAGACCGTTTTCTTATAATCCCATTCTTTTACACGGTCAAACTCAATAAGGTTTAAGATTGGCACAACATGCCGGCCGTCTTCGCAAACCAAGATAGTTACATTTTTAAAAGGATTTTTGCACTTCCCACTTGACCTATATAGATCACGTCCTGAGCAAATAACTCCGTTAGCGTCCAATACGTTACGATAATACCCATTATTCATTGCTTTTCACCTGCCAATTCTTGTTTACCAGGTCAATTACCCATGGATCTATAACTAGCTGATCAACTTCCAAAACATTAATTACTACACATGCTTTTGGTGCATAAGCTTTTGTTGCTGTCAATTTAACGACCTGGCCATCATCTTTATATAAGACACCATTAGAGGCATCCAAGATGGCTTTAGCATAGTTATCTATGTCAGGCTTTTTAGTGGGCAGCAGCCGCCACTGCTGGGCTAAGGCAAGTAATTTCTTAGTCCAGCTCTTTAGCGGACCTTTAAAAACAAAAATCTCCATCTGCACGGCTTTATCAGTCGGTTTAGCCCCTGCCTTAATCAATGTTGACTTGACTAGATTTTCATAGTCCCGGGTCTTTTTAGGTGTAAAGGCATGTCCTTTTCTAGTAAACCTTGGCCGGCCTTTAGGGACACACTCTCCAGGGACTATGTAAGTATGTAACATGCTTATAAACCGCCTCTCCATCCTTATCTTTTGTACAAAAACCAATCGCTTTAGCTCCAAACTTTTCCCCAAAATATAAAGCATTTTCTTTTGTCTCAATTGAATGTGTCCAATCTTGGCCATTCCAAAGCCGCCACCTACCTACATAATCCTTTGAAAGATTTGGCTTGTCAGGATCTGGCCAACAAAAAACATTTACTCTTCCTTTTTTATTTTTCATTTTCATACTCTCCCAACTACCCTCATCTTGAGGGCTACTCACTTTATAACCTAGTAATATAATCTTTGGTCTTCTGTCTCTCTAAATGTGATCGTATGGTCTGCTGATCGTCTTCGGATACGGCTAGCAATTTTAGCATCATAATTTTTATCTATGTCCACACTTGATAGGTTGGTGGTAAAGATAGTTGATTTAGACTGTCTGGCATTAAGGACTGCATAAAGGACTCTGGCCACATAGTCAGTAGCTCCCTTACTAGTGGCTATTAGCCCTAGCTCGGCCCCTAAGTCGTCAATGACTAGCAAATCAACATCAGATAGCAGCTTAATGGTTGCTCCCTCATCTAGGCCTGAACCGTCTTTGGAAAAGTAGCCTGTCCTAATGTCTCTTACAACTTTGTCCCAACTTACAAATAAACACTGTCTAGGGGGATCAGATTTAACATTAACGGTCTTTAGAATGGCCATAGCCAAGTGGCTTTTTCCTGTTCCGGCATTACCGGTTAGGATGGTGTTAAAGAAGTCCTTATTAGCTATATACTTCTTAGCTATCTCGATAGCCTTGCGCAAATTAGCTTTTTGCTCGTCATTTTTAAGGTCATAATTTTTAAAGCCAGCGGTCCATAAGGTGTCATCAGTAACAATGCTTTTATTTTTAAGCACCCCCGTAGTCCTTAAAGCTTCATAGTTAGCCATGGCTTGTTTTACTCTTTCCTGCTCTCTGGCTTCTAGGTCCTCTCTTTGGCAAATTGGACACTTAAAGCCAGTAGGACTGCCAATTACTCGCTGCAAGTTAACTTCATGCTTTTGGCATTGATCAGTTGACTGCTCCAAAAATTTTGCAAAAGAAATACTGCCCATCGTTACCACCCCAATTCAGGATTGATCTGGCCAACTTCTGTTGCTTGGTTAGTAAAGTTTTTAAAGTGGTTTTTCTTAAATTCAGCTTGTTCAGCATTGGCTGCTTCAACTGTCTTTATCTTCTTAATTGCCCAATCCTCTAGAATGGATTTAGCAAATCGGTAAGGGTTCTTAGTGCCAATTGATCGATTAAAGGCAAGAATAACTAAATCCTCACTAGTCTCTTTTGCCCAGTGCTGAATTTCTTGGACCATAATAGGTGTTACTTGGATATTGAAAGAGTCTTGAAAATAATCAATAGCTTTTTGACCAGCAGCAGGAGGCATTGAAGTTTCTTTACCCTGCTTACTATAGTTATCTACTATGTAACTATTACCCTGCTGCTGCTCTTTATCTATCTCTATATCTATCTCTTTCTCTATCTCTGCGTCACTGCCTCGTAACGGTGCCGTCACTCTCTTGTCACTATGTGACGGCAAAGTGTCACTTTGTGACATTTTCTTAAGTCGGTGCTTCCTCATTCTCCGGGCTGAATCGCTCTCAGACCCTATCATAGAGGCAATATTGGTTAGTTCTAGCTCGTCCTCGTCTTCACCAAAAACTATCAGCCCTTTATTGAGTAGGTAGGTAAAAGTAACTTGAACATTTTCCTCATCCTCATCAATGGAAAGTGCTATCTCTGATACCATATTTTCTGCGATACCGTCATAGTAAATTTTCCCCTCGTTGGATAAACTCAACAAAAGCATTTTTAGATAAATAATGGTATAGGTATCACCACCAGCAATGCGCCTTAGCATTTTTATCTCCTTTTGCTCAAAAAAATCATTTTTTAATTTGAGCCAAAAATATTTTTTAGCCATTTACATCACCTATTTCTTATATGTCCCCAAAATGTCCAGGCTTTCCTGCTCAGGCTTTTCTGGGTTCTTCTCTAGCCACTCACCCATAGTTTCAGGGGCTTTTTCTGCGGCCTGTGGTGTCTCCACCTTTTCGACTTCTTTGCGTTCAGCCGGGGCAAGATCTAATGCTTGTTCTTCCGGATCACTCTCATCAGCTACAACTGCTTTTTGCATTTCAATGGACAAGATACCCCATTTAGATAGCAAGTTTCTTAGAACGGTCTTCATAGCCATGGCATCATAGTTAGATGCCCATACACCGGATAAAGCTTTTTTGTCTCTGGCCTTGTTATTAGCAATCCTGTGGGCTTCTACATCTTCCTTGCTCCAGTAAACTGTCTTTTCAAAGCCGTTGAGTAGCTTAAAGTAGCCCACATAGCCAATAACTTCGTCTGACTGTTTGCCGTCTAAGTTATATTCAAATTCCTCTGTCACTTTGTTCCAAGTCT
This sequence comes from Aerococcus tenax, assembly GCF_003286645.3. Classification (NCBI taxonomy): domain Bacteria; kingdom Bacillati; phylum Bacillota; class Bacilli; order Lactobacillales; family Aerococcaceae; genus Aerococcus; species Aerococcus tenax. The sequence goes on along the minus strand of NZ_CP127382.2, from coordinate 789,812 downwards.
TTAACTCTCCCTGACAAATTGGGACAACATTAATTTTCTTATACTGCCCACTTCTTTGAGCTAGCTGAATATAACCCTTGTACCCTAAGACAAATTGGGCTTTTTTCGTTCTGGTGTTCTTATCCCGGAAAGGGACAATATAAGCAAAGCCAAAGTTCTTCTCAATGGGTAAATCCAATTGAGCTGCTTGCATGGATGAAGCTATAATGCTCATTGGCTCACAGTCACTTAGGTAGCTGTCATTATTGACCAAGGTAAGCAAGCTTGAAGTAAAGTTAGCGCTTTTTGTCTTTAACAGCTCTTGGAATTTATTTTGAATAGCTGGGCTTTTAAGTAACGTCCCCACGGTATTCTTAGCTGGGGCCTGGCTTGTCTTTTGAGTCGATAATTGTTGTTTGATTGTGTCATTAGTCGCCATCTTTAGTTAACTCCTTTGCTGTCATGTAGTTTGTAGTGGTTTCGGTAAGGTAAGCCTTGTAGATCTCCGGATGCTCCTGCTTCAAGCGGTTAGTGTCCAGTCGTCTTGCGGTCCGGGGCTTCCAGGTTACTGTCATATCAGGATTGGTAAGCTCTTGGACGTTGTTAGCCCCCATGTAGGCCTTTAACTCGTTTTCAATTTTCCGCCGCTTTTCCTCGTACTGCTTAATGACATCCTTGGTAAAGATCAGATCTTGTACCATGGCCACTTTATCCTTAGGCATTGGCTCAACATTAGGCTCAATGCTGGTATACATGGCACTCAAGGCCCTACTGGTTGAAGCACTGCCATCAATTTCAGGGGCTTTCATAGCCAATACATTGTCTTGCCAAAAGCTGATAGCCTTTTCTTGATAAGCTTGAATCAGGTCATTGTCCCGCTTGATCTCTTTCCATTGAAAATCATTATTGCCAATGATTACTGCTATATAGGCCGTGTCATAGTCCAGGACATTTAAATAGTGCTGTACCTGCAATAAGTAAGAGGCTGGCACATTATCCCCTGCCCATTGGCCGGCATTATGTGCCCCTGTCGTCTTACACTCTAGCAAGGCTTCTTGGCCAATAATTTTGCGGTCAATGTTGGCCAGTAAGAATGGGTATTCTTTGTGCACATGGGTCTTATTGTCCCGCTGTACTTCTAGCCCGGTCTCTTGGGTAAACATCCTGGCCACTAGGTCTTCTAGCTCATTACCAATCTGTATGGCCACTTTTTGGGAAATATCTTCTGGTTCCACTTGGCCAGTCTTTTCAAGCCATAGCTGGTATGGTGTCTTAAAAGGGTTAAAACCTAAGGCGGTGCCAATATCTGACCCGCCTAGTCCTTTTTTACGTATCTCCAGCCAGTCTGCATGGTCTTTAGCTAAGTAGTATTCAGGCATAGCTATCACCCACTAACTCCCGGTATATGTCTACTGGTGGCAATAGGCTGTATTGCTCAGCCAGGGCATTAAAGATCAGGTCATAAAAAGCTTCTTTATCCTGGCCAAGGTATTGATAGAGATCTTTGCCATCAGACCTGACATAGTCCCCATCAAAGTCCCAGTAAATATCAGTACCATCTAAATAGATTGGATTGCCTTTAAAGTCATGGGCAATAACTTCATGCTTTAGGCTCTTTGGCTCCATTGGCCGCCCACAACTGTCATAAGTTACTGCATTATACATTGGCCTCACCCTCGATTGGAAACAGCTCTACATTGTCCGGATGCACATCGTCTTTAGGGTCATTCTTGGCCAGATCAAGTGGCAAGTTGTATTCTTCTTTGAGCGTTAGCTTAGTATATTCATAGTCGGATGAGGTTTTGGCCTCAATAGTCTGCTTAACTAGCTCTCCAAGCCGTCTATCGCCAATAACCTTGCTTAGCTCCTTTTTGCGTTCTTCAATGACCTGATTAGCTTCTTCTTCCGTACTGCAATAATATTCTGTGGTCTGTGTTAATGTTTTAATCATTTTTCAATCTCCTTTAATGTGATATACTCCAGGTGTAAACTTTTTATTTTTGTCGACTAGTTGCCGCTAGTCGGCTTTTCCTTATAAACTATTTCCAATCTTTGCTTGATAGCTGAAAGCGACCGCCCGCTTCTTTTTGAAAAATTATCGGCCCATTTTCGGTTATTAAACGCTGCTTGTGGTGTTCCATATCGTTTCAGCATATTTTTAATTTCAAGAAGTTCATCATCACTCCACCACCTCTTATTTTTTTTGCCCGTCAGCTTTAGCCCCAAGCTCCGTGCTTTGTTGGATATTGAATCATATGTTCTTCCCATTTCCTCAGCAATTTCTGAGCAAGATAACCCTTTATTTGAAAGAGAAATTAATGAATCTTCTTCTGCTTTTATCCACGTTGTTTGCTTTTGTTTTAGACCCATAAAACCCAGCAGGGACGCTTGTGTGCGTATTGCATTGCACGATCTTTTCATTTTTTCTGCGATATATTCAAAATCAAAGTCTTCTTTTACTAGCTCTTCAAGCATATTGTTTTCTCCCGCTGTCCACGGCTTTCCTTGTCTGTCCTCTTTAATTTCATATGGTTTAAGTTGATCACTTTTAGAATTAATTGGTGGCACAAAAATACTCCTATGATCTTCATCAACTAGCATTTTTTCTGGGTCTGGCTCAAAAACCACACCATTATTAATTGACTTCCAGGCATCTTCTGCTTTTTCCTGTGTCTGCTCAATAACTGGCTCAACTTCTACTTTTTCAGGTTCCTCTGCTTGCTCAGATACTTCTAGTTTGTCCTCTGTAGCGCTAAACGCCTCTGCGATCTCCTCAGCCGTCAGTTTATCCCCAATAGCCTGAATGGCTTTAATCTGCGATAAATTCATTTCTTCCTTCCTCCCTTCAACAGCTGGTACTTATAGCCCAGTCGCTTTGCATAGCTGTTATTGCAGCAAATAAATTCTAGGGCTTCGTCTTTTTCATCAAAATACAATCTGCTTACTTCTTGACCATTTCTGATCTTGATTTTCGCTACTACGTACATAATCAATCACTCGTTCCATGTCTTGATAGTGTTCAATGTCGCCTGTCTTGATAAATAAGAGTAAAGACCGCTTAATCTGCTGCCTTACCCATAGAATCTTAGTAAAGTCTTTCGTCTTCACGTTGGCGCTCTTCTCCATGTAGCTTGCTATCATAGGCGGTAAAGACCCCTAAACTAAAACCGTTGATTGCTACAGATACGATTAAAACGGCTACTAAAAATTGAATCATGGTTATCTCTCCTTTAATGCTGGCTGGCATTTTTAATATTTATTTGATTCCATAAATTGCTCTATGTCTTTTCTGTCGTAATAAAATCTACTTTTACTTTGAGTTGGCAACTCAATTTTCTTAAGGCCGTGAGCTTCCCAGGTCTTTAATGTCCTTTCACCTATAAAAAACTCATCTCTCACATCTTGCGGCCTCAAATATCTCTGTTGGCTAGTGACTAGCTTTTCAAGTAAACCTTTGATCTCTATAAGATCTTCGGCTATTGTAGCCGTCATTGGCTTCACCTACTTTTTATTACTCAATTCTTTCTGCAAGTGCTTCAAACAGCTCATCAGGATCATCAAAGGCATCATAGTCAAGGCCTACCCGGTCACAAAGATCTTCATAAACCTCTACATCAACCATATCCCAGGTTTCAGCCTCCTCAATTGCTTGTAAGATTTCTTTAGCTTCCATGTATTGATATTCTTCATTTACGTTCATTTTTAGGGCTCCTTTTTTAATTTATTAATTCACGAAACATGAACTTCTTTTCTAAAAAAATATTCAGGTATATCTTCAACTGATAATCCTAGCAAATCAATTGCTTGTTCAATTTCATAATTTTTCCATCCTACTCTGTTATTTAATTTTAAAGACATTGTACGATCAGAAAAGCCCATGGCTGTTGCGAATTTATATTGTGTACCATATTTTTCAACAATCTTTCCACTTAATTTAGAATAATCATAAGTCATAAAATCACCTCCTTTGTTCACGTTTCATGAACTTTATGACACTATATTATCAAAACCGATAAACTTGTCAATAAAAAATGTTCATTTTTTATGAACTTTTTATTGAGTTTTTGTTCAAGTACTTATATAATAATGTTAATAAAAGTAAGGAGGAAAAATAATGAAAGTTTCTACTGGGACTCGACTAAAAGAACTCATGTCTGAGTTAGGCTTAAAACAAGTGGATATTTTGAAAAAAACTGAGCCTTTTCAGAAAAGCTTGGGTATAAAAATGGGAAAAAGTACTTTATCCCAATATGTCAATGATGTGCAATCTCCTGATCAAGATAGAATTTATTTATTATCTAAAGCTTTTAATGTAAGTGAACCCTGGTTAATGGGATATGAAGTTGATAAGGAAAGAATTCCAGACAATCAACGGGAAGAGAATACCATTTTAGACATATACAATCAGCTCAATTTAGAAAACCAATCTACAGTTTATTCTTTTGCAAAAAGAAAATTGAGTGAACAAAATTCAGTTAAAGAAGAATCAAATATCTACCAATTATCCGACTATACAGACCAACCTTGTTATGGCGCTGTATCTGCTGGTACTGGTGAATGGTTGGGTGATGAAACAATAGAAACAGTATCTGTTCCAAACTCTATCCTGCCACCTTGTGACTTTGACATGATGCTACAAGTTAATGGGGACTCGATGGAACCACTGTTTGAAGATGATGAGTATATATTTGTTAAGAAGACAGATGACTTAAGAAGTGGTCAAATAGGTGTGTTTTTTGTAGATGGTGAAGCTTATGTTAAGAAAGCTTATTTAGAAGAAGATCAGTTGAGGTTAGTATCACTAAATACTAAATATGACGATTTGATCTTTAAAGATTTTAATGAAGTAAAGATGATAGGAACCGTGATAATGTAAAAAAGCGCCCTTTTCAGGGCGCTGGTTGTGAACAAATAAATTATACCATAGGAGGAAAAGAATATGGTGAAAAAAATTGTATGACGAAAACGGAAATGAAGTGAAGCGTGGCGGATGCTTGAAGTGGGTTGGAATTGCTGTTTTAGTCCTTGTAGTGCTGCTTGTTATCGGTAGCATTATGGGTGGCAATGATAAATCTAGTCAATCTTCATCAGACGCTACTAGTCAATCTGCTGAGAAATCAAAAGATAAAAAAGAAGAAAAGAAAGATAAAAAATTATCTGTTGGCGAAACAGCTGAAATTGACGGCATTAAATTTACAGTAAATAGCGTTGAATTTACTGACCAACGAAATCAATTCGCAGAAACTAATCCTGAACGAGTTATTAAAATTAGCTATACCCTAGAAAACGGGCAAAACAAAGACTATGCCTTTGGTGCTGATACCCAATTATATGTAGATGGTAAAAAGGCAAAAACTTATCCTTTAGGCGGTACAGATGGTGATGTTGGCTTTGGCTCAGTGTCAGCTGGTAGAACTGTTGATAGTACTGTTTACTATGGTGTAGACGGTAAAGACATTGAATTAGAATGGCAGCCACTATTTAGTGTCGGTAATAAAGCTATTTGGAAATTAGACAAATAATGATACAATACAGATGAACATTAGTGGTGCCGAAAAGCATGCACTATTGGATATATTCTTAGGATGGCGTAAGCCAGTCCTACTGTGGGCATCTGTATATCAGATGCCTTTTTTGTATTCACACAACAAAAAAGCCCCACTCCCTAATCTTGGCGGATCGGAGTGGGGCTAGGACATAAACGGCAAAGACATAGCTTTGCGCCTCTTTTTATTATACCCAAAAGGTGGTGGTAAGGCAATATCCTCTAAATGTGCTGGCTGGCAATTCAGGAGGAATTAAAAATGACTACTTACAAATATAAAACTAAAAAAGGAGAAGACCGTTGGGGCTGTAAAGCCTATCTAGGTACGGACATACAAACCGGGAAGCAAGTTAATTGTTATAAAAAAGGCTTTAAAACGGAGGCCCAAGCGGTCAAATACCTTAATCAGGAAAGAGTTAAATTTGAAGCTGGTGAATATAAGTTTAAAGTAAAAGATTATACTTTTAACGAACTTTATGAGGCTTGGTTAGAAAGGTACTCACTTAGTGTGAAGCCCAGTACTTTGTATCAAATAAAATCTATCTTTAAGAATCATATTTTACCAGTTTTCAGCGATCAGAAAATTAAAAATATTACTCCATCTGATATTGAGACAGCAGCTGATACATGGAATATCCAATACAAAAACTATCAGCGTATCTACGTCTATTTAAATAGAATATTGGAATGGGCTGTTTACAAGAAACGATGGCTGAAAGAAAACCCTTGCAAATTTGCTGATCTGCCTAATGTCAAATTTACTAATGATAAAAAAATAAGGTTCTATAGTAAAGAAGAATTAAATAAGGTATTGAGATCTTTAGAAGCTAACGCCCCTTATAAATGGTACGTATTTTTTAGATTACTAGCCTACACCGGTTTAAGGCGTGGCGAAGCGCTAGCCTTAACCTGGGAAGATATATCTTTTAGTAACCAGGTATTATCTGTCAGCAAAAACTTATCAACAGGAAAACAAGGCCCCTTTTTGTCTACCCCTAAGACTAAAGGCAGCATAAGAACAATTTCTTTAGATGCGATAACACTGAAATGTCTTAGGAAATGGAAATTGGAACAAGCTGAATATTTTTTAAAGTTAGGGATCCCAGTAGAGAAGAACAATCAAGTTGTGTTTACTTCTTCTACAAAGAATAAACATCTCTACCCTACTGCAACTGATCAGTTTTTTCGGAAGTTTTGCAAAAAATATGATCTCCGATTTATTAATGTCCACGGCTTTAGACATACTCACTGTTCCTTGCTCTTTGAAGCTGGTGTACCTATGAAAGACGTAAAAGAACGCCTTGGTCACTCAAACATCACCACAACCATGAATATTTATACCCACGTTACTAAAGATAGTCGTAAAGAGTCCGCTGACAAATTTGCTGCTTTTATGGAAAACTAAAACCGCTCTATAACTTTTCTATAACTTTCAAAGCTAAAGCTTGTCATAGAGCGATTTATAGGCATTTATATCAAACATATGATGTAAATGCTTTCTTTATGCTCAAGGCTAGAGCAATTCGTGGCGGAGTTGTGCACCAGATTTTGCAGAAAGATAAGCGGGGGCAATATCAAAGACTGTTTTAGCCCCAAATTGTTCTTCCTTAGCTAAACGGTAAGCAGCTCGCGCATAGCAAGTATTTACTGCACCGGTGAACTCAGGGTTGCTGCCTAATTGCAGAGCAAAATTATAAACTGCGTGGTGGTCAGCGCTGGTTTGACCTTGGCGCACCACTTCGCCCCCATGAGGAATTCCTTGATGGTTTTGATCTAATTCTTCTTGAGAAATAAAATGCACATCGACTTGGTCATAGGGGGCGAAGTAATCTGGCATGGTCTTGATCGCTTTGGCAACTTGGTCTGGATCAGCGCCCTCTTCTAAGACCGCATAGACTTCACGACTATGGGCAGTCGCTTGTTGGTAATCAATAGGGTCACCAGCCTTTGCTGCCTCTAGCATGGCTTGATTAGGCACGGTATATTGAATAGCTGCCTTGACGCCATCTACCCGGCGTACTGCATCAGAATGGCCTTGGCTAACCCCTCTGCCCCAAAAAGTATAGCTTTGCCCTTGCGGTAAGATTGTTTCAGCTAATAAGCGGTTAAGTGAGAACAGACCTGGATCCCAACCCGTAGCAATCACAGAGACATGGTTATTTTCTTTAGCAAGTTGATCCATTTGATCGAAGTATTCTGGAATCTTATCGTGGTTATCGTAGGCATCCACGGTATTAAAGTTTTCCGCTAGACGAGGAGCTTGAACAGGAATATCAGATTGGGAACCACCACATAAAATTAGGACATCAATTTTGTCTTTAAAGTCAAGAATGTCATCAATTTGATAGGCCGGGCTCTTTGTATCTAATTGCTCAGGCTGGCGTCTAGTAAAAATTCCTAGCAATTCCATATCTTCCGCTGCATTAACTGCAATTTCCACGCCTTTACCTAAATTACCATAGCCAACAATACCAACTTTTATCATTTTTGTTTCCTCCTTTAAATTCTAATAAAACTAATCTTCTTTATTCTTATAATTATAGTCGTTTCTGAGCAAATCTTGGTAGCTTTCTCGTTTGACAGCCAAATAAGATTGCCCATCCTCGACAAAGACCAGGGCTGGACGTCCCAGACGATTATAATTCGAACTCATTGTATAAGTATAAGCCCCTACTCGAGGAATCACCAAGAGGTCCCCGATCCGAGCCTCTGGCAAGGGAGCATCTTGAACCAACTGGTCACCAGTTTCACACAATTTTCCTGCCACGCGGTACTCCCCTTCGACCTCATCATTCATCCGATTAGCTAAGGCCGCTTCATATTTGGCTTGATACAGGGCTGGGCGAATATTGTCTGACATCCCACCATCGACAAAGACAAAGGGTTTACCAGCCAGGGTATGTTTGACACCCCCAACGCTATAAAGAGCTGTCCCGAAATCATTAATTAAAGCCCGTCCCGGCTCAATGCTTACGGTATCGACATGCTCTAAGCCATATTGATCAATTGCTGCTTCAATGACCTGAATGTAGCTTTGTAAAAATTTCTCATAATCAAAAGGACGATCTGCTTGGCTATAGTACACACCAAAACCGCCGCCCAGGTTAATCTCTCTTACCTGGCAGCCGGTTTCTTCTTCCATTTGCCGACAGAATCCCAACATTAAATCGGCTTCTTCAAAGAAGAATCTTTCTTCTAATATTTGTGAGCCGATATGGCAATGGAAGCCGGCAAAGTCGAGCCAACCGCTCTTAACCATCTCTTTAACCAAAGCCACCGTATCCTCATCATGGCTACTCATACCAAATTTAGAATCATCGCGGCTTGTTTGGATATATTTATGGGTGCTTGCTTCAATCCCTGGATTAATTCTCAAAAGGACCTTAGCCTGTTTATTAAGCGATATAGCAATTTTCTCTACTTTATAAAAATCAGTCTGGCTATCAATAACAAATGTTCCAATCCCTTGCTCAAGAGCTAGAATGATCTCTGACTCTGTTTTATTATTGCCATGGAAATATATTTTTTCACCTGGAACACCAGCTGCCAAAAGGGTGTAAATTTCCCCACCACTAACGGCATCAAGATAACAGCCCTGTTCATTGATTAGTTGAGCGATATAAAGGTTTAAAAAGGCCTTGGAGGCATAGATAATATGAGTAGTAAACTTTTTAGAATGGAAGCCATTGATAAATGTTTTCGCTTGATCTTTAATCCCCTGTTGATCATAAATATAAAGCGGAGTTCCGTACTCTTCCTTCAGACGAGAAACAGGAATATCGGCAATGTTTAATTCATTATTAACCACTTGCATGTGTTGCGTCAGTTTCATATTTTGCCTCCTAGATATTTTTCATGATACTAACTATTTTACCCTAAAAACTGCTTTTAGTGATCAAATTGTCAGTCTACTCATTAAATTTATTGAAAGATTAGCAATATATAAGCTAAAAGTCAACAAATAATATATTATAGCAATAAGGCCAATATCAGAAATAATTTTTAACTTTTATTAAAAAGCTATCACTTTTAAACAATAATTATTCAGAACATTCATGTTAAAATAGAGATACGAAAATGAGTATTCCAGTAATCAATAATATTGTAAGGGCTTCCTTTTACTTTATGAGTGGATTATGGTAAAATACTATTTCTATATAAGATATCGGGGAGTGAGTTTTTAATGAAAAAGACACAACTAAGAAAGGCCTTTGTCGAAGAATTAAAGACCTTAGATGGTCAATTTACACGTATGGGAATCGATACTACTAAAGCTATTGAAGAAGCTGTTGATGCGCTTCTCAACCATGATAATGAAGCCGCGGAAAAAGTGATTAAAAATGACGAAAAGATTAATGCTTATGAAGTGGCCATTGATAAGGAATGTTTCCGACTAATTTCCCTACAAAGCCCTATCGGCGATGAATTACGCTTTATTATTTCCATCATTAAGGCCAGCGCTGACCTTGAAAGAATGGGTGACCATGCCGTCTCTATTGCAAAAGGAGCTCTACGGATCGCAGATGAACCCCGTTTAGAAAATATTGAATCTGACCTAGAAATAATGACTGATACAGTCATTGAAATGGCCGAGCTAGCTGTTAACGCCTTTGTTACCCGTAATGACCAACAAGCTAAGGCGGCAGCAGAAATGGACGCCAAAGTTGACCACTACTTTGATAAACTAATCCCACAAGTCGTGTCAGATATGAAGAAGGATAACAGCTTAGTAGTAACTGGTGCTTCATATATTTCCATGATTTCTAATCTAGAACGCATGGGTGACTACGTAACCAACCTCTGCGAACGCATTATCTATTTAGATGAAGGCAAGGTTGTCGATCTTAACGGCTAAATAAGAAAATATAATTTTCACTTTATTAGGTGCTGATGAACATTAGAGTTTATCAGCACCTTTTATATATTCTTTTTATTATTGACGCGCATAAGAATTAGTGAAAAAACAAAAAAAGCTGTGAAAATCACAGCCTTTGTCTTAGCCACACCGATCTCAATATGGTTTGGTTATTTATCATTGACTTGGTAAGCCTTTAATAAGCTATAGGCTTTCCATGAATAACTCCTAATTATTGGGCATAAACCTTTTTAAAAGATTTTTGCTTGATCCCAGGAATGGTTAACATGACCACAAAAGAGAAGATATAAAGACATGATAGGAAGAGCATAACCATGGTCACATTACCATGTTCCATAATGATCCCAATAATCATTGAAGAAAATCCACCTACTGCTCGTCCAACGTTTAAGATTAAATTATTGGCCATACTTTGGACGGACTTAGGGTATAGGTAAGAAACCGTTGCTCCATATCCCGGGAACATCCCATTGACAAAGAATCCCATCATGGCTCCGCCAAATAGCATTCCAAGCGGTGAGGTAATTTGGCTAAACAAGTAGACACCAAACGCTGATGCAAGTAAGAAAGCACCAAACATTAGCCGAGGGCCAAATTGGTCAAATAGTCGGCCAAAGACAACCATCCCTAAGGACATGCCCAAAATGGTACTAATCATCCATAATGAAGAACCTTGCACACTGAGGCCGGCTTGTTCTTGCATAATGGTTGGCAACCAATTCATCATGCCAAAGTAGCCAGCAATTTGAACCGTACACATTAACATAAGGGCAATGGTTTGGTAACTGGTCCGCAAGTCTTTAAATAAAACAGCAAAATTAATTTTTTCACTTTTATCGAGAGCTGAATCATTTTTTACCGGGTAAAATTCTTTTTCATCTTTAATAGCTACTTGCATATATAATACAAGGAGTAAAGGAGCGAGACCAAATAAGAACAATCCGCGCCAACCTAGGTGACTCAAGAATAATCCCGCTAGAGCAGCTGAAGTAATCGATCCGACTTGGCCAGCTACCCCATTTAAAGCAGAAATCCGTCCCATTTTATGAACGGGGACAATTTGAGCCATGATTCCTAACGCGATTCCGTACTCACCACCGACACCAATACCGGCAATGAAACGTAAGATATAAAGCATAGTGATCGAAGGCGCAAAAGCAATTGCTCCTGAGGCTAAAGAAAAGATAAGCAGGGTTATCTTTAAGATGTTTAGCTTATGGTAACGGTCACCCAGATATCCAAAAATTAATCCACCTAATAACATCCCCAAGTTAGTTATGGTAGCGATAGCTCCCGCTTGGGCACCTGATAGTGAAAACTCACTAATAATGCTTGCCATTGAAAAGGATAGAAACATTACGTTGAGGTCATCGGTACCTGAGGCAATGATACTTGAAATAACAGCTTTTTTCTTATTTTCCATTTTTACACTCCTTAAACAAATACTCACAGGTATTTATTATTTAACTTTTTTGACTGTTAGCAGTCACTTTTACTTATTGGAAGACTGGTTCAGTTGACGGTGCCAATCCAAGATATTATCCATGTCTGCTTGGCTAAAGTCATGTTTTTCTTTGGCTACTTCTAATAAACTATGAAAATCGCTCAGTACGGCTAGAGGAATATCAGCAGCTTGGAAGTTTTTCTTGGCCCGATCCAACTCATAGGTGAAAATTGCAGCGACGCCAATCACTGAACACTCTTTAGCAACGGGTTGACAAGCTTCCAAGACGCTACCACCTGTTGAAATGAGGTCATCAATCAATACCACTTGGTCGTCAGCCTCTAGGTGACCTTCAATTTGCGATTGTCTCCCATGGTCTTTAGCCTTAGAGCGAACATACACCATAGGCAAGTCTAAAATTTCACTCACCCAAGCAGCATGAGGAATCCCGGCTGTCGCGGTTCCAGCAATACAGGTCACATTAGGATATTTTTCTTTGATCAAGTTAGCTAGGGCTTGAGCCACCAACTTACGGGCCTTGGGATAACTCATTAATTGACGATTATCACAGTAAATTGGGCTCTTAATCCCACTGGCCCAGGTAAACCAATCCTCATTACGGATAATCACGGCTTCATGATCTAATAATGCTTCGGCAACTTCGCGTTTAATATTTTGACTCATCTATTTACCCTCCCAATGTTCTTTCATTTCTTCATAGGCTCTCACTGGATCGTCAGCTTGAATAATCGGACGGCCCACTACAATGTAATCAGCACCGTTGGCTCGGGCTTCTTCTGGACTAGCAATTCTTTCTTGGTCATCGTGAGCATTCTTATTCAAACGAATCCCTGGTGTTAAACTAAGTAATTGCCCTTTGGAAACTTCCTTAATCATTTTACTTTCTTGCACCGAAGAAACTAGGCCATCCACGCCACTGTCTAATGCTAAGCGGGTCAAATGTTCCACCGATTCAGCGACAGTGCCAGGAATTTGTAATTGATTATTTAACATTTCTTGATTAGTTGAGGTCAGTTGGGTGATTGCAAGAACTTTTGGTTGATGTTTGCCTTCTTGAACCCCTTTAACCGCAGCTCGCATCATTTCTTTACCACCCATGGCATGAATGGTCACGAGTTCAATCGGTAATTGACTAAGCTGTAACATGGCTAGGTAAACCGTATTAGGAATATCATGGCACTTCAAATCAAGAAAGACTTCATGTCCCATATCACATAAGCGCTCAATGATACTTGGCCCTGACATGTAAAATTGCGACATACCTACCTTGACCCCGATTTGTCGGCCTTCAAATAATTTTAGAAAATCAAAGGTTTCCGCTTCTGTTTTAAAATCCAACGCCACATATAATGTTTCCATTTTTTCACCTCTTTAACGAAAAAAGACCTAGACAATTCTGTCTAGGCCTTTAAAGTCATCATAATTAGCTATAAGTATGCACACTTATAGGTATTCTTATCATCACTTTTCGTGCCTCTCTGGACAGAATTAAAGTATAGAGTCTCGCTCTAAATCACAAGTATTGTAGCAAGGACACTCGCTGATGTCAACACAAAAAGTAAAAATATTTCATATGAAAGCAAAAAGTTAAAATTGCTTGGTTTCGTGCAAGCTTGAATGGGAATAAGGTATATTTGGTTCAAAGTAAGTTAAACAGTGAGATGATTTTGAATAAAATTAGAAGTAAATAACAACATCTAAAAAGCGATTAAATCAAAAAAGCGGCCACTAACGACCGCTTATGCTTACTATTATGGAGGTGAGGGGAGTCGAACCCCTGTCCAGACACCCCGCTAATACAGCTTTTACACTCATAGTTTATTGTTGATTAAGCGCACTAGAGGTCAATAAACAAACCTGCTAGCTTGCGTACCTGATTATTCTCTTTCTATTGCTCCAGGCGGAAGCGCAAGACGTATCCCACTTCAATGAGACCTGTAACTAATACATGGGCGATACTAGGCAGATCTTAGCATGCTGCTAGGCAGCGAATGCTAAAGATTGACTTTCGTTTTTGTCAATTAAATTTAAGTTAACGTTTGTGACGGAGACGTAACCTCCGAAATGTAGCTGTACCCCGGTCTGATGCCTGTCGAATCCAAAAAAACACCCCCAAAGGGATACTTTTCTAATATAACAAACATCTTACCGAAAAGTCAAGATTTACGCTTCATTCAAAACTTCGACTTCATTTTTCTTATAGTTAACTTGATCCCCGTAATTTGTCAAAGTTCTTGCTGAGACTTATTCTTTTCTTTCCCGATCCTTATTCACATCATCAATTTTTTCCTCTAAAGCAAAATGATCGGTTTGATTATAGGCTTCCAAATGGTAAAAACCATCTTGATACCTAACAATAGATACACTAGCATTATCTAAGGGTTCACCTAGAGAAAATTCCGGGATTAATTCATGGATCATATTGCGAATCGTCATGCCATGACTCACAATCAGAATATTTTGATCAGTTTCACGATGAGCTGTAATCACATCGATCAAGCCTAATTCAACCCGTAGCCAGAATGTCATAAAATCCTCGGCATCATGGGTGGGATCTAACTCATGGAAAGTATCCATTTCTACCTTCACGCGGTCATTTGTAGTTAACAAGTCCTGCTTTTCATTCTCGATATAGTCAGAGACTTTTCCCCAGATCCGTTCAACTTCTAGCCCTTCAAAGCTCCCAAAGAACTGTTCCCGAAAGGCTTTACGTTTATTAATTGGAAGGTTGGAACCAGCATGGTAATTATATTTTAAAATAATCTCCGCTGTGGCTACAGTCCGTTGCAAATCACTGGTATAGACAGCCGAGAAATTGACATCACGTAAACCAATGGCGCTCCTTTGGGCATCGCGTTTACCCTTCTCTGTTAAAGGCGCATCCGCCCAACCTTGGATCCGATGATAGTGGTTGAGGTAGGTTTGGCCATGACGCATAAAATAAATTGTTACACCTTTACTCATTTCTTTCAACCTCGCATTCATACTGATAAACCTGAAACTATCATAACAAAAAATGCCCATTTTAGCGAAACATATCAAATTATAAAACGTTTACTAAAACTTTTCTGATATAATTTATTTAGATATAAAAAGATATTTCTATTCTTAAGTCTAGAAAGAGGAAGATTTCCTATGGAACGTGAACAACTCGTTAGAAACCGTCTTCTTCAACTTGAACTTCATTTTAAAAGTATAGGCTACTTTGACCGCAGGAAGGATAAGCAATTAGAATCGTCACTCCTCTTTAGCGATCAAAGACCTAATGAATTAATCATTATTTACTGCAAAGAAGGCTTTCTAACTATAAATTCTGATGATAAAAATTATATTATGGATAATAACAGCTATTGTATTATTAACAACAGAGCCCATTTAAAAGCCCAAGATATCGATGCGGAAGCTTTAGAAAAATGGTATGAATTATCGATCATCAGTCTAGTCGGCCGTAATCAAAGTTTTAAACTATCGCATGAAAACATTGCTTGTTGTCAAGACACTCATAAAGGGATTGAAAATTATTTACAATTAATTGACTACGAAGATAAAAAAGGTGAGCTTGCAGAGGACGAAAAAGAAACCATCTTACAAATGCTGATCCAAATGTTATTTACTCGAATATATTTCCAGCAAAAAATTTATTCGCCTTAAAAAGTGAATTTACCAATGAGGAAAAAATTCACTGGCTGAAGAAGTATATTGATAATTATTATACCAAGGATATTAGCTTGGACCATCTCAGTAATTTAATCAGTATGAATAAATACTATATGATTCGTCTATTTTCAGAGGCCTTTTCCGCGTCTCCGATCGATTATCTAATTAAAGTAAGAATAGATAAAACCAAGCAGCTACTGAAGTCCACCAATTTTAGTATCAGTCATGTCGGTAAATTAGTAGGCTTTGGCTCAGCTTCATACTTCTCAAAAATGTTTAAAAGACTAAACGGCATCTCACCGAGTCAATATCGGAAAGAACATAGCCAAGATAATAAAGAAAACAATTAATCACTCACAGTAGCCAAATAGCTGATTTTCTATATCATGTTTCTTCCGACCTAACGCCCCTTTTAAATAATTAAAAGGACTACGACCCCTAGTAAGTCTCAAAAGTTTGACATTTAGTCTAACTTTTGGGGAACTCTTACAGGTCATAGTCCTTTTTATGAATCCTTGTTCTTTTATAACACAAGAAATAACCTTTTAATATTTTTCTTTCATTGCCCGTTTAATATCACGCTTCATATCTTTTTCTTTTAAGGCTTGGCGCTTATCGTATTTTTTCTTTCCTTTACCAATGCCGATGAGTAATTTAGCAAAGCCTCTTTTAATATACATCCGTAGTGGGATAATCGCATAACCTTCTTGGCTAACATGCTTAGCTAGGCGATTGATTTCACGTTTCTTTAATAATAATTTTCTTGGCCGCATAGGATCCGGGTTAAAACGGTTGCCTTGTTCAAAGGGACTCACATGCATCCCATAGACCCATACCTGACCATTTTCTACCCGGGCAAAGGAATCCTTTAAGTTTACCTTCCCCTTACGAATCGATTTAATTTCTGTTCCAGTTAAGACAAGACCAGCTTCAATAGTATCTTCAATGATATAATCATGATTCGCTTTGCGATTTGTCGCTACCACATTGTCTTGCTTCTTCTTTGTCACACAGTTTCTCCCCTTTTGTTATCATTTAGCCTTTCGAATAACAAAATTCTTCTTGTTTTTCTGCTTCTTATGCTTTTTCTTATGTTTATTCTTTTTAGCTTTTTTAGAATGCTTCTTGTGTCCTTGAATATTTTTCCCTTTATGATCGGCTTTCTTAGGCTGGGAATTAGTTTTCTTAGTCTTTTTCTCTGGATTGATAATCTCAAAATCAATCTGTCTAGAGTCTGTATCAGCCTTGACCAATTTCACCCGCACTGGGTCTCCTATACGATAAATATTCCCCGTATGCTCCCCAACTAAGATCATATGTTTATCCACATAGTTATAATAATCATCATCCAAGTTAGAGATATGGACCAATCCTTCAACCGTATTAGCGAGTTGTACGAAGATACCAAACTTGGTCACTGAAGAAATAATACCATCAAATTCTTCGCCAACTTTATCAAGCATAAATTCAGTTTTCTTAAGGCTCTCGGTTTCTCTTTCGGCATCCACACTACGCCGCTCTGTTTTTGAAGCTTGGTCGGCAGTAACTTCAATGCTTTGACTGACCTCATCCTTTTTGGCAGGATTGGGCTTTTGGGTGAGATAATAACGGATGAGGCGATGGGCTAAGAGGTCAGGATAACGACGAATTGGTGAAGTAAAATGGGTATAGTCCTTGGCAGCTAGGCCGTAGTGACCAATTGGCTGGAGGTCATACTTAGCCTGTTGCATACTCCGTAAAGCCATGACTTGGACAACGGGAGCATAACTTTCACCAGCTGCTTCTTCCAGGGTATTTTGCAAATCTTTAGGACTTACTTTGCCGTCTGTTTTCTTCACATGAACCCCTAACGTTTGAGCAAATTCAATAAAGGTCTTCATCCGCTCATCATCAGGCGATTCGTGGATACGATAAATGAAAGGCAGGTGGCGCTTAGTAAATTCATGAGCCACGGTTTCATTAGCAGCTAGCATGAAAGATTCAATAATCCGTTCAGCTGTTCCACGTTCCCTAACCACAATATCAAGGGGACGGCCTTCTTTATCAACAATGATTTCAGCTTCAGGCGTATCAAAATCAATCGCCCCTCTGTGATGGCGTTTATCGCTTAAAGACTGGTGAAGTGCAGCCATGTCATTAAGCATAGGTAAAAGTTCAGCGTATTTTTCACTTAATTGTTTATCTTTACCCTCTAATAATTTATTAACGTCATCATAAACCATCCGATAGTCCGATTGGATGATGCTTGGCCCAATATGATAATTTATAACCTTAGCTGATTTAGGATCAATTTCCATCAAGCATGACATGGTTAAACGGTTCTGGTTAGCCTGTAAGGAACAAATCCCGTTGGATAAGCGTTGAGGTAGCATAGGAACCACGCGATCAGTTAAATATACGCTGGTCCCACGTTTCCAGGCTTCCTTATCAATAGCGCTCCCTGCGGTAACATAATAGGAAACATCGGCAATATGAACACCTAACTCCAGATGGCCATTGCCAAGTTTTCTTAAGGAAATCGCATCGTCCAAGTCTTTAGCATCAGCCCCATCGATGGTAATCGTAAGTAAGGAACGATAATCATCACGTTTTTGAGCCTCCCCTGGGTCAATTTGCTCAGGGACTTCCTCCGCTTCATCAAGAACCTCCTCAGGAAATTCATGAGGAATATCAAACATATTTAAGATAGCGAGAATATCGACCCCAGGAGCATCCTTATGACCAATGGTTTGGATGACACGGCCAGTCATTTGTAAGGGCTGGTCGAGAGAAGGATATTCTGCAATTTCTGCGATGACAATTTCACCCTCTACTGGGTGTAGTCCATCACTCAAGACAAAGCAAGTCATCATTTCTTCGCCTTTATTTTGAATCCTTATCCCACCAATATAACCGGATTCGGCTTTTAGCTTATCATTATAAGGAACAAATTCACCGGTCACTCGATTCAAAGCTCTTTCTAGTACCTCTGTAATCGTGCCTTCATCTTTTTGTTCTCCCCGGTTACGTTTAGTCAATTGAACCGCCACTTGGTCGCCATTCATTGCACCACCAGTTTCACCACGGGGGATGAAAATATCGTCATCAAATCCCTCAATGGAAACAAAACCAAAGCCTTTTTGATTTAAAGAAAAACTTCCCTGATAACGTTTGTCTGAATTTTTAGAAACTAAGCCCCCGTTATCAAGAATTTCGATGTCACCATTTCTCTGTAAGTGGGCAACTAATTTTATAAATTCAGGATAGTCATCACTGCTATTGCAATTAAACCTCTGACTCCATTCTTGTATCGTTAAGGGGGTCGCTTCTTTTTTTACTGCAGCGACCAATTGCTGACTGACTTGGTCTATATTCATATATGTTTTACACCACCTGGTTGAGAAATTCGATTAGTGCTTGTTCAAATGCTTGATGGGCTTTGCCAACGGTAATCACATGGCCACTATCTTCAAAATGGGCTAAGGTCACCTGAGCATTAGGCATAGCTTCTTTCAACAGACGACCACTATTATCACCGACAAGTTCATCTTGACCGGCTTCGGCGATGAAGTAAGGTTTAGTGATTGTCCCTAGTTGGCTATGCATGGAATTGTTAAAACGATTGATCTTCTCTAGGGAAAGAGAGAGGTCCGCTTCAATGTCCTTTAATTCCGCTTCCAGAGCCTCTCCACTAAAGCCTTCCTTTTCTTTGACATTTCTAGCCATGGCCATAAAAGCCTTTCCTACATTCGTATCTTCAATGTTTGTAGTCATAATAGGCGTACAGAAAGAGCCAGCTGCTATAAATTGACTCTCTTCTTCAATAAATAACTTGGTGGCAATAGAACCACCCAAAGACAAACCAAAGACCGCTAGCTTGTCATAGCCTTGGCTTTTGATAAAGGCTAAAGCTTGGCGAGCATCCTCGATCCAATCACTTGGATCTGCTGCTAAAATATCTTCTACGCGTCCAGTGCCATGACCGGTTAAATTATGACAATAGACAGTATAGCCTTCACGATTCAAAGCCCGCCCTGTCATTCTTACATCAGCTGTGGTTCCTGTATAAGCATGAAATAAGAGGACAGCTACTTCATTATCGCCGGTAAAATAAAATGATTCTTGCTTTTGCATAGAGGTCCCTGATCTTTCTAAGATTGACATTTTTCTATAAAAAAAGCTGGGATAAGCCCAGCACTTTCCTAAAACTAGGAAGATAATTTTGCTAACACGACAGCAATTATCATAAAGGCAAATCCTAGAACGCTAATAATGCGATCCATGGCCGCGTCAAAACCGCGGGCCTTTTTTCCATTCATTCCTTGGTCCATTGCGCCTGTGATATTGGCACTGGAACTTGTTTTGGCTGGGGAAATAATCACTGCTAATATCAATAAAATACTAATTACAATTATTGAAATAAGTAATATATTTTTCAAAAGTTTCCCTCGTCTCTTCTACTAGGTTTCTTAGCAATAGTAACATAATAATCATAGGGACTCAAGGAAAAAACCATTTCGTCTCATCAGGACAGCTAGTCATTATTTATTATGAGGATTTTGAATCATACGAATCTTTTTAATCCCTTTAACACTTCTAACATCTTCCATAAAGGTATTGACTTTGCTTAAAAGATCATCCCCACTCACATCGACTAAGGTGTAAGCATAATTTCCTCGACTCTTATTGATAATTTTTTCGATGTTAATATCTTCATCTGCTAGGTAACGAGATATCCCAGCCACCATATTAGGAATGTTTTCATTAATAATGGACAGACGTAATGGCGCATTGAAGGTCATTTCCACATTGGGGAAGTTGACAGAATTTTTGATTTCGCCACTTTCCAGGTACTGATTTACTTCTTGGGCCACCATCAAGGCACACTTTTCTTCAGATTGTTCGGTGCTTGCTCCTAAGTGAGGAGTCATAATAAAGTCCTCCCTACCTGCCAATTCTTCAAAATAGAAATCACTAGCAAAGTATTTCACCATGCCATTTTCTAAGAAGGTAAGCATGGCTTGGGGATCAACGGTTTCTTGACGTGAATAGTTAAGAATAATCGTTCCTGTTTTAACCAGAGAGAGGTTTTCAAAGCCAATTAAATGGTGGGTTTCTTCGGTATAGGGGGTGTGGATGGTAATGTAGTCGGATTGTTGGAAAATATCTTTCACATCATCACAATAAGACACTTTTTGGTTAATTTGCCAAGCATTTTTCACTGAAATATAGTTATCATAGCCAATGACATCCATACCTAGTTCAATTCCCGCATTAGCGACCCGAGCGCCGACATTACCTAGGCCAATAACTCCTAAGGTCTTGCCCATTAGCTCTTGACCACGGAACATCTTCTTTCCGGCTTCAACTTGCTTGTGGACATCTTCCCCATCTAAGCGGTTGATCCAATGCTCTGCTTGAAAGACATTGCGAGAGAGATTAATCATCATAGCAATAACCAGTTCCTTAACCGAGTTGGCATTGGCCCCCGGTGCATTAAAGACAACAATCCCCTTTTCACTACATTCATCAACAGGAATATTATTTACCCCCACACCTGAACGCCCGATTGCTTTTAGTTGAGACGAAAAGTTGTAGTTATGAATATCGCTACTGCGTAAAATAAGAGCGTCCGGCTCTTGGTCATTATTAATTAAGTAGCCTTGCTTACGTAAATAATTAAGCCCGGTTTCAGCGATGTTATCTAAAGTATTAATTTTTTTCATGTTTAACCTCACTTTCAAAATCCTTCATGAATTGGACTAAGGCATCCACACCCGCTTCAGGGAAGGCATTATAGATGCTTGCGCGCATCCCACCTACAGAACGATGACCTTTCAAATTAATAAATCCCTTCTCCTTGGCTGCTTGGATAAATTCTTGGTCGATATCAGCATCTTGACTGGTAAAAGGAATATTCATGAGTGAGCGATCTGATGGAAGAACCGGGTTAACAAAGATTTCTGATTGATCAATGGCTTGGTAGAGTTTAGCGGCTTTTCTTTGATTGATTTGGTCAATAGCGGCTAAGCCCCCCTGATTTTTAATCCATTCCAGAACTAAACGCATCACATAAATAGCGAAGGTTGGTGGGGTGTTGTATAAGGAATGCTTGCTGGCATGGGTTTTATAATCTAAATAAGTTGGAATTACTTGACCATTATCCTCTAATAAATCATCACGGATAATCACTACACTGACACCAGCTGGTCCAACATTCTTTTGCGCCCCCGCATAAATCAAAGCAAATTGAGAAACATCCACGGGGTGGCTAAGGAAGTCCGATGACATATCAGCGACTAAGTTTGAGCTTTTCGGATCAGGATAAGTTCGGAATTGGGTTCCCTCAATAGTATTGTTACTGGTGATATGAATGTAATCATAGTCACTGGAATTAAAATCGGTTAAGACGGGTAATTTTTGGTATTGATCGTCTTTAGAAGAGGCTAGAATAGTAGCCTTACCGGTTAATTTTTTAGCTTCTTTATAGGCCTTCTCACCCCAGCTACCACCAATAAGGTAAGCCGCTTTACCGTTTTTTAATAAGTTTAATGGAAGTGCTGAAAATTGCAAGGTTGCACCACCTTGCATAAATAACACTTGATAATTGGAAGGGACAGCTAATAATTCGCGAATTAAAGCTTCTGCTCCTTCAATGATCTCTTGAAAAGAGTCTGATCGGTGACTCATTTCCAAAACGGATAAGCCTTGACCATGATAATCAACTAAGTTCTCCTGAACATTTTCCAATACTTCCAAGGGTAAAGTTGCCGGTCCGGCAGAGAAATTCCACACACGAGTCATTTTCAACACGCCTTCCTATATAAACTCTATGATTGTTTCATGATTTTTCTTACCAATAAGTATAGCAAAGACTAGAAAAAAAGCCTATTTAATATTTAAAGGAAAAATAAAAACCAGCCTACTTTTCGAGACTAGTTTTTCCTAAACGATAAAAATAATAAAAGGCTCCTTCAACCAGAACCACCACTAAAATAAAGCAAGCCAAAAAGAATGTCTCTGGCAAGATTTCAATCACTGGGTCAAGCTTGGGATCAAAGAGCCAAGCATCATTATTGAATAAAACTTGGTGGAATAGAACAAAAACCTGGTCAAAAAATATAAGAAAGAGCGGTATTAATAAAAGAGGTAAGACCATTAACCCCTTCATGGGTCGATATAAATAGAAGTAAGCCTGGTTAGTTTTTACTTTTTTTAGGAAGCGAGCGGATAACAGACCACTGATTAATAATAAGATATATAGGATTTGAAATAGCCGCTTTACTTCATAAAAATGAAAGATCCCTTTTGGACTCATCGGAAAATGCTGTAAGGACAAGTGTTCAATCCACGGGAAATTGAGGTAAGCAATAATACGATGGTAGTCCTGGAAAATCTCCAACCATGATAAATCAACGACTTGATTGACATCTTCAAGATATGCACTCAGATAATAGAGTGGGGTAAACCAAATCGTGAAGGTAATC
The DNA here is from genome assembly GCF_003286645.3 of Aerococcus tenax. NCBI lineage: Bacteria > Bacillati > Bacillota > Bacilli > Lactobacillales > Aerococcaceae > Aerococcus > Aerococcus tenax. The sequence goes on along the minus strand of NZ_CP127382.2, from coordinate 766,824 downwards.
GCTCCACACAATATAAAAAGCACCAGGCTGCTAAGTCCTAAGTAAAATCGGATATTTCTTGCCATAATTTTCCTAATTCCTCATAATCTTTAACGATATAATCTGGCTTAGCAGAAAAATCTTCTAAGTCTTCTTTATGATGGACACCGGTCTCAATTAATATCGCCGGCATATCCATACGATTTGCCGCTAAAATATCGGTGGTTAAGTTATCACCCAGCATGGCCACTTCATCGGCTTGAAGACCTAGCTTAGCTAAGGCACCGGACATAATCAATTTTTCTGGTTTGCCACAAACCATCGGACGCGTCCGACTTACCTCACTGATCATACGACCTAGTGAGCCAGCACCGGGCACAAATCCTCGTTCATCTGGAAATTGTATATCCGGGTTAGTTAAGTAAAAATCCGCCCCTCTTTGGACTGCAATAGCTGCTTGAGCGAGCTGATCATAAAAAACACTTTGATTCAAGCCTACGACTACTAGGTCAATCTGCTGATCAATATTTGTTCTTAGTTCAAAGCCTAAGTCACTGACACTCTTTTTAAGAATTTCACTACCAATAATATAAGCGGCCTGTTGGTGATCGACCTGGTGGTAAGCGTCTTCCAGAGCATAAACTAAGGCATCTACACTACTATAAACCCTTTCTGGATCAACCAAGATATGATGTTCTTTTTCTAGGAAAGCTTGGACTTCTTGGTGGGACCTCATGGAATTATTGGTTAAAAATAAAAAGGGCATTTGACTAGTAATGAGTTTTTCAATAAATGCTTTAGCTCCCTTAATAGAACTTTTCCCACGATAAACCGTTCCATCCAAATCAATCAATAAGCCTTTTATCTTCTTAGCTTTTCTCATCACTTTTTCCTTATTTTAAACGTTTTTTTATCAGTTACTTTAACAGCATTGGCTTTACGACTGGAATTTTTCTTTTTCACCGAGAAGCGTTTACCCACTGTCTTCGTTTGTTTTTTAGAAGCTTTTTTATGATTATTTCCTTGGTTATTATGACGACTGTTCCTTCTCTTCTTGCGCTTAGAATTTTGATTATTCCGTTTACTCTTCAATTGGCGGTTACGTTCATTGATTTCTTCTTCACTACGCAGGTGCTTTAAAACAAAATAATCGCAACCAAAACTACAATATTCATACAAATAATCATCTAAAAAAGAAATTTGCTGGTCAATACTGGTGTGGGGTAATTTATCTTCATAAAAACCCTTCAAACGCAATTGTTGGAAGCTCCAATCGCCCACCACATAGTCATAGCTATCCAAAATATCCATATAGCGGTTAGCTAACTCCTGCTTATCGATGCCCGCTTCAGCATCCTTAACCACTTGAAAAGCTTGGCCATTGATTAAATAGCGATCATCAGCCTGTTGGATGACATCAGCAAAAATATAATTGTCGCTCTTACGTTGTTCTATCCAAGCTTGGCGGTCTTCTGTTTGAGACATTTAATCCCTCCTTGTTCCCTGGAATCATTAATTTCTATCTTAGCACACTTTATTTAACACGAAAAGCCTCTTAGTTTTCAAGAAGGTCATCCCCATTAGAGTAAAAATAAAAAGGTGGGAGCGACCCACCTTATTAATTAAAAACGTTTTTAAATTTACTTATTGGATTATTTGCTTAAGTTGTAGAATGCATGGATTCCTTGGTATTCAGCAGTTTCACCAAGTTGGTCTTCAATACGTAGTAATTGGTTGTATTTAGCCATCCGGTCAGTACGTGATAAGGAACCAGTCTTAATTTGACCAGCGTTGGTTGCTACAGCAATGTCAGCGATGGTTGCATCTTCAGTTTCACCAGAACGGTGGGAAACAACGGCGGTGTAGTTAGCACGTTTAGCCATTTCGATAGCGTTGAAGGTTTCAGTTAAGGTACCAATTTGGTTAACCTTAATTAAGATTGAGTTTGCAATGCCTTCTTCAATACCACGTTTCAAGTAGTCGGTATTAGTTACATAGAGGTCATCACCAACTAATTGTACTTTATCACCGATACGTTCGGTTAATAATTTGAAACCTTCCCAGTCATTTTCATCCATACCATCTTCAACAGAGATGATTGGGTATTTGTTAACTAATTCTTCGATGTATTCAACTTGTTCAGCAGCAGAGCGAACAGCAGCGCCTTCACCTTCGAATTTGGTGTAGTCATATTTTCCATCAATGTAGAATTCAGAAGAAGCACAGTCTAAAGCGATAAAGATATCTTCACCGGCTTTACGTCCAGCAGCTTCGATCGCGTCAATAATGGTTTGTAAAGCGTCTTCAGTACCTTCAAAGCGAGGAGCAAAACCACCTTCGTCACCAACGGAAGTTTCTAAACCGCGGCCTTTAAGAATGCCTTTCAAAGCGTGGAAGGTTTCAGCACCCCAACGTAAAGCTTCTCTAAATGAAGGAGCCCCTGCAGGCACAATCATAAATTCTTGGAAGGCAATTGGTGCGTCTGAGTGAGAACCACCGTTAACAATATTCATCATTGGAGTAGGTAAAACATGGGCATTGAATCCACCTAAGTAGTTATACAATGGCACGTCTAATTCATCAGCAGCAGCATGAGCAGCAGCAAGAGAAACACCTAAGATAGCATTAGCCCCTAATTTACCTTTGTTCTTGGTACCGTCTAAAGCGATCATTGCTTCATCAATACCTACTTGGTCAGTAACTTCCATACCAACAATAGCTTCAGCAATCACTGTATTAACATTTTCAACAGCTTTTAGAACGCCCTTACCTTCATAACGGTCTTTGTCGCCATCACGAAGTTCAACCGCTTCATGTTCACCAGTTGAAGCACCAGAAGGTACTAAACCACGGCCAAATGCACCTAATTCGGTATATAATTCCACTTCAACGGTTGGGTTACCACGGGAGTCCAAAATTTCACGAGCATGGATGTTAGTAATTAATGACATAGATTTTATCTCCTTTTATCTAATTAATTTTATATCTATTTGATGAATTATTCTGCAGCATTAACTAAAGCAAGAAAATCGTCGACTTGAAGACTAGCTCCCCCTACTAGGGCGCCATCAATATTTTCTTGAGCTAAGATATCTTTTACATTAGCAGGTTTCACTGAACCACCGTAGAGGACACGAACAGCGTCACTAGCTTCTTGACCAGCAACTTCAAAAACAACGTCACGGATATGGCCACAAATTTCTTCAGCGTCTTCTGGAGAGGCGGTTTTACCGGTACCAATTGCCCAGATAGGTTCATAAGCAATGACACTCTTAGCAATTTCTTCTTGGCTAAGTTCTTTTAAGGCTGCCTTGATTTGTCCAGTGATCCATTCTTTGGCAATACCTTCTTCACGTTGCTCTAAGGTTTCACCGCAACAAATAATTGGGGTCATACCATTATCGAAGATTGCTGTAGCTTTCTTAGCAACATCTTCATCGCTTTCGTTAAATAATTCCCGACGTTCAGAGTGACCGATAACCACGTAGCTCGCTCCTAGATCAGCTAAAGCTAAAGGTGAAATTTCTCCAGTGAAAGCCCCACTATTTTCATAGTAGCAGTTTTGAGCACCAACTTTAATGTTAGTGCCTTGACTTTCAGAGAGTAAGCTTTGAACGTATAAAGCTGGTGGGCAAACCAAAACTTCAGCCTTTTCGTTACCACTTAATTTAGCTTTCAAGTCTTCAATAAAAGCTTTTGCTTCACTAGCGGTTTTATTTAATTTCCAGTTTCCGGCAATTAAAACTTGTCTCACTTTGTTCATCCTTCCTTATTTTTCACTTAACGCTTCAACACCTGGTAGAGGATTACCTTCTAAGAATTGTAAAGAAGCTCCCCCACCGGTAGAAATGTGTGAGAATTTTTCTGCAAAGCCTGAATTCTTAGCAGCTGATGCAGAATCTCCACCACCAACAATAGTAATGGCATCGTCAAGGTCAGCAACCGCTTTACATACGGCATTGGTACCAACGGCAAATTTTTCCATTTCAAAGACACCCATAGGGCCATTCCATACGACCGTCTTGGCATCTTCTAATTGTTTAGCGAATAATTCATTGGTCTTAGGACCGGAATCTAATCCTTCCCAACCTTCAGGAATGGCATCAGCAGCCACTACTTGCGTATTAGCGTCATTTGAAAAGTCATCGGCAACGACAACATCTACTGGCAGGTAAAGTTTGTCACCAGCTTTTTCCATAATTTCTTTAGCTAATGAAACACGGTCTTCTTCTAACAAGGAGTTACCCACTTCATAACCCTTTGCTTTTAAGAAGGTATAAGCCATCCCCCCACCAATAAGCACTTTATCGGCCTTATTAAGTAAGGATTCGATCACGGCAATTTTATCGGAAACTTTAGCCCCACCTAAGATAGCAACAAAAGGTCGCTTAGGATTATTGACTGCATCCCCTAAGAAGTTTAATTCCTTTTCCATCAAGAAGCCAGCTACCGCATGGTCAACATTAGCAGAAATACCAACATTAGATGCATGGGCACGGTGAGCGGTCCCAAAGGCATCGTTAACAAAAATACCGTCGCCTAATGAAGCCCAGTATTTACCTAATTCAGGATCGTTACCGGATTCTTTCTTGCCATCAACATCTTCAAAACGGGTATTTTCAAAGAGTAAAACTTCCCCGTCATTTAATTGGTCAATGGCTTCTTCTAACTCTTGTCCCCGAGTAGCAGGAACAAAGACTACTTTTTGCCCTAGGAGTTCTTCTAAGTGTTTAGCGACTGGAGCAAGGGACTTGTCTTTTTTGTCTTCTTCACTTTTGACTTTGCCTAAGTGAGAAAATAAGATCAATTTTCCGCCTTGTTCAATCACATATTTAATCGTTGGTAGGGCTTGGACCATACGATTATCATCGGTAATTTCTCCATCCTTCATAGGGACATTGAAGTCAACCCGCATTAAAATCTTTTTACCTTGGACATTAACATCTTTTACTGTTTCTTTTGCCATATTCATTTCTCCTTTTTCTATCACTTAGAAAAAAGGCAGGGAGCGTCTGACTCCCCGCCTTTACATGGATAGACGCTTTTATTAAACGTTAGCGTTTATTATAACTTAGCGAAGTATTCTAAGGTACGTACTAATTGTGAAGTATATGACATTTCGTTGTCATACCATGCAGCAGTCTTCACTAATTGCTTACCGTCAACGTCCATAACTTTAGTTAAGGTTGCATCGAATAAGGAACCATAAGTCATACCTACAATATCTGAAGAAACGATTTCATCTTCGTTGTAACCGAAGGATTCATTTGAAGCAGCCTTCATAGCAGCGTTAACTTCTTCAACGGTAACATTCTTTTCAAGAACGGTGAAGAATTCAGTAATAGAACCAGATTTAACAGGTACACGTTGTGCGGAACCATCTAATTTACCATTTAATTCTGGTAAAACTTGGCCAACAGCTTTTGCAGCACCGGTAGTGTTAGGAATAATGTTTTCTGCAGCGGCACGTGCACGACGGAAGTCTCCCTTACGGTGTGGAGCATCCAAGGTGTTTTGGTCCCCTGTATAAGCATGGATAGTAGACATTAAACCTTCAACAATACCAAAGCTCTTGTTTAAAGCATCTGCTAAAGGTGCTAAACAGTTAGTGGTACATGAAGCACCAGAAATAACAGTTTCATCCCCTGTTAAGATTTCGTGGTTGGTGTTGTAAACGATAGTTGGAATATCTGCTCCACCTGGTGCAGTAATAACAACTTTCTTAGCTCCACCTTTTAAGTGTAGTTCAGCTTTTTCTTTTGATGCAAAGAAACCAGTAGCTTCAAGAACAACTTCTACACCTAAGTCACCCCAAGGAATTTCAGCTGGGTCTGGATGAGACATAACTTTAACTTCTTTACCGTTTACTTTGAAGGCGTCATCTAAAACTTCAATTTCACCATTGAAACGACCATGAGTGGTGTCATATTTCAATAAGTGAGCTAACATTTTTGAGTCAGTTAAATCATTGATTGCAACTACTTCTAAACCTTCAACATCTTGGATACGACGGAAAGCTAAACGTCCGATACGTCCAAAACCATTAATACCTACTTTTACCATATTAATAATTTTCCTCCTTCGGAAATAAAATATTTTTAATGAGTTTCCTCATTTAAAACCTGATTACTTACCCCTAAATCTGTCACTAAGACAAAATTAAAGGGTGCGAGTTTTGCAAAAGCTTGAATGGCTTTTGCTTTAGCACGTCCGCCAGCAATTAGAATGGGATATTGAATATCCTTTATTTGATCTAATTGTAAACCAATACGGGGCATTTGATAAACTATTTCCCCCTCTTTGGTGTAAAAACACCCGAATGCTTCACCAATAGCTCCTTTAGCAAGGATTTTATCAATCAATTCTGATGAAAACCCCCGTCTTTGGGCCATGATTCTAGCATCGCCAACACTAAACAATAAAGCATCAGTCCGCTTTAAAATATTTAATGTTGCTTGAATGGAGGGCTCTTTTACCAATAAGTCTCTCGTTTCTTCAGTAAGAACATCAGGAACGTAGAGAGAATTAGTGGTCCCGTTTAAGCGGTGTGCGAGTTGGTCACTAATTGTATTTGCCTGAATCGCCACCGAATCGCCCATGCCACCACGGGCAGGAACAATCGTAAAATGTCGATTCTTAGTTAAGACTTTACGGTTTAAGCTCTTAGCAACCTCGAGTATTGTCGAGCCGCCTGAAACAGCCACCGTAATGTATCCTTCTGGCAAAGTATTGGCTAAATAGTTAGATAGAAAAACCCCTATTTGCGCCAAGGTACTATTTTCTTCATCAAGATTACTCTCAATAATATGTACCTCATCGATGCCTAGTTGCTTTTCTAAGCGTTGCTCCTTAGCAAATAAACTAGAATCTTCATGGAGCATTTCACGAGCAAAAGCTAAAGCTTCCTCACCCTTAGCGGTGATAACCATTCCATTTCTAGTGGAATCTAGTAACCCTTCTTTTTTAAGGATATTTGTTTCACGCCGGAGTGGTCGCTCAGTCATGTCTAACTTCTTCGCCAAAATTTGGCGACCAATAGGTTGAAAGCGTAAGACCATTTGTAAAATTTGCATCCTTTTTTTAAAGAGGTCTTCCAATTCAGGAACCACTTTAAGGATTCTACTGTAAACGGCTTTCATGACATTCAACTTTCTATTGCATGGACTTTTATTGTCCGTCATGCCTTTTTTTGACCAACATAGTGCAAAAAAATTTGAGCAGTTCTATCTGCTATTCATTTTTCTACACTAGTAGTATAACAAGAATATCATGCAGCCGCAAGCATTTTGCAGTGAAAATCCAAATTTTATAAAAACCGAGTGTACTTACTTAAGCTACACTCGGTAATCATTCTGTATATATCTTGTAAGGCTTTAAGATATTATTCTTGACCTTTTAGTCCTTGGTTAGAAGCCATGATTTCATCAATGATGCCATAGTCCTTAGCTTCTTTGGCAGTCATCCAGTAATCACGGTCCATATCTTTTTCTACTTTATCGATATCTTGACCAGAACGTTCAGCAATAATTTCTTTTAAGGTTTGCTTGGTTTGTAAGATATGACGGGCTGAGATTTCAATTTCAGTGGCTTGACCTTGAACGCCACCTAAAGGTTGGTGAATAAGCACTTCAGAATGCGGTAAGGCATAGCGTTTCCCTTTTGTGCCGCCAATTAATAGGATTGAGCCCATAGAAGCTGCTAAACCAGTAACTATGGTGACAACATCGGCATTAACAAATTGCATGGTGTCATAAATTGCCATCCCGGCAGTCACTGATCCCCCTGGACTATTAATGTAAATATAAATATCTTTATCGTTATCTTGAGCATCTAAGAAAAGTAATTGGGCAATAACACTGTTTGCCATATCATCATTAACTTCTCCACTGAGCATAATAATACGGTCTTTCAATAAGCGTGAATAAATATCATAAGCGCGTTCGCCACGAGGTGATTGTTCAATCACTGTAGGTACTAAATTCATTTAATTTCCTCCTTTTTCAACTTCCTAATCATTATAACCTTAATAGTCAATATAGGTCAATAGATAAACTTATCGCTCCTTTGACTGAGAAAATTGATGATAATTTGACATTACTGCCTTTCAGACAGTATTAGGCTAGATTTTTTACTAGCCTTCATCTGATTTTGCAAGTGAGGCTATTATAGTAAGAAATCATCGATAACAGCAATACTTTTTTTCGAGAAAGTTCTTAACAAAACTATGCTATTTGTGCTATAATATATTTATTGCTTGCGCCTATAGTGTAATGGATATCACGTAAGATTCCGGTTCTTGAGATGGGGGTTCGATTCCCTCTAGGCGCGTAATAACGTAATAAGGGGTTTCCCCCTTATAAAACTTAGTTTATAACAGCAATTAAAAGAGCAAGGCTATCAAGGAGGGCCTTGCTCTTTTAATTTGTAAGACACGTATTAGGATGCAACAAGATATATGAATTGCTAATTTGGTCCCTTAGAAGCAGATTAAGCAATTTTTTCTAAATATCTCCCAAACCCGAGTTCGCCAAGCAACTTGATCATTTAAGCATAACTAAAAGAAAATGACCTATCACCTAACTAAGGGAATCCTTAGCTAGGGATAGGTCTTTTTTAATTATTTTTGGCTTTCCCAAATTGGAATACTTGAGCCATTACTTTTTTCATCAATAATTTTAGCGACTTCAGGGGTTTGGTAGTACTTCACAATCTTCTTATAAGTTTCATTATCCTTATTCTTTTCATCAACAGCAATGACATTCCAATAAGGTTTAGAACTATCGGTCGCCTTTTCTAAATAAATGGAGTCTTTAGTTGGAACAAATCCTGCGTCGGCAGCCATATCATTATTGATGCAAGAAATCGTTACATCATTTAAGGCACTAGCTGTTTGGTTAGAGTCTAAGGTAATGAATTCCAGATTTTTTGGATTTTCAGTGATATCCTCAACGGTTGGCATGAGCCCTTTATCTGGGTTTAACTTAATTAGTCCTGCTTCTTGAAGCAATAACAGTGCCCGACTTTCATTAGAGACATCATTAGGCACAGCTACCTTGTCACCCTCTTTGACTTGATCGATACTTTCAATCTTATTGGAGAAGACTCCCATTGGGTTAAGGGTGGTATATCCAATCGTGGTGTTGTGGTAACCAGATTCTTCATTCATATTGTCCATATAAATTTCAGTTAAGGCAGCATGCATATCAATTTCATTATGCTCTAAGGCTTCAATGGGCATCCGATAATCAGTAAATTTTACCAATTCAAGGTCAATGCCTTCCTTTTCCTTCAATTCATCCTTTAAGTAGTCCCATTCATCATTTTTCTCACCAACGACCCCTACTTTTACCGTTTTATTACTATCAGTATTGCCTGATTGACAAGCCACTAAGGTAAAAGCAGCTAATAGGGTCATCAATCGTAAAATCCATTTCTTCATTGCAATTCCTCCTACTATTTTACTCATAATGAGCTGACCCTTATATTCTACTAATTAAAGCTTGTTATGACAATGTTCTTAGCCTTATTTAAAAGTATTCATCAATGATCTATAACAACTATCATAAGAATATAAAAAAGCTGCACATTCCGTGCAGCGACTTAAAGATTCTTAAATATAACTGAGTTGAGTTGTGTAAAAAAGTTATTAAGAAGGTAAGAATCTTCAATAGATAAAAGTATATCATAGATGAAAACTAGCGCCAACCAGTCTTATAACAAATTAAGCATTTCATAAAAAAAGTCCCTGTGCTAGGACACAAGGACTCATTTAAATTATTCAGCTTTTTGAGTTTTATCGCTCGATTTAGCGCGACTTAAAGAGACATTAAGGAGTAGGCCACCGATAAGTCCGCCGATTAACCATGCAAGTAAGTACATTAGACCATTAGTTACCCCACCAGCTAAGACTGCAAATACACCACCGTGAGGAACATAGGATACACAACCAAAGAACATACTTAAGGCTCCAGCAATTCCTGAACCAAGGGCTAGTGGTGGAATCACATGTAGTGGATCTTTAGCAGCGAAAGGAATCGCACCTTCAGTAATGAAGGCAGCCCCCATGACATAGTTAACATAAGCACTATTACGTTCATCTTCAGTCCATAGACTCTTCTTTAAGGTAGCAGAGATACCAATGGCTAATGGTGGCACCATACCACCACACATTACGGCTGCCATCACGTTAGATCCTGCACCAGCTGATGCGGTGACTAAAGCAGTACCAGTAACATAGGCGGCTTTATTAATCGGACCCCCCATATCGATAGACATCATCGCTCCAACCACAAAACCTAAGATAATGGTCATGGAAGGTGGAATACTATTGATAAGGCTCATTAAGCCGTTCATCACTGCGCCCATTGGTCCATTGATCACAAAGAGCATCAAGAAGCCCATAATCAATACCCCAAGGACTGGGTATAGGAAGATCGATTTCATCCCGTTTAAGGATTTAGGTAGCCAGGCAAATAGTTTTTCTAATAGCCAAACAATACCGCCGGCTAAGAAACCAGCAACCAAGGCGCCAAGGAAACCAGAAGAAACCGAATTTTCAAAAATTCCAACCCCAGTAAAGGCAGCAAATTTACTTGGTTCCGCACAGATACCACCGATAACCCCGATAACTAAACCGATACGGTCTGCCATGGAATGACCGATAAAACCAGCCAACATAGGTAGCATCATGGCAAAGGATAAGTTACCTACTGTATTTAAGGCTTGCGCAATTTGGTTGTAATCATCAGCAGCTGGATCAGCGGAAGTAATGCCCCAGAAGAATGACAAGGCAATTAAGATACCACCAGCAACAACGAATGGTAACATATGAGAAACACCATTCATTAAGTGCTTATAAGCTAAACGGCCTAATGTTTCGCCATCTGAACTCTCTTCTTCTTCAGCATTTTGGTCTTTCTTAGCATGATAGATTGGTAGCTTATCATTGGCTGCTCGTTCCACTAACTGGTCAGCTTTGTTAACCCCATCACCAACAGGAACAATAATGATTGGTTTGCCATCGAAACGAGCCATTTCAACTTGTTTGTCAGCAGCAACAATAACAGCTGTCGCTTCTTCAATATCTTTTTTGGTTAAGCGGTTTTCTACCCCACTTTGACCATTAGTTTCAACCTTAATCCGGTAACCAGCGGCTTGTCCGGCTTTTTTCAAGCGTTCTTCCGCCATATAGGTATGGGCAATCCCAGTTGGGCAAGCGGTCACGGCAACGATATATACATCATTATCAGTACTATCAGTCTTATCCGCTTCAACTGGTGCAGCTTTGGCTTCACCAGTTTCTTCTGTTGCTTCTTCACTTTCATCATGAGCCTTGATAATTTCTAGGACTTCATCAGGACTTTCTGCTTTTAATAAAGCATCTTTGACTCCGTCTTTTAACAAGACTTTAGATAATTGCGCTAAGGCCTTCAGGTGTTCCCCACCGCCCCCTTCTGGAGCAGCAATCATAAAGATTAATTTAGCTGGTTGACCGTCAAAGGATTCCCATTCAATTCCTTCTGCGCTCCGAGCAAAAATAATAGCAGCTTCTTTGATTGATTCATGTTGGGCATGGGGAATGGCAATCTCATCACCAACGCCAGTAGTGGATTGAGCTTCTCTGGCTTCTAACTTTTCCACGTAAGCCTCAGCATCACTGACGCCTCCACAATCTGAGAAACGCTTAGCTAAATGGACTAGGGTATCTTTTTTACTTTCAGTTTGTAAGTTGAGATCCATAGCCTCTTTGACAAATAAATCAGATAATTTCATTGCTTTGAATCCTCCTTTTTAATTTTCTTTCTTAACAACAATTTGATCAACTAATTCTTCAACTAAGTCTTTCGTCGTAATGCCAACGGAAAAGGCTGTTCCTGACCCAGTAGCTGCAGCGATTTTTAATGATTCGGCATAGTCCTTACTTTCAACGTAAGCACTTATAAAGCCCGACAACATGGAATCGCCAGCTCCTACAGAATTTATAACCTTTCCTGTAGGCACATTGGCCCGGTAGATATCCCCTCTTTCAGTAAGCAATAAACTCCCGTCGCCACCCAGAGATACCAAAACATTTAAAGCCCCAGCTTCCTGTAAGGCCTTGGCATATTTTATTAAATCAGCGTCTGACTCAATCTGAGTTTCGAATAGTTCACCAAGTTCTTCACGGTTTGGTTTAATAATAAAAGGTTTATATTCTAAACAGGCTTTTAATAATTGCTTATTAGAATCTAAAACAAAATTAACTTTTTTTTCTAAGCATAATTTAGCAATACGGATATAAGCTTCCTCATCCAATCCAGGAGCGGCATTTCCTGCTAGAAAGACAGTATCATTTTCTGTCAGTTCTTCATTCAAGTAAGTCATTAATTCTTGGAATTTATCAGCATCGACTCTTGGTCCTTGGGCATTAATTTCGGTTTCTTGTGGGCCTTTGAGCTTCACATTAATCCGAGTAGGCTGGTCGAGTTCAATAAAATGGGTATTGACCCCTTCAGCTTCTAACTCATCAATAATGAATTGACCGGAAAATCCACCAATAAAACCAGTGGCAATATTTTCCTTACCTAAACGCTGGAAGACGACTGATGCATTAATCCCTTTACCGCCTGCCACATAGTGGTCTTCATGGGAGCGGTTTAGGTCACCTAATTTTATATCATCAACTTGCATTACTAAATCCACAGCGGGATTAAAGGTAATGGTATAAATCATTGAGATACCTCCATAATTTTCATATAGTTTTCATATTTTGAATTGCTCTCATTAGTTAATAAAATAGCTCGGTCTAAGTCACAGACGTGACAGAAAGTACTTTGGTCAAATTTACTTGCATCAGCCAAGATATAACGGTAACGACTATGGTCAATTGCCGCCTTCTTAATTTGTGCTTCCTCAATGTCAGGTGTGGTATATCCTGTATCAAGATCAATGCCATTCATTCCTATAAAAGCTTTATCAAAGTTAAAAGATTGAACCTGAGATAAGGCTATGCCACCGATCAAGGTTCCCGTGCTTTCTTTAATTTCACCGCCCACAACAATGGTGTGGATCTGTGATTGATAGAGAGCTTGGGCAACTTCCAGGCCATTAGTCACAACAATAATTTCCTTATTAATAATCCAGGGAATCATTTCAATCGTCGTGGTACCAGAATCAAGATAAATCGTGTCATGATCAGCAACCATTTCTCCGGCTAATTTTCCAATGAGTTGTTTTTCTAAAACATTCACTTGGCTTTTCTCGGATAAGGAAGCTTCCATATTACGTTGCTGAACTCTTTTGGCTCCACCATGAATACGTTCTAATTTCCCCGCCTTTTCCAAACTATCAAAATCTCTTCTAATAGTTGATTCAGAAACAGCTAACTGTTTTGATACCTCTTGAAGATTTAAGATAGGGACTTTGGTTAAGGCTTCCATAATATACTTTTGCCTTTCTTCGGTAAGCATAATCTACCTCCCTCCATTAATTGAAATCGTTTTCTCTTTTAACATAGGATATTATAAAGGAAATCCAGCTGTTAATCAATCATTTTCTTTCATATTCTATCAAAAAGGGCCAATTTTTGACAGATTTTGCAGAATAAAGTGTATTTTATCTATCATATTGAACAAAGCTAGGAAATATATTTAGACAAATAAAAAAGCAACCCTTTATAGAGTTGCTTACATATGACCCGTACGGGAATCGAACCCGTGTTACCGCCGTGAAAGGGCGGTGTCTTAACCGCTTGACCAACGGGCCAAAATATATTTTTTGTATGGTCCGAGACAGAATCGAACTGCCGACACCTTGAGCTTCAATCAAGTGCTCTACCAACTGAGCTATCGGACCTTGAAAAAGAAACGGTCCGGACGGGATTTGAACCCGCGATCTCCTCCGTGACAGGGAGGCATGTTAACCCCTACACCACCGGACCTAAAAAAATTAGGTAAAATAAAATTGCGGAGACAGGATTCGAACCTGTGACCTCCGGGTTATGAGCCCGACGAGCTGCCAGCTGCTCTACTCCGCGGTGTCAATATCTCCAGTTTAAATTAGGATAATACCTAAATATGACCCGTACGGGAATCGAACCCGTGTTACCGCCGTGAAAGGGCGGTGTCTTAACCGCTTGACCAACGGGCCATTGGATAACGGAGGATAAGGGATTCGAACCCTTGCGTCAGTTTCCCGACCTAACGATTTAGCAAACCGTCCTCTTCGGCCTCTTGAGTAATCCTCCACAAATTATAAATGGGCCTGAATGGACTCGAACCATCGACCTCACCCTTATCAGGGGTGCGCTCTAACCAGCTGAGCTACAGGCCCATATAATGTAAGCGGGTGACGAGAATCGAACTCGCGACAACAGCTTGGAAGGCTGTGGTTTTACCACTAAACTACACCCGCATACGGTCCGGACGGGATTTGAACCCGCGATCTCCTCCGTGACAGGGAGGCATGTTAACCCCTACACCACCGGACCTATTCAATTTTGAATAATTGCGGAGGCAGGATTCGAACCTGCGACCTCCGGGTTATGAGCCCGACGAGCTGCCAGCTGCTCTACTCCGCGATAATAAGTAAAGGAGGATAAGGGATTCGAACCCTTGCGCGGTTTGACCCGCCTGACGGTTTTCAAGACCGTTCCCTTCAGCCAGACTTGGGTAATCCTCCGTAATATATAATTAACAAGATGGACCTTGTAGGACTCGAACCTACGGCCGGACGGTTATGAGCCGTCTGCTCTAACCAACTGAGCTAAAGGTCCGAACATTAATAGCGGCGGAGGGGATCGAACCCCCGACCTCCCGGGTATGAACCGGACGCTCTAGCCAGCTGAGCTACACCGCCAAATTATAATGTAATGGAGGATAGCGGGATCGAACCGCTGACCTCCTGCTTGCAAAGCAGGCGCTCTCCCAGCTGAGCTAATCCCCCCAAAGTCGGGAAAACAGGATTCGAACCTGCGACCCCTTGGTCCCAAACCAAGTGCTCTACCAAGCTGAGCTATTTCCCGGTAATGCACCCAGCAGGATTCGAACCTGCAACCGCCTGATTCGTAGTCAGGTACTCTATCCAGTTGAGCCATGGGTGCCTATTTATAAAAAGTTTATGCCGAGGACCGGAATCGAACCGGTACGGTGTTTAACCACCGCGGGATTTTAAGTCCCGTGCGTCTGCCTGTTCCGCCACCCCGGCATAATAATATTTAATTTTAAGCCATTTGGCTAAGCGGAAGACGGGATTCGAACCCGCGACCCCCACCTTGGCAAGGTGATGTTCTACCACTGAACTACTTCCGCATGAGATATAATGCCGGCTAAAGGACTTGAACCCTCGACCCCCTGATTACAAATCAGATGCTCTACCAACTGAGCTAAGCCGGCTTTTATATTAGTGCGGGTGAAGGGACTTGAACCCCCACGCCTCTCGGCGCCAGATCCTAAATCTGGTGCGTCTGCCAATTCCGCCACACCCGCATGTAAATGATCCGTGGGAGGCTCGAACTCCCGACCCTCTGATTAAAAGTCAGATGCTCTACCAACTGAGCTAACGAATCATAATGGAGAATGAGGGGCTCGAACCCCCGACATTCTGCTTGTAAGGCAGACGCTCTCCCAGCTGAGCTAATTCTCCATAAAATATTGCACGGCAACGTCCTAGTCTCACAGGGGGCAACCCCCAACTACATTCGGCGCTAAGAAGCTTAACTGCTGTGTTCGGGATGGATACAGGTGGGTCCTTCTTGCCATCGTCACCGTACAATTTATTTTTTTGAGCTTGTTCGCTCAAAACTGAATCTATCATGCCTTCCTTAAACCTCATACAACCTTATCCTTTGGATAAGTCCTCGACCGATTAGTATTTGTCCGCTCCACTTATTGCTAAGCTTCCACTCCAAACCTATCAACCTGATCGTCTTTCAGGGGTCTTACTACTTTCAAAGTATGGGAAATCTCATCTTGAGGGGGGCTTCACGCTTAGATGCTTTCAGCGCTTATCCCGTCCACACATAGCTACCCAGCCATGCTCCTGGTGGAACAACTGGTACACCAGCGGTGTGTCCATCCCGGTCCTCTCGTACTAAGGACAGCTCCTCTCAAATTTCCAACGCCCGCGACGGATAGGGACCGAACTGTCTCACGACGTTCTGAACCCAGCTCGCGTACCGCTTTAATGGGCGAACAGCCCAACCCTTGGGACCGACTTCAGCCCCAGGATGCGATGAGCCGACATCGAGGTGCCAAACCTCCCCGTCGATGTGAACTCTTGGGGGAGATAAGCCTGTTATCCCCAGGGTAGCTTTTATCCGTTGAGCGATGGCCCTTCCATGCGGAACCACCGGATCACTAAGCCCGACTTTCGTCCCTGCTCGACTTGTAGGTCTCGCAGTCAAGCTCCCTTCTGCCTTTACACTCTGCGAATGATTTCCAACCATTCTGAGGGAACCTTTGGGCGCCTCCGTTACACTTTAGGAGGCGACCGCCCCAGTCAAACTGCCTGACTGACACTGTCTCCCGACCAGCTAATGGTCGCGGGTTAGAATGGTCATCCCACAAGGGTAGTATCCCACCAGTGCCTCCATCGAGACTAGCGTCCCGACTTCGATGGCTCCTACCTATCCTGTACATGTGGCACAAACATTCAATATCAACCTACAGTAAAGCTCCATGGGGTCTTTCCGTCCTGTCGCGGGTAACCAGCATCTTCACTGGTACTACAATTTCACCGAGCCTCTCGTTGAGACAGTGCCCAAATCGTTACGCCTTTCGTGCGGGTCAGAACTTACCTGACAAGGAATTTCGCTACCTTAGGACCGTTATAGTTACGGCCGCCGTTTACTGGGGCTTCAATTCAGAGCTTCGCTTATGCTAACCCTTCCTCTTAACCTTCCAGCACCGGGCAGGCGTCAGCCTCTATACATCATCTTTCGATTTGGCAGAGACCTATGTTTTTGATAAACAGTCGCTTGGGCCTATTCACTGCGGCTGACCTTGCGGTCAGCACCCCTTCTCCCGAAGTTACGGGGTCATTTTGCCGAGTTCCTTAACGAGAGTTCGCTCGCTCACCTTAGTGTTCTCCACTCGACTACCTGTGTCGGTTTGCGGTACGGGTTGTTTGATTCTCACTAGAAACTTTTCTTGACAGCGTGACGTCGGCGGCTTCGGTACTAAACTTCCCTCCCCGTCACAACTCATGAAGTCTGAGGCAAGCCTTTCACTCACCTTCTCACTCATTGCTTGGACGCGTTTTTCCATCTCCGCGCTCCGCTTAGCCTTCTGTGTCCTTCCATCGCTCAAACAAATCAAACAAGTACAGGAATCTCAACCTGTTGTCCATCGCCTATCCCTTTCGGTCTCGGCTTAGGTCCCGACTAACCCTGGGAGGACGAGCCTTCCCCAGGAAACCTTAGTCATTCGGTGGACGGGATTCTCACCCGTCTTTCGCTACTCATACCGGCATTCTCACTTCTATACGCTCCACATGTCCTCACGATCATGCTTCTCTGCCTATAGAACGCTCTCCTACCATCCTACGGATCCACAGCTTCGGTGTTCAGTTTAGCCCCGGTACATTTTCGGCGCAGGGTCACTCGACTAGTGAGCTATTACGCACTCTTTCAATGATGGCTGCTTCTAAGCCAACATCCTAGTTGTCTAAGCAACCCCACATCCTTTTCCACTTAACTGAAACTTTGGGACCTTAGCTGGTGGTCTGGGCTCTTTCCCTTTCGACTACGGATCTTATCACTCGCAGTCTGACTCCCGGACTAAACTATTTGGCATTCGGAGTTTATCAGATGTCGGTAATCCAGGATGGACCCCTCGATCAAACAGTGCTCTACCTCCAATAGTCATCATCCGAGGCTAGCCCTAAAGCTATTTCGGAGAGAACCAGCTATCTCCAAGTTCGATTGGAATTTCACCGCTACCCACACCTCATCCCCGCCTTTTTCAACAGACGTGGGTTCGGCCCTCCAGTGTGTTTTACCACACCTTCAGCCTGGACATGAGTAGATCACTTGGTTTCGGGTCGACGACAACAAACTCAACGCCCTCTTCAGACTCGCTTTCGCTGTGGCTCCGCTTCTTCAGCTTAACCTTGCTTGCTATCGTCACTCGCCGGTCCGTTCTACAAAAAGTACGCCATCACCCCTTAACGGGCTCTGACTGCTTGTAGGCATACGGTTTCAGGTACTCTTTCACTCCCCTTCCGGGGTGCTTTTCACCTTTCCCTCACGGTACTGGTTCACTATCGGTCACTAGGGAGTATTTAGGCTTGCCAGATGGTCCTGGCGGATTCCGACGGAATTTCACGTGTACCGCCGTACTCAGGATACTGAATGAGGTGGCTGAGCTTTCGCCTACGGGATTGTCACCCTCTCTGATCGCCCTTTCCATGGCGTTCGACTAGCTCATTCACTCCCGTCCATCAGTCCTACAACCCCAGCATGCAAGCACACTGGTTTGGCCTCTTTCCGTTTCGCTCGCCGCTACTCGGGAAATCGATTTTTCTTTCTCTTCCTGTGGCTACTGAGATGTTTCAGTTCACCACGTCTACCTTCCACTCAGCTATGTGTTCACTGAGTGGACCATTGTCGATGAAAACAATGAGGTTCCCCCATTCGGAAATCTCCGGATCAAAGCTTACTTACAGCTCCCCGAAGCATATCGGTGTTCGTCCCGTCCTTCATCGGCTCCTAGTGCCAAGGCATTCACCGTACGCCCTTATTCACTTAACCACCGGTTAAGTTGTATGATGCGAAAAGTTTTAAAACTCTTTCTTTTTCGGTTTTTACGCTTGGTAAAATTGGTTTATTGACATTTCTATCTCGCAAAAAATAGAAATGCGGAATGTTATGATAGTATTCAGTTTTCAAAGAACAAATCTGCAACGTTTCCGTTGCAATGGAGGATAGCGGGATCGAACCGCTGACCTCCTGCTTGCAAAGCAGGCGCTCTCCCAGCTGAGCTAATCCCCCGGGTATGAGTTATGGTCATATAATAAACATGTAATGGGCCTGAATGGACTCGAACCATCGACCTCACCCTTATCAGGGGTGCGCTCTAACCAGCTGAGCTACAGGCCCGGTTAAATCCATCAACCATGTGGATAGACCTCTCAAAACTAAACAAAGAAGATTCAAATATGTATTCCGAATATATCCTTAGAAAGGAGGTGATCCAGCCGCAGGTTCACCTACGGCTACCTTGTTACGACTTCACCCCAATCATCTGTCCCACCTTCGGCGGCTGGCTCCAAAGGTTACCTCACCGACTTCAGGTGTTACAAACTCTCGTGGTGTGACGGGCGGTGTGTACAAGACCCGGGAACGTATTCACCGCGGCGTGCTGATCCGCGATTACTAGCGATTCCGGCTTCATGTAGTCGAGTTGCAGACTACAATCCGAACTGAGAATGGCTTTAAGAGATTCGCTTGCTTTCACAAGGTCGCTGCTCGTTGTACCATCCATTGTAGCACGTGTGTAGCCCAAGTCATAAGGGGCATGATGATTTGACGTCATCCCCGCCTTCCTCCGGTTTGTCACCGGCAGTCTCGCTAGAGTGCCCAACTGAATGCTGGCAACTAACAATAAGGGTTGCGCTCGTTGCGGGACTTAACCCAACATCTCACGACACGAGCTGACGACAACCATGCACCACCTGTCACTTTGTCCCCGAAGGGAAAGCTCTATCTCTAGAGTGGTCAAAGGATGTCAAGACTTGGTAAGGTTCTTCGCGTTGCTTCGAATTAAACCACATGCTCCACCGCTTGTGCGGGTCCCCGTCAATTCCTTTGAGTTTCAGCCTTGCGGCCGTACTCCCCAGGCGGAGTGCTTAATGCGTTAACTCCGGCACTGAAGGGTGGAAACCCTCCAACACCTAGCACTCATCGTTTACGGCGTGGACTACCAGGGTATCTAATCCTGTTTGCTACCCACGCTTTCGGGCCTCAGCGTCAGTGACAGACCAGAAAGTCGCCTTCGCCACTGGTGTTCTTCCATATATCTACGCATTCCACCGCTACACATGGAGTTCCACTTTCCTCTTCTGTACTCAAGTTCCCCAGTTTCCAATGCACTTCCACGGTTAAGCCGTGGGCTTTCACATCAGACTTAAGAAACCGCCTGCGCCCCCTTTACGCCCAATAAATCCGGACAACGCTTGCCACCTACGTATTACCGCGGCTGCTGGCACGTAGTTAGCCGTGGCTTTCTGGTAAGATACCGTCAAGACTGGAGCAGTTACTCTCCAATTTGTTCTTCTCTTACAACAGAGCTTTACGATCCGAAAACCTTCTTCACTCACGCGGCGTTGCTCCGTCAGGCTTGCGCCCATTGCGGAAGATTCCCTACTGCTGCCTCCCGTAGGAGTTTGGGCCGTGTCTCAGTCCCAATGTGGCCGATTACCCTCTCAGGTCGGCTATGCATCATTGCCTTGGTAGGCCGTTACCCCACCAACGAGCTAATGCACCGCAAGGCCATCGATAAGTGACAGCAAAGCCGTCTTTCCAAACACCACCATGAGGTGGTGTTTCCTATGCGGTATTAGCACCCGTTTCCGGATGTTGTCCCCCGCTTATCGGTAGGTTCCTTACGTGTTACTCACCCGTCCGCCGCTAACGTCAGAAGTGCAAGCACTTCGTCGGTTCGCTCGACTTGCATGTATTAGGCACGCCGCCAGCGTTCGTCCTGAGCCAGGATCAAACTCTCATGAAAGAATCATGAGCGTTGATAGCTCATTTGTTTGCTGACTAGTTATAGTCTGGTCTAGACTTATTGTTTGAATTGTTGGTTCATCAACAAAATGTTGATGCCCTACACATTTGGTTCGTCTTCTTTGTTCAGTTTTCAAAGGTCTATATCGCTTGTTGCGACTTAATTATCATACCGCAACCACTATCTCTTTGTCAAGAACTTTTTTAAATTTATTTTTTATTGTTGAATTTTCTCTCAAAATGAAGAAATAAATTTTATTAGTTCTTTGAGAACGAGCAAAGATTTAACAACTGTGTTTTGCTCCGCTCATCAGCGACAAGAAATATAATATAATGTTTTGCTATCAAAGTCAATAGATTTTTCCAAAAAAGTTTGAAATAAATAAAAAAGAGAAGCTTCTTGATGAAACTCCTCTTCTAAAAGCCTGATTTTTCAGTTTTTATAGCCTATTAGTTTAATTAATAAAAGTGATTATTAGTTTTAAATTAATCTAAGCGTTGGTTAAGTTCATCAGCTAAATCCTCGAATCCTGGTTTTCCGAGTAAAGCAAACATATTTTTCTTATATGCTTCTACGCCAGGTTGGTTAAATGGATTAACGCCGTTGAGATAACCACTCATCCCTACTGCCAATTCAAAGAAGTATATCATGTAACCTAAATGATAAGCGTCCATTTTTTCTAGGTGAATCACAAAGTTAGGTACGCGACCGTCCGTATGGGCTAACAAGGTTCCTTGAAAAGCCTTAGTATTTACATAGTCCAAGTCCTTGCCTTCTAGGTAGGAAAGTCCATCTAAGTCACTGTCTAAGCGAGGGATATCAATATTTCTTTCAGGTGTATCCACTTTGATAACTGTTTCCATCAGGTTCCGTTTTCCGTCTTGGATAGATTGCCCAATCGAATGCAAGTCGGTGGAGAAGTTAGCAGAAGATGGATAAATCCCTTTTTGGTCTTTTCCTTCAGATTCACCGAATAATTGTTTCCACCACTCTGCAAAGTATTGCATCTTTGGTTCATAGTTCACTAAGATTTCAGTGTCATAACCCTTGCGGTGAAGGATGTTTCTTAGGCCTGCATATTGGTAGGCACTATTTTTCTTCAAGTCTGCGTCTGATAGGTCTTCCATGGCTTGCTTAGCCCCTTCAAGGAGGGCATCTGTATCAGCACCACTCACCGCAATTGGTAAAAGCCCTACCGGTGTTAGAACGGTAAAACGTCCCCCAACCCCGTCAGGAATAATAAAGGTCTCATAGCCTTCTTTATCGGCTTCTTCTCGTAGGGCACCTTTTGCTTTATCAGTTGTCGCATAAATCCGTTGTTTAGCAGCTTCTTTGCCATATTTATCTT
The DNA here is from genome assembly GCF_003286645.3 of Aerococcus tenax. Taxonomy (NCBI): domain Bacteria; kingdom Bacillati; phylum Bacillota; class Bacilli; order Lactobacillales; family Aerococcaceae; genus Aerococcus; species Aerococcus tenax. The sequence goes on along the minus strand of NZ_CP127382.2, from coordinate 744,792 downwards.
CTAGTAATTGCTTAATGATTCTAAAGGCAATGGCTGTTTCAGTAGTAGTTCCTGATTTACTAATAACATTGACTGAGAAATCACGGTCACCAATCACTTCAATTAATTCGCTAAGGTAAGTTGAGCTTAAACTGTTACCGGCAAATAAAATTTGAGGATAGTCCCTTTTATCAGCTGGGAAATAGTTAATAAATTGATGACTTAAAAAGTCAATGGCTGCTTTGGCTCCCAAATAGGACCCACCTATTCCAAGCACCACTAAGACATCAGAGTCGGCTTGGATACGTTTGGCAGCTGCTTTTAGGCGGGCGTATTCTTCTTTGTCATAGTCTGCTGGAAGAGTTACCCAATCCGTAAAATCAGCACCTTGTCCTGTCTTTTCACGTAGCATCTTGTCTGCTGCGGTCACAAAGGGTTGTAAATAGTCTAATTCATGATCTTGAATAAAGTGTTGTGTTTTTGAATAATCAAAAGTTAATGTAGACAATGTTATTCCTCCAATCGATAATCTTTAATCTTTCCTGAATGGATATCCGCTAACGAGTTTTCAATCCACTCAGGCATTTTTTTATTGATTGTTTTAAAACCTATTTGTGGTGTGTGACGCCGCTTGGGTTTCTTTATCCGCGCTGGAAAATTTGGGGTGTTGGTTGCTTTAAGGGCCCGAATCGATAAACTGATTTTCTTGGTGTATTCATCGATATCGATGATTTTTACTTTAACCTGGTCACCAATTGAAAAACGTTCTTCGAGATTGGTGACATAGCCATGGTCAACCTCAGAAATATGAACCAAGCCATGACAATGAGAGTCCAATTTGATGAATAAACCATAGGATTGAATGCCAGTCACTGTTCCATTAAGAACATCGCCAATCCGATAGTTTTCTTGACGCTCCATTACTGATCAAGGCCTTCAATATCAATCGTAACAATTGAAACATCTTCTAAGGGTTTATCATGGCTGTCTCGCTCGACTGCTTCGATCTGATAGACAACATCCATCCCATCGACTACTTGACCAAATACCGTATGTTTGTGATCGAGCCAAGGGGTTCCACCCTTTTGTGCATAGTTCTCAATAACGTCTTCAGGCCAAGAGAGTGCCTTCATCTGGTCTAACATGGCTTGGGGCACTTCTTGAGCAGAGACGATAAAGAATTGCGAGCCATTGGTATTTGGCCCTGCGTTAGCCATGGAGAGAGCTCCGTTAAAGTTGAAGACTTGATTAGAAAACTCATCTTCAAATGCACTGCCGTAGATACTTTCTCCCCCTCTACCCGTTCCGGTTGGGTCGCCACCCTGAATCATAAAGTTTGGAATGACCCGGTGGAAAATAACCCCGTCATAATACCCAGATTGACTCAGTTCAATAAAGTTTTTCACTGCCTTGGGCGCTACCTCAGGGTATAGAGTGAGGGTAATATCCCCTAAAGTGGTTTTAATTGTTGCGGTAGGATTCTGATCATTGCTTTCCAGTTGTAGATAGTTCATTATTTACCTCCTTAGTTTAATTGTACCAAGATCGCAAATTTTTGTATAGAAGACTTTCAATAGCAGCAAACTTTCTCAGGGTCCTAAAAAACTTTTCTAGCCTTCTAATTCATGATAAGATTACACTAGTTAATATTAGAGAGGAAACATTCCAGTGAAAAATTTCCCCTTAACTGCCACGATTGTAGCAATTATTTTCACCCAAATAATTAAATACCCGATTGCCTATCTCTTTATGGGAAAAAAGGAAACCAAACTTTCTATTATCCATACGACCGGTGGCATGCCCAGTTCACATACCGCCGCGGTAACCGCCTTAATCACTTCCCTCATCCTTCAAGAAGGCTTTTTGTCTCCCTACGTTGCCATAGCAACGGCCTATGGGTTAATCGTTATGTTCGACGCCATGGGGGTAAGAAGACAAAGTGGTGAACAAGGCATTCTGATTAGAGAGTTATTGGCCATTTTACGTGAACACTATGTTAGTGAAGAGGATGGTCAAATCAATGAGAAGTTAGATCAGATTGATGACCAAAATATGGTTATCGATGATTATCTTGGGCATAAACCTTCGGAAGTCTTTGGGGGCTTTGTCGCTGGGGTCGGTGTTGCCTTTTTTATTCGCTTTATCTTTTTTTATTTTGATTGGATGATTTAATGACAGAAAAAAACATCAAAGATTTAACTATTATTGGCGCTGGACCCAGTGGTTTATTCGCCGCCTTTTATGCAGGAATGCGTCAGCTTTCTGTACAAATTATTGATAGTCTTGCTCAAGTTGGCGGACAGCCCCACGCCTTGTATCCTGACAAGGCGATTTTTGATATTGGGGCCCTTCCGCAAATTACGGGTAAGGAACTCAGTCAAGCACTAATGGAACAAGTGAAGCCCTTTGCTTCGACCACTAGCTTTCACTTTAACCATGACATCACTGAAATCACTGATGAAGGGGACTACTTTTCCTTAAAAAGTCAAAAGGCATGCTTTTATAGCCGAGCCGTCTTAATTGCCGCTGGGGGCGGCGCTTTTAGACCACGTTCGGCAAATATTAAAAATGAAGCTGAATTTGAAGGAGACAAGTTATTTTATACCGTTAATCAGGCTCAAGATTTTCAGGGTCAAGCAGTTGCTATTTTAGGGGGAGGCGATACCGCTTTAGATAATGCTCTATTAGTCAGCCAGTACGCCAAGAAGCTTTATCTGGTCCATCGCCGAAATAGATTTCGTGGCCATGAATTTAGTCAAGCGCAATTGAAGACTAAAAGCAATGTTGAAATTCTTACTCCCTACCAAGCTAAGGCCATTCATGCCCTCGAAGGGTCCCAGCAGGTAGAACTCTTGTTGACCAAAAGTCGCAGTCAGGAAAGCAGGATCCTCCAGCTAGACAGTATTATTTCTTCTTATGGTTTTCAAGCAAATATCAATGCCTTTAAGTCATGGCCTATCGAGTCTCTCAGCCAACGTATTCCTGTTAATGAACACATGCAAACGAGTCTGGCAGGGGTCTACGCCATCGGTGATATTTGTACTTATACAGGTAAAACCCAGTTAATCGCTAGTGGCTTCGGTGAGGCACCAACAGCCATCAACGCCATCACCCACTACCTCTACCCCGAGGAAAAACTAGCCCCTCTTCATAGCACCACTTACTTTAAAAAATAAATTGCATAAACAAAAAAACCGCAGCTAATGATTGCCTGCGGTTTTCTTATGCTAGGATTTCTATTTTTCTCACTCATCATCAGGTGTATTGATAACCTTAGTCATAGGGACTGGGGGGAGGTCATTGTTTTGCTGACGAATTTTAGCATTGCGGTAGTTCGGACTAGTCTCGACGTTACCTTTTTTATTTTGCTTTTGCCAATTGATTAGAATGCGGTCAATGTAGCGCAAATTTAATACGCCATTCAAAACCGCTTCTTTAATGGCTGCCTTTACCGTTACCACATCATAGTGGTCTTCACTAAACCAAGCCGCCACTTGCTGGTATTCGATCGGCGATAAGGGACGACCAAATTCTTGTTCAATAATTTGAAAGATCGACCCTTCAGCCTTCTCTTCCGCTTGTTTCTCTTTTTTGGCATGGTTTTCTTCAAATAAACGCTCTAATTTTTGATAAAGCAAGTCTAGGCTATAGTATTCAATCTGCTGACCCTGGTCACTTTCTTCGCTCTCAATTGATAAGAATTTTTTATCAATCAAATTCTGAATCATATCATAAGTTTCACCCTGGCTATAGCCCATACGCTTTTGTAAGGCTTGAATCGGTGGAAAATCATCTTGCATTTGCTGAAAGCTGACAATATGAATGAGAAACATCACTTCCTCATTGCTCAAAGAGAGCGCTTGATAGTTTTCTAATAAGCTGGTCTGTAGAACCGTATATTGTTTTCTTTCAACCACTAAAGTCCACCCTCTTAATTCATTTTTTCTTGCATAAAGCTACTAATCCGCTCAATTGCCTCTAAGAATAAATCCTCATCAGTCGCATAAGATAAACGGACATGTTCTGGCATGCCAAAGGCGGATCCCGCTACCAAAGCAACGTGGGCTTCTTCTAGAATCGCCATGACAAAATCATCGACACTATCATAACCACAGCTTAAAGCAGCTTGCTGGCATTTTGGAAACAGATAAAAGGCCCCTTGGGGTTTATTAGCTAGTTCAAAACCTGGTAAATTGATTACGGCCTCATAGCCCTTATTTAGACGGTCTTCATAGGTTGAACGCATGGATTCAACCAATTCCGGACCGCTCTTAAAGGCCCCTAAAGCCGCGTATTGGCTCACACCAGCTGCATTACCACTGATTTGGCCCGCTAATTTGTTGAGCATTTTTATAATTTTTTGATCAGCCAAACAATAGCCTAAGCGCCAACCAGTCATCGCATAACTCTTTGACATACCATTCACCACAATGGTATTGGCACGAGCCTCTGGGCTTATAGCAGCAAGAGAATAAAACTGGTTGCCGTTATAAACTAACTGGCTATAAATTTCATCAGCAATCATCAATAGATTGTGCTTCAAACAGTAGTCAGCAATAGCCGCTAACTCTTCCTTACTTAAAACCGTTCCGGTCGGATTAGCCGGTGAATTAAGCAGCAAAATCTTTGTTTTTGGAGTGAGGTATTGGTCAATAATTTCTGGGGTTAAGCGGAAATCATTGTCAGCATCAGTTTGAGCTAAAACCGCCTTGGCCCCAGTTAGGCGTATCTGTTCTTCATAACTCACCCAATAGGGACTTGGCACAATAACTTCATCGCCTGGGTTTAAGAGAATTTGGAACAAATCATAAAGGACTAACTTGCTGCCGTTAGCAATAAAGACTTGATCAGCTGTATAAGGCACCCCATCTTTTTCTTGATGAAATTTAGCAATAGCTTCTCTAACTTCTAAAAGTCCTCCAGCTGGCGTATAATGGTGGCCTTTCCCTTGCTCTAATGCTGCTTTAGCATAATCAACAATTGGACTAGGCGTAGGAAAGTCTGGCTCTCCTAAGGTTAAACTAATAATATCCTTGCCTTGAGCTTTTAATTGTTTGGCGCGATCACTGGCTTTAAGGGTACTTGATTCTTTTAATTCTAAAGCGCGTTTCGAAAACATGCTAGCTTTCCTCCTATAATTTATCTATGGTTTCATACCAATGGCCACTCGCTGCATTAATATAATGATAGCCCAAGTGTCCATCTTGGTTAATAAAGGAAACTTCCCATACCAATTGGTCATCTTCAATTCCAATCCGGGCTTCTTTGACCTCTTGGGTATTCACATTATTTAAGGTCAATGACTTAGCTTCTTGTTCATTGACTAATTCATTCACCTTGCCGGTTATTTTTTTATTAGTTTCCGGTTGATAGGCATAATAAATGAGCTCACCTTGGTCATTCGCTCCTTGGATAGTATAAGTCGTGTGATCCTTATTTAAAACATAAAATTTCCCCATATTTTTTAAACCAATATCTTCTCGAGCCATAGTCATTAACTGTTTTTCCTCTTGAATAATTGGTTTTTGTGAATTGAAGAAAATCGTAAATAAGCCAAAATTAATAATAATTAAACACACAAGAAATGCATTTGCTAATCTTCTTGTCATAGGTCTCTCCTTTAGTCAGACTTGAGAATAGCGTCTAAACTGACTTCTTCTACTCTTAGTTCATCCCCAATTACCTTATCAATCGCATCCTTATAAGAACTGTAAAAGAGCCGCTTATCTAAAACAATAAAGGCGGCTGGCGCTTGATCACTTAGCATACGTCCTAAACTCTGCTTGAAACGTAAGAGCATTTGTGGTAAGGATTCTTGGTAGAAATAACTCTGATTACGCTCCTCCCAGTAGTCACGACGGGCTTGCTCCCTCACTTCATCTGGCGAGCGAAAAGGTAATCTCGCTAGCAGATAATAGTCACTATGAGATGGTAAATGTAGGCCCTCAGTCAAAGCTTGCAATCCGATCAGGAGGCCATGGTGACTATCATTATAGCGACTGATGGCATCTTGGTGGCCATATTTTTTCCCCTGAATAAAAGTGACAGCGATGAGTTCTTCCGACCAAGATTCTTGAATAAAATGATTTAAGGCAGCCAATAGCTGTTTGGAATTGAGCATGAGATAAATTTTCTTATCCCAGTTAATCAATAGCGCCTGTAAAATCTCTGCTAAATAGTGGATCGATTCCGTCTCCGATAAATCATGGAGGGAGGGGTAATCGCTAAGAATATACAAGCCTTTATTGGCATAAATCGTCTGATCAATTGGATAAGTATAGAGATGATATTTTTTTATCCCATACATGCTTTCCAGACTCCGTCGACTTTCTGGCAAGTTAACTGTAGCCGATAGGAATAGCACCTGACTCGGACACTTTTCCCAAATTTCACTCATAAAGTCTGCTACCGCCTTAGGATAAGCGCTAACTCGAGGATAATTTTCTGGATAGCTAATTATATAATAATAATCTTTCTTATTGGTAAACAGTTTCTGAATATCTTCGATAATTTTTTGACCCAGCCCCAAGGCTTGTAGCCATTTTTGTATGTGATTTTGCTTTAATAACTTTTCTTTTTGCGCCATCGCTAAACTAGTGCCATAGACTCTTTGAACCCCTTTGAGATCTTCCCACAATTGGGCAAAAAGTAAATAAGTATTATATAAACGAGGATCAGTTCCAGAAAAATAAACGGCTTCATGACTGTCATGATTCAATAATTCATCCAGGACATGGTCAAAGGTTTTAAGAGCATTTTGGAGTTGGTCTTGCCAAGTGTATAGGACTTCTTCAATTGCTCGATTACTGGTATCAAGATAATACTTGTCCGTTAACTGACCAAAAAAATACTCTTGTTGGTTTAAGTAATCATTGATGTCTGCCAAATTCTGATGAACAGCGAGATCTTTTTCGATAATTTGTGGGAGCTGGTGGCACTCATCAATAATCAGATCGCTTGCCTTAGTCCATAAGTTCTTAGCCACTAGGTCCTCTTTATGGCGAATTAAGTAGGCGTGGTTAGTCCAAATAATATCAGCCTTTTTGGCTAAGTGTAATTGGTGTTGGTAATAATTCCACTGCATAGGCATCTGGTCACTATGATAACGATTCTGATAGAGTGCCAGATTATCCCACTGTTCCCAGAGGGGAGATTGTCTCAAGCCATGATTTAATTCCGCTAAATCTCCTGTTTGCGTCTCACTTACCCAAAGTAATAAGGACAAGGTAAACATACTTTCATTTTTAGAAACATGATTTTCCTTAGCCTTCAGGTAATTGATATAAGCTTGGAAGGTGTTTAAATCGAGATAATGGTCCTTACTTTTTAAGACCGCCACTTGTATCCTTCGTCCCAATTGATTCACCAATTCTTGCAGGTGATCTTCTTGCCATTGTCTGATCATGACATTATTGGGAAAAGATACGATTAAATGTTTCCCAGTCTTAGAAGCAACTTGTAATTGACCTAAGATACTGTTATAGGTTTTTCCTTGGCCCGAATTGGCTTTCAAAAAGGCAAATTGCTCACTATTTTGGTCAAAGAAATTCATTACATCCTCTTGGATATTCAGATGACCACTATCTTGGTCTCCTTCTGTACCAGCTATCGGCCTGTATAGGCCCTCATGAATTTCAGGATTAAGGGTAAATGATCCACGGATCAGGCCCTTATTTCTTTGACAATGGGCGTGATTATACCAATAGTTGAAATATTTCCCGCTTTGCCGAATAAAAAATTTTAACCAGGGATGCATTGCTTTATATAAAGATTCAGGGAGGCTGGCCACTTTATCCATGACTTGGACTAGTAATTGAGCAGTGGCCCGGGCGTCTTCAATAGCAGTATGGGCCTTCACTAGATTAATGCCATGGTCAAGAGAAAAATCTCCTAGCTTATAGCTGGCTGCCTGGGGATATAGGACGCGGATTAATTCCACTGTATCGATCCCCTCTAGGTCAAGAGCCGGTAAGCCTACGCCTTCAAAGGAAGCACTAAGAAATTTATAATCAAAATTAATATTGTGGGCCACAAAGACACAATCTTGTAATTGTTGAAAGAGGTCTGGAGCAATCTCTTCAAATAGGGGGGCATCCCGTAAATCTTCAGTCTGGATACCAGTTAAATCGCTAATATTTTTAGGAACAGGGATGAGTGGCTGGATATTGCTTTTAAATTCACCAATCTTTTTCTGCCCTTCTAAAAAAACAACCCCAATTTGAATAATGCGGTCGCCACGGTTATATTTGGTACCGGTAGTCTCTAAATCAACCACGGCATATTTAACAGGCATCTACCGTACACTCCTTTTATTTTCAGTTCATTGATTGGCTTTCAAATAGGCTAGTAAGTCGTCCTTGCTATTAGGACATTGTTCAGCAACAACAGCTGCTTCAGCCTGATTAAGATACTGGCCAATAAGGCGTTTATCATTCGGGGCTAAGTCAGCAATAATATCGCGGCCATTAAGGGCTAAGTCTTTACGGCTATGGATAGGCAGCGCTTCCCATATGGCTTCCACTTGCCCGGCTTCACTCTTAGGAAAATAGCGAGCAAATTCACTCTTAGCCTGGCCTTCTGCTTGAATGAAATTTTCCACTGTTTGAGCTGTGTTTAAGCCAAAACGATAGAGTAATTGCGCTGTCCAAGCAGATTGACTTTCTTGACGGGCGGTTAAAGCTAAGAAATATTCCTTAATTAACCGGTTCTGTTTATTTGACATTTTCCAAGCCCGGGTAGAGTCATCAATAAATTGCAAGTCACACTTAGCCAGGAAAAAATAAACTGCCCAAGCAAAAGTATCACTAGGAAAAACCTGCTCAGGACTCAAGACATCCAACATCTTTTGGAAGGTGTCTTGGCCATTTTCGGTTAGTGGACAGTAACGATAGAGCTGTAAATCAATAAAATCGGTCAGGCCGGCTTGCCAGTGCTGGCCTTGCCATAATTTAGCCATCTCTGTCTCTATCCGTTCGACAGCAATTTTTTCAAGTAAGGGCGCTGACTCCTTTATAGCTTGAGCAGTATCAAGCTCAAGGTCAAAACCTAATTGACTAGCAAAGCGCACTGCCCGCATCATCCTCAGAGCGTCTTCTTGAAAGCGGTCATGAGCCTTCCCGACCGCACGTAAACGCCCTGCTTTTAAATCTTCTTGACCCTGAAAATAATCAATTAACTGCCCTTCAGAATCCATGGCCATTGCGTTAATCGTAAAATCACGGCGAAGAAGGTCTTCCTCTAGGGAGCGAACGAAAGTTACCTCTTTAGGTCGGCGGTAATCTTCATATTCAGATTCCGTTCTAAAGGTAGTGATTTCATAGGTGTCTCCATTGAAATAAGCCATAACCGTTCCATGTTCTAGGCCTACATCAAAATGTTTGGGGAAGATTGCCTGAATTTCTTCAGGAAAAGCACTGGTAGCGATGTCGACATCATGACTAGCCAATCCCAATAAAGCATCACGGATACAGCCTCCGACAAAGTAGGCTTGGTAACCGAAAGTCTCTATTTTCTTTAAAACCGGTAAGGCTTTTTGAAATTCTCTATTATCAATAATCATAAAATGTGTTCCAATCCGTAGACAAATTCCTCTAATTGTTCACAAGCCTTTAGAGCAAGAGCAACACCATGCATATAAGATTCACGGTTATAGGAGTCTTGGCGGATGGTCAAACCTTCTCCTGGCGCACCAAATTGAACAATTTGATGCGAATTTAAGCCAGGCAAACGGACACTATGAATAGGAATCCCCTTATAATCAGCCCCACGAGCCCCAGCTAAAGATTCATTACGGTTAACAACAATATCCCCTTTTTGCTTTTGACTTTCATGGATTAAATCCGCTGTCTTAATGGCGGTACCACTAGGCGCATCCGCTTTTTGCGCATGGTGCAATTCAATAATTTCGACATGGTCCAAATATTTGGCTGCTTCTTGACTAAATAGTTGCATGAGGACGGATGAAATCGCAAAGTTAGGTGCAATCACTCCACCTAGTTTCTTTTCACTGGCTAGAGCTTGTAAGCGGTTTATTTCATCACTTTCTAAACCTGAAGTCCCAATGATAGGATGGATATTATGTTCAATATAAGTTTTACAATGATCAAATACCACACTTGGATGGGTAAAGTCAACCACAGCATCAACTTCAACTTCGGCTAGGGCTTCTTCCAAACTAGAGTAAATTGGCGCCAAGCCTTTAAAAGTTTCCAAGTCGTCTTGATGTTGGTCTAAATGATGGTTAACGAGGGCTGCTAGCGTAAAGTCATCACTTTCATTAATCATATTGACAGTCGTCTGTCCCATTTTTCCTAAAAAACCAGTAACCATTACCTTCATCTTGATCGCTTCCTTTCACTATCAATCTTCATATGCACCATTATAGCATGACTTAAAGCTCTTGTTCCCAGTCTTTTACTTGGTCGATAACTGAGCTAAGCGCTGAGGATTGCTTGAGTTCTGGTTTATCAGTTAATAGTTTGACAATTTTTCTAAATTGACCCTCTTCCCTTAAGAAATAGATATAATCCACTAAGAAGTCATTATCATCTTTTAAATCGCGACTAGCCAGGTCATAATATTTTCGGGCTTGATCATAATTTTCCGTTTGATTATAGAACTGGGCCATTAACCAGTGACTATTTCCATCACTGATCCCCTTATCCTTCATGGACTCAATAAGTTCTTGAGCCCTATCCTCATTATCAGAGTCTAACGCCAAACGTAATAATTGTTGATAAGCTCTGATATTATCCTCATCAGCTTCTAGGACCTTCTCATAGTCTGCTTGGGCCCGCTTGAATTCCTTAAGATAGAAATAGAAATTTGCTCTTTCCATGTATAAGACGCTGGCATAAGGGTCCTTACTAATGGCTTCATTAATGACTCTTAGAGCCTGATCGCTTTCATGAAGCTCCCATTTACACTTGGCTAAAAGTAGGTAATAGGAAGGATCTAGCAAATTATTTTCATAGAGAGGACTTAGTAATTGGTCACAATAGCTATAATCCTCGTCGTGGTATGCGAGAAAGGCTAATTGTTCCTTCTCAGCCTGGCTCAGTGCGCTGTTTTCTTTATTAGAAAGCAGCTGAGCCGCCTTGTCATATTGACCGGTAGCAACTAGGGCATACTGATAGTTATCTTTTACTTCTTCTCTAATTTCAGGGCTCAGGCCCTCCTTTTGACTTAGGTCATGGTAAAGTTTAAGGGCTTCTTTGAAGTCCCCCATAGTAAAGACTAATTGAGCCATACCAAATTCTATCGCCTCTTGACCAGGAGCCAGTTGGTTGGCTTCCTTCAATTTAGCCAGACTAACTTCAGGTAGACTGAGCATTTGATAAGCGTCAGCTTCCAATAGCAAGGCTTCCAGATATAAATCATCATTTGGATCAATACTGAGTAGGTAATCCAAGCCCTCTTCATAGCGACCATCGTCCATAGCCAATTCTCCCAATAGCAAAGGCCAGGTGGCTTCACCGGGATAACGCTTAGCGGCTTCCTGATAAATGGCTTTGGCATAGGGAATAAAGCCAAGTTGTTGGAAATTATAGCCCAGCTGAGCAAAATCTTCCTTACTTCCCCTTTTAATCAGTTGGTTAAGCAAGTCCGCTAATTTTTCTTGGGCTTGGTCATATTTTTCTTGAACAATCAGTTCGGTGATTTCTTCATATAATTCCTTCATGCTAACCTCCATATTTGTTTATTTTAGCATAGATATAAAGCTTAACCCTACCGATAAGTAATAAATAAAAACTGCCAAGTCCTTCTGAGAACTTGGCAGTTTCAAGTTAAGGAAGATTAGCCCTTAACAACGTCTTTTAAACCTTTACCTGCTTTAAATGCAGGTACTTTACTTGCTGGAATTTGAATTTCTTCACCGGTTTGTGGGTTACGTCCCTTACGAGCGGCACGTTCACGTACTTCAAAATTACCAAAACCGATAATTTGAACATTTTCCCCATCAGCTAAAAAGTTTTCAATTGAAGAAAATACTGCATCGACGACTGGTTGAACATTTTTCTTAGATTCACCAGTTGATTCAGCTACTTTTTGTACTAAGTCAGCTTTATTAGCCATTTTTACACCTCCAAAAATATTTCCATTCTTCTCGTGAATGGAGAATTATCATCAATGACAATTCTCTATAAATATACCACAGAAAGCACGTCATAACAACATTTATACCTTATATTTCAATGTTTTACCGCCGATTTCTGCTAATGATATGCAGGGGCGTTCCGCTAAAATCAAAGGCTTGCCGAATTTGGTTAGCCAGGAAGCGCTCATAAGAAAAATGCATAAGATCAGTGTCGTTGACCATCACGACAAAGGTCGGTGGCCCTACACTCACCTGAGTCATATAGTAAACCCGTAACTTTTTCCCTTTATCTGAAGGCGCTGGATTAATGCGGATAGCATCCGCCAAAACTTGATTAAGTAGGGAGGATTGAATCCGACGGTTAAAGTTTTCATGAACTTGGATAATAAGATCTGGAATCTTATCTAAACGCTGCTTACTTTTCGCAGAGACAAAAAGGATAGGGGCATAGGATAGGAATTGGAATTGAGCGCGGATATTATCTTCAAATTCCTTCATGGTGTGGCTGTCCTTTTTTAGAGCGTCCCATTTGTTAACTAGGATAATAATTCCCTTCCCTGCCTCATGAGCGTAGCCAGCTACGGTTTTATCTTGATCACGGATCCCTTCTTCGGCATTCAGGACCAGCAAGACAACAGATGCCTGTTCAATCGCAGACATCGACCGCATGACACTATATTTCTCAGTTGATTCAGAGACTCTCCCTTTTCGGCGAATCCCTGCAGTGTCAATAATTTTAAAACTGCGCTCCTTATATGAAAAGTAAGTATCCACTGCATCTCGGGTGGTGCCAGCAATATCAGAAACAATCACACGGTTCTCACCCAAAATCGCATTTACTAAGGAAGATTTTCCCACATTTGGCCGTCCAATTAAGGCAAAAGAAATCGTTTCCTCATCTTCGCTATCCTCATCTTCTAAAGGAAAGAGACGGTAGATTTCTGCCAAGAGATCTCCGATTCCTAGGCCGTGTGCACCTGAAATTGGATAGGGATCATTAAGGCCTAGTCGGTAAAAATCGTAAATTTCTGCTTGTAATTCGGGGTTATCCACCTTATTTACCGCTAAGAGGACAGGTTTATCAGACTTTTGCAGTAGACGGGCGATCATTTCATCCGTTTCTGTAACCCCATCAACTACACTAGTCATCATAATAATTAAATCAGCCTCTTCCACTGCAATTTCTGCTTGCAGGCGGATTTGTTCGACAAAGGGTTCGTCGTTAAATTCAATCCCCCCAGTGTCAATTAAACGTAGCTTCCGCCCCAGCCACTCTCCTTGGGCATAGACACGGTCACGGGTTACTCCAGGAACATCTTCAACGATGCTGATTCTTTGCCCGGCGATCCGGTTAAAAATTGTCGATTTTCCCACATTAGGTCGTCCGACAATGGCGATATTTAAGGTTTTCATCCATAGTCCCCTCCTTCTAGGCGAATAAATATTCCAATCGGATTAAACAAAAATAGGGCCGGGATAGCTCCCAGCCCTTATTAATCTTTACTAATCTTCTGAAGAATCGTCAAGATTTAAGTCTTTTAGTTGGTCACCTAAAAGATCAGCGAATGAGAAGCCTGTGTCTTCGTCATTGCTACTTTGAGATGCTTGTGAACGTTTTGCTTGAGCCGGTTTGTTACGACGGTTATTTGCTTGGCTCTTACGTTCGCGACGTGGAGCTCTTTGTTCGTCTTTGTCAGACTCAGAACGTTCTGGAGCTTCTTCAAGCGCTTTGATTGATAAAGATAGACGGTGTTCTTCTGGATTTACATCAAGAACTTTGACTTTAATATCTTGGCCTTCTTCAAGTTTATCCGAAGGATGGTTGACATGTTCATGAGAAATTTGTGAAATGTGAACTAAACCTTCAACGCCAGGGAAGACTTCGACGAAAGCACCAAAGTCTACGATTCGGCGTACCACACCATCAAGTTCAGCGCCTTTAGGAGCTTTTTCTTCAATATCTTCCCAAGGACTTGGAGTAGCTGCCTTAGTAGATAAGGAGATACGATCACGGTCTTCATCGATTGACAAGATCTTCACCTTAACAGTTTGGCCAACTTCTAATTCATCAGAAGGATGGTTAACATGGTGGTGAGCAATTTGTGAAATGTGAACTAAACCATCGATACCACCGAGGTCAACAAAAGCACCAAAGTTAGCTAAGCGAGCGACAGTTCCTTCAACAACTTCGCCTTCTTCAAATTGTGCTAATTTTTCGGCACGTTCAGCTTCAGCTTGTTCACGAGCAATTTCTTTATGGGAAAGAATTAAACGGTTTTCTTGAGGATTAATTTCCACAATTTTCACTTCTAATTCTTTGCCTTTATATGGTGTGAAGTCACGTACAAAGTGATCTTCAACCATAGAAGCTGGGATGAAACCACGAACGCCAGCATCAACCACTAAACCGCCCTTAACAACTTTTGTTACTGGAACAGTAATGGTTTCTTCATTTTCAGCTTTTTCTTCTAATTCTTTCCAAACTTTCTTTTGTTCTAAACGACGACGAGAAAGTAAGAAAGTTCCGTTTTCTTTATCTTTAATGTGTTTTACAACCACTAATTCGAGAGTATCACCAACATTAGCGATTTCAGTGACATCGTCAACATGGGAAGATGACAATTCACGGAAAGGTACGACCCCTTCAACACCAGCGCCTTCAATACCAACAATTAATTGATTGTTTTCATCAATGGTTAATACTTCTCCTGTTACCGTATCACCAATTTTCACTTCTTTTGTTTCTGCAAGCATATCCTCCATAGAAGGCATTTCTTCATTTGCCTCTACTTCGTTATTTGCTTGTTGTTCAAACTCATTTGTCATAAACTTATATCCTCTCCTGTAAATAAAAGTACTAACCATCGACACTTTGGTCAATGAATACCCTTCGATTATAACATGTTAATTTAAATAAGACAAATTTCTTAAAGCTTTTTTTAGATTTATCTTATTTATTTATTCTTTTTCCTCAATTAGACTCAATATCTTTTCTTCAACCTGGTCTAAATTCAAATCAGAACTATCAATAACAATAGCATCCCCAGCTGCTTTTAAGGGGCTATTTTCACGATGGGCATCGTAGTAATCACGAGCTTCAATTGCCTCAGTTAATTCTTCAATTGTTTGTTCAGATAGTCCTTTAGCCTGATTTTCTAAGAATCGTCTCTTCGCTCTAACTGCTGCTGAAGCGGTGAGAAAAACCTTAAGATCAGCATCAGGCAATACCACGGTTCCAATATCACGACCATCCATCACTAAGCCAGCATGGTTTCTAGCCCAACTTTGTTGCCGTTCAACCATAGCCTGGCGAACTCGGTCGATTGCAGAGTAGGCAGAAACCGCTTGGGTAACATGGTCTTGGCGGATTGCCTTAGTCACATCCCGTCCATTAAGGAAGATCTTTTGGCCTTCAGAGTCCGTCTCAAATTGAATATCGATGCTTTCTAATAGGTCATTAAGTGCTGGTGAATTTTCAGCTTCAATCTGTCCTTTTAAGGCCAGGAGAGTTACACAGCGGTACATGGCACCCGTATCCAAGTAAACATAGTTTAAACGTTCAGCCAATCGTTTAGCGATGGTACTCTTTCCCGAAGAAGCGGGGCCGTCAATAGCAATGTTAATTTTTTTCATTTTCTACTCCTCAATTACTCAACCTTCGCGCCTATTGGTAGACCCGAAGAACCGTACCCGGTGCGATCGGTGAATTGGCATGTAAGCCGTTTAATTCCAGTAATTGATTCAGAGTCATTCCATGGTTAACTGCTATCCGATAAAGGTTATCTCCAGCAGAAACTTGATAACTTCCTACATTTTGATTTTGATTGGTATTTTGTTGATTTTGGTTTCGACTCGCTTGTTGACGGGATTGCTCTTGGGCAGCTGCTTGTTGTTGGGATTGTTGAACGGCTTGGGATTGTTCAGCTGCTTGACGGGCTTCCTGGGCAGCTTGTTGAGAAGCTTGAGCCGCTTGTTGGCTTTCTTCTTGTTTTTTACTTTCTTCTGCTTGTTTTGATTCCTCCGCCTTCTTGCTTTCTTCTTCGGCTTGTTTTTGGGAATCATTTTCAGACTTAGACACCATCACTTGGTCCACATTCATGCTTTCTGGTTGTTTTTGTTGGTTGCCGTAAATAATATAGGCTGCATAAGGGATCAAAATAAACAAGAGTCCTAGAGCAATCAAAACCTTGACCGTTGGGGATACACCCTTTTCCTTTTTATTTCTGGAAGACCGTGAATATTGACGGTTCTTCAAATTTTCGTACTCATCGGCCGAACTCGTCTCTGGTCCTGCTTCAACTTCCTCTTCTAAGTTAGCCTTTTCTTCCTCAACTGCTGGCTCTTCTTTTTTCCATTTATTTTTAAACTGATTCCAATTGTCCTTGAATGCCATGATTATTCCTCCTTTATTACTAGAAAATTGTAGCATTTATTAGGCAAAATGTCAGTATTTTCCTTAGTTAAACCATTCCTAACTAGGAAATAAGACATTAAGTCGCGCCCGCCAATCCTTCAACACTTTTTCTTTGGGATTCACCAAGCGCTTAGGGGCCAAGGTCAGATATTCCTTAAAAGTTGCCGTATCTTCAAAGTCAGCCTGACAATGCGAGCAACAAAAGCGATTAGTACTTATCCTTTCCTTGGAAAAATGACTTAGCAAGTAACGACGATAACAGCTCTTTAAGATGAGGTATTGGATCATTTGTTCGATTTCATTTTTCTTTATTCTTTGATAGTTTTGAAAGTCCTTCTGAATCTGGTCCTTATCCTGCGGTGAATAATTATAGTAAAAATAAGTGATTAAATTTTGGATTTGCTCCTCAAGTGCTAAGAAAGTCTGACTTTGCAAAAAATCAGCCCGCTTGTAAGCCTGTTTTAATCCTTGATAAAAAGGCAAAGCTTGAGCGTCAATTTGCTCTTTAAAATAATTTAAACGGCTAATTTCTTGGGGATTAGAATAAAGTAATACCAAAGCTTCTTGGCCGTCACGACCACATCGGCCACTCTCTTGCAGATAGTCAGCTAATGATTGCGGAGCATGATAGTGAATAACAAAACGTACATTGGCCTGGTTAATCCCCATGCCAAAAGCAGATGTGGCTAAAATCGCGTCAAGATGTCCCTTTTGAAATTGCTCTTGGACTTGCAAGCGCTCCTCACTAGTCTTGTCAGCATGGTAGCTGGCGAGCTTTAGCTGGCCGCTCGCTTTTAAATTTTGGTAAAGTTCTTCCAACTCCATTTTATTGTGGACATAAATGATTCCCGGCTTCGGTAAGGTCTCAAGCAAGGAATTAAGATGGTGAAACTTGTCCTTTTCATTAAACTTCAATTGACCATAGAACAAATTAGGCCGGTCTAAGGGGCATTGGACTTGCTGATAGCTTTCACGCTCATCAAACAAATGCTGGGCAATCTCTGTTACTGTATTTTGACTAGCGCTACCGCTCAGGGCTAAGGTCAAAGGATGATTTAGGGCTTGGCGAAATTGTTTGAGGGCACTGTACTCCGGCCGAAAATCATAGCCCCATTGAGAAATACAGTGCGCTTCATCAATGACCATCAGTTGGATAGCAATTTGTCTTAAGCGCCGTAAGACTGCGGGTTGGGAGAGCATTTCTGGTGACATAATAATAAATTGAAAGTCATGGAGATGATGAAGTAACCAGTTTTTTTCTTGTTTACTTAATTGACTAGTTATTGCCACACTTGCTTTAAAACCTAGTGCCTGCAGCTGACTAACTTGGTCTTCCATCAATGCCAACAAAGGGGAGATAAGCAAAATGGGACCGGGATTTAAATACTGGTAGATCTGATAAATCAATGACTTGCCGCCAGCAGTGGGTAAAATACCAATCGTGTTTTCTCGTTTCTGTAAGTGGAGTAAAATTTCCTTTTGCCCAGGGCGAAAAGACTGGTAACCAAAGTGAGTCGCTAAGAGATCTTCTAACATCTTACTTGCTCCTTTCTGGCCTCTTTCACTTGCATCATTTGATAATAACGGTAAAGCCAATAAGGCGCTTTAGGAAAAGCTTTCTGAAAACTTTCAAAGTGATTATAAGCAAGCGACCAATCAATCTTCTTTAAATCTGCGCCGAACAAGTCACTGGCTTCCTGGGCTAAAACTTCTGGTCGAGAAAGCATAATGTCCACATAATGATCAGCTATGGTAGAAACTTTTAAATGGCGGTTTTTAGCAATTTTTTCTAATGAATAGCCCTGTTTAATATAGCGATAGCTCACATTAGCAGAATCTGACCAAGGAGGATAGGGGGCAATAAAGCTTTCAAAAAAGCTTTTTAAGAGGGGGTAAGTATCCGCTGATAGCACTGTGATCATGAGGCGGTCAATTAAACTACTATAGTACAAATGGCATTGGTCTAAAGTAAAATGATAACGACTTGCTAATTCTTCATAAGTCAGTGCTGGCAGGTCAACATAACCGATCCGTGCCAATAACATATCGGCTTGCTCCAGTGGCCAAGCAGCTAAAATGGCTTCTAATTCCTGCCCTAGTATAGTCGCTAACTCCTTTTTACGATACTTTTTTTGCGTCCAAGCAAAGAAGCACTTGACCTGGTATTGAATTTGAGCACTTTGAGTAAGGGGTTGGTAGCTTTTTTCACCATGGCTAGCATTAGCTAGAGCTTGAAAGAATAAGAGTAGACTAGTCTGTATAGCCTGGTGGTTAGTTTTTGGAAATAGCCCCTGCCGGTATTTTAGACCAGCCAGTAAAGTTTGCATATCAGTCTCTGGCTCATGATCAACCTGGTCTAACTTTTTCCAGCTTAACTTGGATAATTGAGGACATAAGTTAAATAAGAATAAGAGCTGGTGATTATAGGCGTAGAACAAGCTAGAGGGTGTGCGTTTACCAATAAGAATCTGATAAAGTGTATTTTGATTCAAGTCTGCTGTGCCTTTCTTGACTTCAGCTAAGAGTTCTAACATCTTTTTCCCCCTCATTGTCTATTTTCACATTCATTATAGCGAAGACCTACGGAAAAGGGAAAAGAAGAGGCAGATGAAAGGCCAATCGAAATAAAGTCTATTAATTTTATCTATTTAACTCACCATTACTGATCAATACGACTTTGTAATTCTTACTAAGTTTGATCTCAATAATTTAGCCTTTATTTAATTTTTGGGATAGCTATCCCAAGGATTGTATATTAAAAATCAAATTCTTATGTTTTAATGTAATAAGACTATTTGTTTTTACGCATCAAGACTGCATGTGTATCATAACTGTTTTTCTAAAAAGCCAACCCACTATTTAAAAAGACATTTACTATCAACATGATTGAGATTAAAAACAAAAAGGACGACTGGATAATTTTCCAAGTCGTCTTTAATTTTTCTTACAGAAGGGAGTAATATTTAAATGGATACATCAACAGACCAAACAATGGCCAAGCTACTGAGTAAATTAGACCAGCGGCGCTTAAATATTATCAAATACCTCATTAGCAGTGACCAAGAAATGGTGGCCATCAAAGAATTAAAGAACCGTTTTAATTGTTCATCACAGACAATAATTTCTGACTTAAAGCAACTCATTCTAATTTTTCCTGACAAACTACAGTTTGAAATGAAATATAAATACATCAAATTAGTTGCTTCTACTCCGCCTCAGGTTAATGCGTTTTATCCTTACTTTTTTAACAATAGTATTTATTTCATTTTAATACGGACCATTTTCAGTCAAAAAATTTACTATATTTCTTATATGTGTGAAAAGTTATTCGTTAGTCGGTCTACTCTTTATCGCATCATTGATTCCATTAACCAATTTTTTACCAGTTATTATCCAAGTATCAGTCTCACCATGAACCCCTTTACTATTGAGGGGCCCGAACGTGAGGTAAGGAAATTTTATTACGATTTTTTTGAATTTGGTTACCAGTTAACCCAATGGCCTTTTAATGAGGTGAGTCATCAGGACATTAACAAAATCTCCCTCTACTTAAGGCACTCCATGCCTAGCCTAGGACTTTATAGTAGTCACCCCATGTTCCCCATTATTCTTGCCATCAATTTAATTCGTTATAAGCATAAAGACCTGGTCCAAGACAGTTACTTACCAAGGGACCTATCGAGCTTACAAGAATCCTTAACCGCCACAAAAGCCCAATTTATTATCTTTGATATCGAGTATCGCCTAAAGGTATCCATCAATTCTGAAGCCGTCCGTCAACTCTTAGTCGGTCTAGCACCACACACCACCTACTTATCTATCCAAGCCTTACAGGAAGAAATTCGTTCTTCAAATGATCATTCTCAAGCCGTCGCTAACTTCTTTAAAGAATTGGATCAACTAACGACCAGCCAGCAATTAAGTCCTTTAGACCAAGATAAGAAGGATTTGTTGCTTTTATTACTCTATAATTGCTGCCAGGATAAGCTCGATTTAAAGGAAAATGAAAATTATTCTAAGATACAGTTGACTGCTTTAGAAATCAGTAATTTAAAGGAAAAATGGGAACTCATCCTTCCCGGCTTTAACGCCCGTCTACAGCCAATCCTAGAAAGTTTTCAATCCTATTTCAGTAAAGGGCTAATGGCCAAACGTACGGCTATTATGTTTTCTTATGTCTATTCATTTTATCCCTTAACTATCAATCATTTTTATAAGGACTATAAACGCCTAAATATCGCGGTTTATACCGGTCGTTCTTACTCTACTGGAGAAATCTGTGGAAAACTCCACCTGTTTTTTGGCTCATTAATTGAGGTCACCCCCATCACAGATACTTACTTTATGGAAGACTTAGACCATTCAAGGATTGATATTTTATTAACCACCTACCCCTTATTTAATCTGTAAGCGTCAAATAGGAGAATAGAATTCAAAAAATCTTGATAAGCTAGCGAAGAGTTCTTAAGTACTCTGTATGCTAAACTTATCAAGATTTTTTGTTATTTAAGTAATTCTCTTTTTAATTTTTTTCGACAGATCGCTTGGATAGCGGGATGCCAGGGAAGATAATCTTCAAGCACTTTTTCACTTAGATGCTTTTCATTCGGCATGGCACTTAATAAGAAAGTGAGATATTTTTCAGGATCAAGGCCGTTGGCCTTAGCAGTTTCAATGATCGATAGAATAATTCCAGAATACTGAGCACCTTTAAAAGAGGTAGAAAATAACCAATTTTTTCTACCTATTACGAGTGCTTTTATGCCACGCTCTGCCCGGTTATTGCTCATTTCAACCGCACCATTTTCCAAAAATGCTTTAAAATAAGCTTCATATTTTAAGGCATAGGCGATGGCTGTTACTAATTTTCCTCCAGCAGTAGATGATTCCTCACGAAGGCGTTCGAAAAAGTGGTCAATTTTCACTTTTAAAATTTTCTGGCGTTTATCTAAACGTTCGGTTATCGATAAATCTTGCCATTTCTTTTCTAAAGTGAAAAATTGGTCACATTGTTTTACTGCCCATGAGCTGAGGAATTGACCTTGATATTTTTTAGGTGGTAAGGCATCATAAAACTTTCGTCTTAAATGCGCCCAACAGCCAGCAATAGTCACTCTATTTATTTTTGGATAGACATGCCACATATCGCAATGAATCACACCCTCATATTCAGCCATTCCCTTGGGAAGGTCATTAAAGCCTCGCCCAGGAGAATGGTGGTAGAGATAGATTTGTTGCTGAGTTTCTCGAGAAGAGCACGTTAACCAGTAATAGGTCTTTTCTTTCTCATGCTCAATGACCTTATAACTCGTTTCATCCATATGGATGACTGGCTGTTTGATTAGCTTTCCAGAAAGCAGTCGATAAAGAGGCTCAAAGTAATATTCTGCTGCTTTTTCATGCCAATTAATGAGCGTTTGACGAGAGAGCGGTAAGCCCATCTTTTCCCATTCACCTTCCTGGCGGTAAGCAGGAATTTTCAGCTCATATTTTTGTTGAAGTGAGTGAGAGACAAGACCTGCGGTCGCATAGCTCCCATTAAAGACAGGTTTTGGAACATCCGCACTGATCACCATTTCTTTCCCCGCTTTTTCTGAACAATTCGTACATTTATAGCTATGCTGAATAACATTCTCACAACGAATTTCCGCAGGAACGTAGCGTAACTGTTGGCGAATCTTCTTTTGGCCAATTTCTGCCATTTCTTGTTGACATCCAGAGCAATTGCGATCTTCACCTTCTAAGGTGTAATGAAGATCATAATCAGGAAAATTGTCAAGAATTACTTGTTTACGACCTTTTGGTCGTTTTTTGCGACGATAACTAATCGTTTCAAAAGTTTCATCCTCTTTTTCACTGATCAAATCACTAGCATCGACTTCGAAAAGACTTAGCTGATTATTATCCACTAAGTTTTCTTTCGAACGACCATAGAGCTTTTTCTTCAAATAGTGAATCAATTCATCTTGATGAGCAATCGTTACTTCTTTATTTTTTAGTAGTTTATTCTGATGATTTAATTCATTCTGTTTATTGTCGATGGATGACTGCTGACTGTCGATGACACGTTTTTGATGATTGATCATTTTCTTCAATACTTTAATTTCTTCAAGTAATTGCTGTTCTCTATTTGAAGCCATAGTCATCCTCCTTACTGTTTTTCCTATTTTACCAATTGTTTTGGAAAATGAAAATTTCAATAAAACTTTTTCTTTTGTGTTTTTCTTACAGAACTTTCGATAGAAAAACCATCGAGTAACCATTGCCACTGTTGCTTTGAAATCTGTTTCAATTCTCTATGAGTCTTAGGCCATTGCATTTTACCATCTTCAAATCGTTTGTAGAATAGCCAAAAGCCACTGCCATCCCAATAGAGTGCTTTAAAACGATCATTGCGGGTTCCACAAAATAAAAATAATGACTGACTGAACGGATCCATTTTAAATTCTTCCTGAACAATAGTTGTTAGCGAATCAATTCCTTTCCTTAAATCAGTTTTGCCGTAGGCAATGTAAATATGATGAAGGTCATCCATATTAATAATCATATAAAAACCCTCCTAACTATTAGAAGTATAGTTTGGAGGGCTTACATTTTATAGCCGTGTTTCTATTTGACGCTTACTTTAATCTTAAGGGCATAACCATTCATACAATAAAGGATGATCTAACGACTGAAGATTTAGGTTGGATTTACCAAATGATTAACCAACTCAAATTTTCTTAAAGTCCAGGAAGAAGAATGCCATCTTCACAGCACGAAACATATAAAAACACCAGCTTAAAGAGCCAAGCAGTATTAGCTTCTCATTAAGCTGGTGTCTTTTTTATTTCAATGGCAAGGGATTTACCTAGCGAATAATAACTGCCCTGAACTAAACTAAACGCCGCTTAGCCACAGGTAAGGCAGCCGATAAAACAATAAAGTTAGCTATCGAAATAATCAGACCCTTGAGTAAATTAAAAGGAACTATGCCATAAAGAATATATTCCTGCATGTTAGGAATTTCGAAATTCATCACAGCCATATAGAAGGGAGTAATAACATAGTAGTTAGCCAAGGAAAGGACAAAGGTCATTAATACGCTACCGATTGCAAAAGCAAAGCAGACTTTGACATAGTACTTAGCTCTTTCAACTTGTTTGCTCAAACGAAGGTCATAATTACGTAAAATATAGTAAATTGGCAAGCAATAAGAAAGAGTAGCTATGAAAGAAGCCATATCTCCGATTGGGTAACCTGCATTGCCACCTGTTTGCATATAGTGTAAAAAGTTCCGTACAAAAGCAGCCCCTGCTCCACTCCATGGTCCAAACAAAAAGGTGGTGAATAGGATCGGTACATCAGAAAAATCGACCTTTAAGAAAGGTATAGCAGGCAATATCGGAAAAGAAAACATCATAAGGATAAAGGCAATAGCCCCCATAACTGCGGTAACAATTAACTGACGTGTACTTGTTTTCATAACAATTTCCCCTTTCTTCTTCTCAGTCAGGGTTAATTGTTATTTCTTGAAAATAAAAAATTCCTTTCACCGAAAGTCTTCAATGAAAAGAATTAATTAGTAAGTATTTACTATCTTCTCCCATTCTGACTTTACAGTCGGTACTAGAATTTCACTAGTTCTATCAGCTCACTGATTCGCGGACTATCACCGCCGATCGGGAATCTAACCCTGCCCCGAAGATTTCATTTATTTAATTTTACAAATAAATTATAACCCCATTATAGGAGAAATGCAAGCGTTTTATTTTTGTAAGGCATATTGTTTTAAACGCTCAACTTCAGCTTTTAATAATGGCCGGTATTCACCCACTCCTAGACCTTCAGTCGTTAAAAAGCCATAGCGTTCGCGG
Source organism: Aerococcus tenax (assembly GCF_003286645.3). Classification (NCBI taxonomy): domain Bacteria; kingdom Bacillati; phylum Bacillota; class Bacilli; order Lactobacillales; family Aerococcaceae; genus Aerococcus; species Aerococcus tenax. The sequence continues at coordinate 720,446 of NZ_CP127382.2, read as the reverse complement.
TTCAAACGTTTTACGGGATGGCCAACTGCTTCAAGCATCTTACGGACTTGACGATTACGTCCTTCATGAATTGTCAGCTCAACGGTTGCATTTTCCTTAGCAGCCTTATTTTTCCGAATGCGTGCCCTAGCCTTAGCGGTTTTCTGCCCGTCTATCACTAGACCTTCTTCTAAGCGCTTAAGAGCATCGGGACTAGGATAGCCCTTTACCTTAGCCACGTAGACCTTATCAATTTCGTAACGAGGATGCATTAATAAATTAGCAAATTCCCCATCATTGGTTAAAAGTAAGACTCCAGTCGTATGATAATCTAAACGCCCGATAGGATAAATACGTTGGGGGATCTCTTTAAAATAATCAACCACTACTTTTCTGCCCTTATCATCAGCAACAGAAGAAATGACCCCATCCGGCTTATTAAATAAGTAGTAAACGGGTTCTTCTTTATATATAGGCACCTGGTCAACTTCAACGAGGTCCTTCTTGGTGACCTTAGTGCCGAGTTCAGTAACCACCTGGCCGTTGACCTGCACCCGGCCAGCAAGGATTAATTTTTCGGCATCACGTCTCGAAGCCACACCAGCATGGGCAATGACCTTTTGTAATCTTTCCATTATTTATCTCCTTCTTCATCAAATAAGCCCTTATCTTCCTCATCTTCAGGTAAAAGCGATGATATATCAGGGAGGTCAGCTATTGAATTCAATCCAAAATATTGATAAAAATAATTAGTTACTTGGTAAAGAATCGGACGTCCAGGTCCCTCTTTTCGCCCTGCTTCTTCAATCAAGTCATGCAATAAGAGGCGTTTAATCATGGCTTGCGATTGAACTCCCCTGATTTCATCAATTTCTAATCGGGTAATTGGGCCTTGGTAGGCAATCACTGCCAAGGTTTCCAAGGCTTGTTGGGACAGCTTCAAAGCAAAAGGACTGACTGCATATTTTTGGATTAAGTCAGCATAGATCTTTTGAGTCAGTAATTGATAGCGCCCCCCTAGACATACTAATTCTAGCCCCCGCTGACTATCAGTTTTTAATTTTTTGTCTAAGTTCCATAAACTATACTGGACCTTTTCTTTAGAAAGATCTAAAAGATTAGCTAGTTCCTCTAGGCTAAGGCCTTCCTCACCAGCAACGAATAATAAACTTTCGCAAGCACCCTCAATGGTCAATCCCCATCATCCTTCTTTTGTATGCTTATATCTGCAGCAATCTGATCTTGCTGGATAAGTAATTTTCCTTGTTTAACTAATTGTAACAGAGCCAGAAAATAAGTCACCACTTTCTCTCTGTTAGGCTGATTCGAACTCAGCAAAGAAAAAAAGGACAAGTGGTCTGACTCTTGGTCCAAGGCTTCTTCGATACTCGTAATTGCCTCATTAATAGTAAAAGTTTCCCCTTTTACAGTTCTTTCAAGTGGTTGTTCCTGCTTCAAGCGTAAAAACATTTTTTTAAAGGCCAATAAGAGGTCTTCACTGCTTACTTCGTTTTCAGGTAAAGGCACAACGGCTTGTAAATCCGAGAGGTCACTGGCCTCTTTAGAGTAACTCAAAGACCGGTCAGCTTGTTTTTCTTCTAAGATCGCTGAGACAGCCTTATATTGCTTATAGGTTAGTAATTGTTGGACCAAATCGGCTCGTGGATCGTCTTCCTCTTCTTTTTCCATAGCTTTTTTGGGTAAGAGTAATTTAGTCTTAATTTCAATTAAACTGGCCGCCATAATCAAGTAGTCACTGGCTAGTTCCAAGTCCCTTTTTTGGTGGCGGTGAATTGTTTCTAAATATTGGTTGGTGATATCAACAATGGGAATGTCAAAAATATCAACTTCCATCTGCTTAATTAAGTGCAAAAGCAAATCTAGCGGCCCCTCAAAAGCCGCTAGATCGATGTGTAATTCATCATTAGAAGTTTCAGTGTTTTCTTGCTTAGTTTTATTCATAAACCTTCCCCATCGTGATGAATAATATGTGGCATGGTACGTTGCTCATGTAAGGCCCATCCTTTTAAGATATCAGACATAGCTAGTGAGCCGCTAATGGTATACATAGGAAATTCCTGGGTTAAAGCAGTCAGCATGGCATAGGTAATCTCCTGTTGGTCAAAAGAAGGATTAACTGAGCTATAACGTGCTAATACTAATTCTTTTTCCTCATCTTGGTCAAAACCAATAATACCGACAATATTATCGGTTTCTTCATCACGCCATAAATAGAGTTGACGTCTACCTGTTTTTATACGCTTCATTTCTGCCATCAAGTCATCCATAGACTTATAGGCATCTAGATAAGATAACAAACCCATAACTACTTTCTCATAATTTGAAATGTATGGAATTAGCATAACTCACCTAACCTCTCTTAAAGATTCTATGGTTCATAGACTATCACAAACGCCCCAAAAAGAAAATACTCACTTTTCTAAGCAAATATCCAATACCATAAAAATAGAAAACTTTTTGAAAAAACATCTTAAATATCTAATGCCTTAAATACTTTGGTTAAGGAATCCTCAAAGACCAACGTATCTTTTCTATCCACTTGAATCTTTGTTTTATTAATGACTGCTAAATAAGAGCCATTAAAATAATCAATTAAACCAGCGGCAGGATAGACTCTTAAAGAAGTCCCAGCAACGATCATCAAGTCCGCTTGCTCAATGGCTCTAACCGCCCCTAATATCTCTTTTTGATCGAGTGCTTCTTCGTAAAGAACGACATTAGGACGTACGATGGCCTGGTCAAAGCTGCATCGTGGGATCCCTTGCACATCTTTTTCTAAGTCTTCTGTCCGATAGTGTCGTTTACATTTTAGACAGTAATTATCCCAGACATTGCCATGCAATTCATAGACTTTTTGACTTCCCGCCTCTTGGTGAAGACCATCGATATTTTGAGTGACAATGGCAACTTCTTTCCCCTTAGCTTCTAAATCAGCTAAATAGCGGTGACAGGCATTGGGTTTAGCATCTGGATAAACTAAATGATCAAAGTAATAGTCAAAAAATATTTGGGGATATTTCTCAAAGAAAGAATGTGAAATAATTTCTTCTGCACTGACCTGATATCCCGAATCTTGCATAAATAAACCATCCGCAGAACGAAAATCAGGAATGCCACTTGCTGTGGATACTCCTGCTCCTCCAAAGAAGACGATCCGATCACTTTCATAAATCATATTTTTTAAAGTTTCGATCTTATTCATTACCAGCCCTCCTATAGTTCTATTGTATCAAAGTTTAGCATGATCTTCGAATGGCTTTTCCTTTCAATTCTTTTCTATGCCTATTAAAGTAATGATATAATAATATCAACTTAAATGTAGAAAGGACCAATTTAATGAAGCCATTCAAGAAAATCATTGCCTTGGCCTGCCTCTGTGCGACCTTATTCTTTCTAAGTGCTTGCTCTTCGCAAAACAAAACCGATGACCTATTTTTTAGTGATCTCTTTACCAACTGGCAAAAGAAACAGGAAGCAGCTAGCCAAGTCGATAAAAATAGTGACAATGCAGGTAGTCAAGCCCTCATCAATTCCTTCAATACTGAGTGGGAGGAAATGAAAAAGTATCAAGACCAAAGCTTTAAAGATAAAGATTTAGAAAATAAGGTGAAGAACTACTTAAATGAATTAAAAGCTTGTGTGGATGCTTTGAACCAAGAGCCAGCTACCATCGATAGTCAGACTGCTTTTAATGATCATTACCGGAAACGAATTGATATCCTGAAAGACTTATCCCAAGATTCACGCTTTATCATTCAAGCAGAAGCTTTGGAAGAAATTGACGCAGATAAAAATTCCAAAGCCCTTGAAGATGCTAAAGAAAATCTTGACTTCCGTAAAGCAGCCTATTCTCAACTTGAAGAGGATTTAAATAATTTACAGTTCACTGTTGACCAAGCGGCAAGTACTGACCAAAGCATTGTCATGACGGGGACATTAACTAACCATGCCAAAGCTGACTTGGTGAATTTGGGGATAACCTTTAAATTTGTCGATGCTGACCAAAAAGAGTTAGCTTCTGATACTTGGAAGACTGACCGGCTCAAACAAGGTGAAAGTCAAACTGTAACCATTAAGAATACCGCTCCTCAAGCAGCTCACATTCAAATCGAATTGAATGACGGCCTGTCTATTGAAAAATAATATCAATCTAAGAAGATAAATAAATGCTGATAAGGTCTGTTTCGGATACTTAGCGAAGACATCTTAAAAGAGTCATCACTACAGAAAGAGGTTGGAACATAACTTCCAACCTCTTTTTCTATGCTCTCGGAAAAGTTTTTTTATAAATTTCGCGCATATGTTGCGAATGGATGTGGGTATAAATTTGCGTGGTAGAAATGTCAGCATGCCCCAGAAGTTCTTGAACCACTCTTAAGTCTGCCCCATTTTCCAATAAGTGGGTTGCAAATGAGTGCCGCAAGGTATGGGGGCTGACTTCTTTTCTTATCCCAGCAGCTTGGATATATTGCTTGAGCTTCTTCCAAACCCCTTGCCGACTAAGGGGACGTCCGTGATGGTTCAAATAAATCATCCCTTGAGATTGATCATTTTCTCCCAAGAGTTTGAGGCGGCTCTTTTTGAGATAAGTCTGTAGCCAATCTTTGGCAACTTCTCCTAGAGGAATGATGCGCTCCTTGTTGCCCTTACCAACCGTTTGGAGAAAGCCGAGATCTTCGTGAAAATCACTAATTTTTAAATGGACCAATTCGCTTACCCGCAGCCCACTCGCGTAAAGTAACTCTAATAAACTACGATCTCGCAAGCCAAGAGTCGAATTGACGTCCGGCATTTCTAACAAACGATCAACTTCTTCAACACTTAGCACTTGAGGGAGCTGCTGCTTCTTCTTAGGCAAGGAGATATTTTCCACTGGGTTCTCTTCAATCACAGAGTCTAAAATCAAATATTTAAAGAAGTGACGTAAGGTCGATAAATATTGACTCATAGTTGAGACTGCCCGACCCTTTTGGTTTAACTTTTCCAGCTGTTGGATAATATCCTGGCGTTTAACGGCTTGAATATCCTCTATCCCCGCTTCAGACAAAATCATTTGAAATTGTTTCAAGACATTGTGGTAAGTTTTAATGGTATTTTCCGAAAGGCCTTGTTCTACCCGTAAAGCAATTAAAAAATCCTCAATCAAATCATTGATAGTCAAAAAATCACTTATCCTTTAAAGTTATCCCATCTTCATTTTGTTCAATTCGCTGAGTTTTCATCAGGTGGCCCAAGGCACGTTTAAATTGAGCCTTGGAAATATTAAAGGCTGCTCGAATCGCATTGGGGTCACTCTTATCGTTATAAGGCAAAAAGCCCTCAGGAGTACGTTTTAAGACTTGATAAATCATTTCGGCATCATCATTGATTACTTCGAAAGCACGTGGCTTTAGGGATAAGTTCAGATTCCCATTTTGTCCGATACCAATAACCCGAGCTTCCACCTCTTCTCCTAGGCGAGGCTCTCCTTCCCATTCACTGGGGTGAATAAAAGCCAAGTAGTAATCCTCTGTGATTAAGTGGCTCCCATTCAATTTACACTGGTAGACCCGGGCTTTTTTGACTTGATTAATCCAACGCTTTTCATTTCCCTTAACTTTACTGGTTAAAGACTGGACAACCACAGAATCGGCAAGATTAGCCCATTGCCGGTCCTTACGATCTACGGATAATTTCACATAAAGCTTATCGCCCTTTTTAGGCCAAAGCCCTGTTTCACTGGGTAACTCATCCATAGACAAGACCATATCCTTATCTGGAAGGCCAATATCTAAAAAGACACCTAGATCATGGCGAACTTGGGTGACCTCAGCCCAGCCATAGGTATTTTGTCGACTCTTGGGAAAATCTAGAGTCGCTTTGGCTTGATTTTTTTGATTAGTATAGATAAACACTGGGATTTCTTGCCCAATATTCAGCGATTTTATCTTATCACTGGGGTTTAATTCAAAGGTCTTCCCCTCGAACTGGACATAATAATTCTTTGCATTATAGTCACTCACTCTAGCAGAGACTACACTAGCTAGTTCTTTCATTTACTGGTCTCCTTCATATCGATTTCTTTAAGTATAGCATAGACGCGGCCCACCCCAAATGAATTGCCAGAAGGCCTATGAGGAAAAATAAAAAAGCCAGTACCTTATAGGCACTGACTTCGTCTCGTTCAGGCTTAGATAGTCGTTGTGGCACCATCATAAACCATACCGCGACGTGCATCCAAGGTAATCAATTGGCCTTCTTCAAGAATGTTCGTCGCATCTTTAGCATTAACGATAACCGGTGTTCCGGTATTGACACTCATTACAGCAGCATGGCTAGTTAGGGTGGCATTTTCTACAATAACAGCCCCTGCCTTCTTAATGGCTTCATTATAGCGTTCATCAGTTGTAGAAACCACTAAGATGTTATCATGGTTAGCTTTTTCAATGGCTTCTTCTGGGCTTTGAGCTTTAACCACGTGTCCAATGACTGATTGATTTCCTAGCCCTTGAGCTTCAATCAAACGTTCACCGATCATTTGAATCTTCATCAAGTTGGTGGTTCCTGTTTCCCCAACCGGTACACCAGCTGTAATAAGGATAAGGTCGCCATCTTTAGCGTAGTCTTCTTCTTTAGCAATTTGGGTGGCAAGTAAGGTCATTTCATCGGTAGATGCTGGTTTTTCAATGACCATTGGAACCACACCACGGCTAAGTAATAACTTATGCGCACGACTTTCAGAGAAGGTAAGTGCTAAGATCATGGCATTAGGACGGTACTTAGAAATTAAACGAGCAGTATGACCTGAATTTGTTGCAGCAACGATGGTTTGAATATTCAAATTGCGAGCTGTATGGGCAACAGATTGGGCAATGGCTTCAGAAACATCACTGTTTTGATATTCTTTAAGGGCTTGTTGGGCTTGACCACGTAATTCGCTTTCACGTTCAGTAGTCATAGCGATACGGGTCATGGTCTTAACGGCTTCAAGTGGGTAGTCACCAGCAGCTGTTTCACCGGATAACATAATCGCATCAGTACCATCTAGAATGGCATTAGCAACGTCAGAAGCTTCAGCCCGGGTTGGACGTGGGTTACGTTGCATAGAATCTAACATTTGGGTAGCAGTAATAACTGGTTTACCAGCCGCATTACACTTACGGATTAATTCTTTTTGAACAACTGGCACCATTTCAGTTGGAATTTCTACCCCTAGGTCACCACGGGCAACCATTAAACCATCAGAAACTTGCAAAATACCGTCAATATTATCTACCCCTTCTTGGGTTTCAATTTTAGGGATAATTTGAACGGTTTCGTTCCCGGTTTCTTCTAAAATTTCGCGAATCTCTAAAACATCTTCTGGCTTACGAACAAAGGAAGCAGCGATAATGTCAATTCCATTTTCTAGACCAAAACGAATGTCGGCTTCATCTTTTTCAGTGATACCAGGTAGGGATACGGAAACGCCAGGAATATTAACCCCTTTCTTGTCTTTGATTAAACCACTATTTTCCACAACAGTGGTAACAATTCCCTTATCAAAGTCAATGTCAGTAACACGTAAATCAACTAAACCATCATCAATGAGAATATGAGAATCAACATGAACATCATTAATTAATTGAGGATAAGTGACTGAAATCATGTCTTGGGTTCCTTCAACTTCAGTCATAGAAATTTTAACGGTTTTACCCTTTTCTAAGAAAACCGGAGCATGGTCCTTCATGTTATGGGTACGAATTTCAGGGCCCTTGGTATCTAGCATAACCGCAATCCGTTTTCCAGCTTCACGTTCCACTTGGCGAATCGCTTTGATGCGGGCTAAGTGTTCATCGTGGTCACCGTGAGAAAAGTTCATCCGGGCAACGTCCATACCTGCTTTAGCCAGTTCGACTAGGGTTTCTGGATCTTCTGAAGCAGGTCCAATCGTACATACAACTTTGGTTTTCTTTAATAATTTCATATCAAATGGCATTTCATTTTCTCCTTTTATTTTTAAGACCAAACTGAGGTTTCTTGGTTAAGATCATAGAGATATTTATTGAGCGTATTACGTTTTTGACGGTCGTCTTTTTTCTCTAGAGCATTTTCAATATCGGTATAGACAATTTTATTATCTACAATCCCCATACATACTCCAGATTGACCCTTAGCTAAAGCTTCAACCGCTGCATGTCCTAAAGAAGTTGCTAACATACGGTCTTTAGCACTTGGTGATCCTCCACGTTGAACGTGTCCTAATACGGTAGTCCGAATATGGTAATTTCCATATTCATCCAGTAAATCAGCAAATTTATAGCCTGGCATAACCCCTTCAGCTAAAACAATGAGGGTATGCTTCTTACCCTTTTCACGTCCTTGATTAATTTGGTCAACGACCTCTTGGATATCAAAATTAATTTCTGGAATAATCACTTGGTCAGCACCACATCCAATGCCAGACCATAAGGCGATATCTCCGGCATGCCGCCCCATTACTTCAACCACAAAAGTCCGCATGTGACTTTTGGCGGTATCTCTTAACTTATCCAAAGCTTCTAGGGCAGTGTTACATGCCGTATCAAAACCGATGGTAAAGTCAGTACCAGGAATATCATTATCGATTGTTCCAGGAATACCAACCGTTGGGAAGCCACGTCGTGACAAGGCCAAAGCCCCTTGGTAGGACCCGTCTCCGCCAATGACAACCAAGCCGTCAATTTCATGACGTTTTAATTGTTCTAAGGCTTTGAGTTGGCCTTCTTCCTCTGCAAATTCAGGGTAGCGGGCTGTAAACAGAATCGTTCCGCCACGCGAAGATAGGGTGGAAACATCAGCAGCAGTCATTTGGAAAATATCTCCATCTGCTAAGCCACGGAATCCATAACGTACCCCATAAGCTTCGTTACCATCAAAAATGATCTTACGTACGATTGCGCGGATCGCAGCATTCATGCCGGGAGCATCGCCACCGCTTGTTAAGACCGCAATTTTTTTTGCCATATAAATCTTATCCTTTCTTTTCCCTTCACGTCATATAATATCATGTTTCTAAGCTGATTACTAAGGGTTTTCCTATTAAAACGATTTCATTAATAAAGAACATTCTCAGAGCCGTAAATTTTTCTTAATTCTTGAATGACTTCGGGGCGAGCTTGAACAGCAAAGCGCTCACCCAATTGATATTTTTTCTGTTCTTTGGCCATGGTGAAAGTTAATTTAACTCTGCCGTGATACTGGTTGATAAGAGCAAGGAGGTCTGCTTTTTTCTCACTAGCCAGCTGGCTACTTGCCACGCGAATGTTTATTGTTTGAATCGAGTTCAGCCGTTTCCTTTCCAATTCAGTGAGCAACTGATGATTTAAGGGTTGACACTGGTCTAAAACCACTTGCAAGCCCTGTTTCCTGGTCTGAGTCTTGCCTTGGACAAGGACTTGCTGGCCTTCCCTTATGTAGGCAGCAAAATCAATATAAGCTTTAGGAAAAGCAATCACCTCAACTTCACTATGCTCATCACGCAAAGTTAAGAAAGCCATGGGCTGGTTCTTTTTCGTTTGAATTCTTTTCACCTTGACAATTTCTCCAATAATCGTCACCTGACTTTTATCGCTTAACTTATTGATGGGTTGAATTTGACCATTTTGGTAGTAAGGACGGTAGTCACTGTATAATTCAACGCTAATGGACTGCCCTAGGGTTTCTTGCTCCCCCTCCAAAAGAAGACGATCATCATACTCATTCAATTGCTTAATTTCAGGAGCATAAAGCTCGCGATTCTCCTGATTGAACAAGGAAAGTTGCTGGTTGTTGCTTCCACCAAATAAGTTCACCGCTTCTAGTAACTTTGGCAAAGCCTCTTCTATTAAGGTGCGGCGATTATATCCAAAGCTGTCCAAAGCTCCTGCAAGCGCCAATTTTTCCAGATTGTCAGACTTTAAATAGTTTTTTGGCAGGCGTTGAATAAAGTCTCCCAATGACCGATACTGCCCCCCATTGAGCCGTTCCTGGACAATGGCTGTGGTAAAGTTTCGCATCAAGCCACGAATATCAGTAAGGCCGAGTAAAATATGCTGGTCATCAACTACCTGCATGGTGGTATAGGACCGGTTGACATCGGGGAGTTGGAGCTTAACCTGGCAAAGACTAGCCTCATAAGTTAATTGCTGACCCTTAGTCTCATAAATCTTATGTTGCAAGAGATTCCCATAGTAAAAGGCGGCCGGATAGTGAACCTTTAGCCAGGCCATCTCATAAGCTAAATAGGAATATGCATAAGCATGTGACTTATTAAATCCATAATCAGCAAAAGCTTCAATGTAGGAATAAATTTTTTGGGCAACGCTTTGGCTGTAGCCCTTAGCAACAGCTTGGCGGATAAATTTCGCCTGTAAGCGGTCCATGGTTGCCTTATCTTTCTTACTGATCGTCCGCCGTAAGATATCAGCTTCTCCCAAAGAAAATCCAGCAATTTTTTGGGCAACTTGCATGACTTGTTCCTGGTAGACAATAATGCCATAAGTTTCCTTCAAGATACCTTCTAAGTCCGGATGGGGGTAAGTAATCGGCTCCTTACCATGTTTACGATTGACAAAGTGATTAATTTGTTGCATGGGCCCTGGCCGGTAGAGAGCATTTACTGCCGCAAGGTCCGCCATTGAACTTGGCTTCACTCGCCTCAAGACACGGCGAATCCCATTAGATTCAAATTGAAAGACACCCAAGGTATTAGCTTGACTAAAGACACGATAGACCGATTGATCATTACGAGGAAAGTCTATCGGACGTAAGCGACTTTTGCTGATTTTTTCCGCTGCTCTGACACTATTGGCTAAAATCGTTAAGTTACTTAAACTCAAAAAGTCAATTTTTAATAAACCAATCCGCTCAATTTCATGCATGGTGTATTGGGACTGGTGAATGGAATGGTTAAGGGCAGCCTGTAAGGGGATAAAATCGGTCAAGTCTTGGTCACTGAGAATAACCCCTGCCGCATGGGTAGAGACGTGGCGTGGCAAGCCTTCAATCTTTTTAGCGGTCTGAAACCAGAGCTGGCCATCCTCCTCTTCTGCTATATATTGTTGGAGTTGGCTGGAACTTTGATAAGCTTCTTCAAGAGTCTGATTTTGCGAGCTAATGGTATTGGCCCAACGGCTCATGGTCGCTTGACTCTTATTAAAAGCATTACCAACGTCCCTGATGGCCTTGCGGGCAGCAAAGGTACCAAAGGTAGAAATTTGAGCCACGTGGTCACTACCATATTTGTGATAGACATAATTCAAAATATCCTGGCGCTTATCATCAGGAAAGTCCAAATCAATATCCGGCATCGACTGGCGTTCAGGATTAAGAAAACGCTCAAAAAGTAAATGATTTCTTATAGGGTCTACATCGGTAATAAAAAGACAATAAGCTACCAAGGAACCCGCAGCAGATCCTCGACCTGGTCCGGTCATAATATGCTTCTTATGAGCATAGTCCATCACGTCCCAAACAATGAGAAAATAATCATTGAAGCCCATTTGATCAATAATGGAAAGTTCGTAATCCAAGCGCTCTCGGTAGCTTTGCTCATTACCCACCCGCTTAGACAGACCTTGATAGGCTAAATCTTTGAGAAATTCCTTACTACTTTGCCCCGATTCAATAGGATATTTAGGCAAAAGCGCTTGGTCAAACTGAATGTCTAAATGAACCCCATCAAAAGCCTCTGACACTTGGTCAAAAGCCTTAGCTAGTCCCTTGTTTTGGTAGGATTCTTGATAAGACGCTAGACTCCTTAGAAAAAAATGCCCTTCTGCCCCTGCTTTTTCTCGGTAATTATCTAGGGGCTGATTGACTTCAATAGCAGCTAATACTTCCTGGGTAAAGACATCATTTTTTGACAAATAAGCCAACTTTGACTGGGCGATCAAGGGAATCTGACTTTTCTTAGCCAGGTCTTCCAAGGCTTCTTGATGGTAGAGATAAGATTCATCAACCCCCATATATAAGTCAGAAGCCTTGAAGATATCCCGTAATTTATCTAAGAAGGCAGCGGCCTCTTCTTGGCGCTGTTGCTTGAGAAAATGCATATGTGGGCCATTATTGGCTTCTAAAATAGTGATCCAATTGCGGTGGTTATTAAAGATAAAGTCTCTAACCGCCTGATAATCAATGGGCTCTTGGCTTTTAATTAAGGAACTTAAGCGCATAAGAGAGCGGTAACCTTGATCATTTTTAGCATAAATTAGCCACTCTTCTTGGTCATGCTGGTCAGAACGTTGAATTGAAACGGTCATTCCAATTAAGGGATTGATGTCATAATGCTTGCAATAATTATAAAAATCAATTACCCCATACATCACATTGACATCACTTATCGCTAAGTTTTGATAGTCTAAGGCTTTGGCCGCTTCGACATAATCCTTTACCGACATGGGACTCTTTAAAAGCGTATAGGATGTATTCACATTTAAGGGTGTAAACACGATAGACCAACTCCTTTTAACATGATAAAAACCATCAGTTTAACCAGCTTATTTACATATAGTCACCGCTTACTGATGGTAAAGACACTTATTTTTCTATGTATTGCGGGCCGCGGACAAACATGGCATCCCCAAAAGAAAAGAATTGATACTTCTCCTCGACCGCATGACGATAGGCGTTAAGCACATGGTCTCTTCCAGCAAAAGCAGCCACCAACATCACTAGGGTGGATTTAGGTAAATGGAAGTTGGTAATGAAATGGTCGACCACAGTAAACTTAAAACCTGGGTAAATGAAAATATCAGTCCAGCCAGAATCTGCTTTCACTTGGCCATCAAATTTTTGACCAATAGTCTCTAAAGTACGAATACAGGTTGTCCCGCAAGCAATGACATGGTGGCCATTTGCTTGGGCTTGACTTATCATTTCAGCATTTTCTGGATCTAAGCGATAAAATTCTGAATGCATTTGGTGGTCACTCAGATCTTCTTCATTCACTGGTCGAAAAGTTCCCAAACCGACATGGAGGGTCAGATAAGCAATCTTAACTCCTTTTTCCTGTAGGCTCTTTAGATAGTCCTCAGTAAAGTGTAAACCCGCAGTCGGGGCTGCTGCCGATCCATTCACTTTAGCATAAACTGTTTGGTAGCTGTCTGGATCAGTTAATTTGTTCTTAATGTAAGGTGGCAGAGGCATCTCTCCTAGACTCTCTAAAATCTCTAAGAAAATCCCATCATAATAAAATTCCAGCAGGCGACCACCACCATAGTCAAGTGTTTCTTTGATTTCAGCCTTGAGGCGACCATCGCCAAAGCTAAGCCTTGTGCCTGCTTTCAAGCGTCGTCCTGGTTTAACCAGGGTCTCCCAAAGATCGCCTTCGACATTGTTTAAGAGTAATACTTCAACGTGGCCACCTGTCGCTTCTTTTTCGCCGTAAAGACGGGCCGGTAAGACCCGAGTATTATTTAAGACTAAGACATCCCCTGGATCAAACTCCTCTTCAATAGCTGAAAACATCTTATCCTGGTAGTGGCCATCTCTAGCATTCAAACATAAAAGTCGACAGTTTAAGCGATCCTTAGTGGGACTTTGGGCAATGAGTTCTTCTGGTAAATCATAATCATAATCTGTCGTTTTTAAGGTCATCCTCGTTCTCCTCTTTATCAATTCCTAAATGTTGGTAAGCCTTAGCCGTGGCCATACGCCCTCTAGGGGTGCGTTGTAAAAAGCCCATTTGAATTAAATAAGGTTCATACATATCTTCAATGGTTTCTTTTTCTTCTGATAAATTAGCCGCAATAGTGGATAAACCTACCGGGCCACCTTGATAATAGAAAATAATAGTCTCTAAGATGCGTCGGTCAAGATCATCTAAACCAACCTTATCAATTTTTAAAATACTTAGGGCTCTTTCAGTGATTGCTAAATCAATAATTGCATTGGTATTATATATTTGAGCAAAGTCTCTGACTCGCTTCAATAAGCGGTTGGCAATCCGAGGGGTTCCACGCGACCGTAAGGCAATTTCATAACTTGCTTCATCTTCGATGGTTACCTCAAAGATTTGGCTACTCCGCTTAACGATTTCTTGTAATTCATCCACCTTATAATAGCGCATATGCTGGATGATACCGAAGCGATCCCTTAAGGGGGCAGACAAGCTCCCAGCCCTAGTCGTGGCTCCTACCAAGGTAAATGGAGGCAGATCAAATTGAACCGCGTGGGCTGAACTCTCTTGGCCAACAATAATATCAACACGAAAGTCCTCCATGGCACTGTAGAGCATTTCTTCGACATTGCGGGGCAGGCGGTGGATTTCATCGATAAATAAGACATCTCCAGGGGCCAGTTCGTTGAGTAAAATTAAAAGATCACCCGTTTTTTCAATGGCTGGACCGCTACTGGTCTGCATATTGACCTGCATTTCATTACTAATGACATTGGCTAAGGTGGTTTTTCCTAATCCCGGTGGGCCGTATAACAAGACATGGTCTAAGGATTCCGTTCGCTGTCTAGCAGCATGGATATAAACCGATAGTTCGTGCTTGGTTTCTTCCTGACCAATGTAGTCTTTGAGAAGTTGCGGTCTTAAGCTAGCCTCCATGTCTTCTTCTTCAAAAAATTCTTCCCCGCTTTGAAGCCTTTTTTCACTAGACATACTTATAACTCCTCACTACTTATTTTAAGGTTATGTATCTTAAAGCGACCCGGATAGCATCTGCAGTATTATCGACCTCTGAAAAATCGCCTTTTTTGATCACTTGATCAATCTCCCGCTTAGCGTAACCTAGACTGTTTAGGGCTGCTTCTAATTCAATCATCATCTGACTTGACTCTGATTGATCAGAAATGACTTCTTGGTCAGCTGGAAGCGCTTCGGATTTAAGGCGGCTGAGCTTACTTTGTAAGTCTAAGATGATCTGTTGGGCTGTTTTTTTACCAACGCCGGGAAACTTGGTTAAGAATTTGACATTTTCCGATTCAATCGCTGCAATAAAGCCAGCTTGGTCACCATAAGCTAAAATTGATAAAGCACTCTTAGGCCCGATTCCCGAAACACTTATTAATTGTAAAAAGAGTTGTTTCTCGGCCTGATCAAAAAAGCCATACAGGCGTATGGCATCCTGGCTAACCGCTTGGTAGAGCCAAACTTGCACCTGCTGGCCTTTTTGATCACTTAAGCGATAAGGATTTGGAAAATAAATATAATAGGCAAGTCCCGCCGTTTCAACGACTACCGCTTCACTAGTTAAATCAACAAGTAATCCCTTGATATATTGGTACATCACTCAACCTCATTACTCCACATATTTTTTGTAGTCACTATAGCCAGCTTGGTCCATTTCTTCATAGGGAATAAATTTTAAAGCAGCAGAATTAATACAATATCTTAACCCCCCTGCTTCACTTGGACCATCAGTAAAGACATGTCCCAAATGAGAGTCTGCTTCTTGACTTCGTACTTCAGTACGAACCATGCCATGTGAAGTATCTTGATGCTCGTTAACAACATCCTCTTCAATAGGTTGGGTAAAAGCCGGCCAACCACAACCGGAATTGTATTTTTTACTGGAAGAGAATAAGGGTTTTCCATCCACAATATCTACGTAAATTCCCTTTTCAAAAAATTCATCATAGTCACCTGAAAAAGGACGTTCAGTGGCTTGATTTTGAGTCACTTCATAAGCTAAGTCACTAAGTTCTTTTAAACGAGCGGTTTTTTCTTCTTGATTCATAGCAGTCTCTCCTCTTTCTTTAATTTGCTTTATTTTATCATAACTAGCGGATAATCCCTATATTATTGATTCTTAGGACTTTCATGGGCATCTTGGATCCGTTTGAAGCTGCGTTCGATTTCATAATTAGAATAATGGATTAAAACGGGACGTCCGTGGGGGCAATTATAAGGGTTCTCACAGTAAGTCAGGTCATCTAACAATTGCCGGGCCTGACGATCATCTAAATAATGGTTAGCTTTTATCGAAAGCCGGCAAGACATCATAATAGCGGTTTTTTCCCGGTAGATATTGACCGAAAAATCTTTATTTTCAATGGCTAGTTGGATCATGGAATCAATGTGTTCTTGGACCTGGTCACTCCCCATCCAAGCGGGATGGTAGTTGACTAAAAATTGATTGGGGCCAAATTCTTCAATGCCAATCCCCATAGCCCGTATCCGGTCTAAGACTTGCCTGACATCATGACTTTCTGATGAGGGATAGTCTAAAACTAAAGGAACCAGTAATTCCTGGCTAGCTATATCCATATCACCGATGGCTTCGCGGAAGTATTCATATTTAATCCGTTCTTGAGCCGCATGCTGGTCAACTAAATACATCCCGGTTTCATCGGAACAGACCAAATAAGAAGCCTGTAATTGGCCCACATAGTCCAGTTGAGGGAAGCTTGAATTCCTTTGACCTTGGACTTGCCCCTCTTCATGATTAGGGCTAGCTAGCTTAAGATCACTAGGTGTGCTTGTGCTTGGTGGGAAACTTTCTCTATGAGCACCCTCCCCTTGGTCAACTGTCTTGGTTTCCGCTTGCCAGTCTTTGCCATGGTCTGTTTCCTTAACTAGGAAAGCTTCATTCTCAGCTGGCTCTACTTGATTTTTAAAATCAAAACGCAGTTGCTGGCTATCTTCTTGACTGCTTAGATCAATGCTGGCTTGGTGGTTAGCTGTCTCAGTAATCTCTTTCTTGCCTACATCGGGGATCCTTCTTAGGGGAGATAGTCTTTCCTGAACACTGCTTTGGATGAGATCGTAAAGTTCTTCTTCCTTACTAATGCGAATCTCTTGTTTGGTTGGATGGACATTAACATCAAGTAATTGGGCATCTGTAGAAATATTAAGGACAGCTATGGGATAACGACCAATCATTAACTTAGATGCATAGCCCTTGATAATTGCCTGACTGAGGACATAATTTTTGATATAACGGCCGTTAACAAATAGGGACATGTAATTGCGTGAGGCCCGGGTAAGTTCTGGTTTAGAAATATAACCGCTGAGTTGAAAATCATGGTCCTCATTCTCAATCGCTAACATGTCTTGAGCCTGTTTAAAACCGTAAACTGCAGCGATAACTTCTTGGAGGCGGCCCTTGCCATTGGTCCTTAGTAGTTCCCTGCCATCATGATTATAAGTAAACCGGATATCAGGGTGGGCCATAGCTAAACGATTCACAACGTCCGTAATATGGGAAAGTTCGGTGCTTAATTGTTTAATATGTTTTAATCGTGCTGGGGTATTGTAGAATAAATTTTCAACCCGGATGGTGGTTCCTTGCCGTAAATGGGAAGGACGGAGTTCTACCTCATCGCCCCCAATTAAACTAATATAGGAACCCTCTTTTCCATCACTGGTTTCCAGCGAAACTTCAGCAACTGAGGCGATCGAGGGCAAGGCTTCACCACGAAAGCCCAAGGTTTTGATCCGAAAGAGGTCTCGTGAATGATAGATTTTACTGGTAGCATGGCGTTTAAAGGCCAACTTCACATCTTCCCCACTCATTCCTAAACCATTATCAATGACTTGGATGCTCTTCAAACCAGCCTCTTCGACTTTGATATCGATACTGGTTGCCTGGGCATCAATCGCATTTTCTAAGAGTTCTTTTACCACGGAAGCCGGCCGTTCGACCACTTCCCCAGCGGCAATCTGATTAGCAACTTGTTCAGGAAGTTCGTGGATCATCCTAATCCTCCTCGCTTAGTTTCCTTTGTAATTGGTTCAATAATTCTAAGGCTTCAATAGGTGATAAATGATTAATATCGACAGCATCTAGCTGGTCTAAGACATAATCTTCACTCGCTGTTTTTTGATTGAAATTTTCTTGGTCATTGAAGAGATTAAGCTGCTTAGGCTCAGCCCCTTTAGACGCTGCACTTTCCAAGTCAGATAAAATATTAGCTGCATTGGCTAATAAGCTCTTAGGTAAGCCAGCTAGTTTAGCAACATGAATCCCATAGCTCTTATCGGCCGGGCCATCATAAACCTTGTGAAGAAAAACCACTTCCCCATCTTTTTCAATAGCTCCGACATGAATATTCTTAAGGGCTGGCAAGTGATTATCCAGGTCAGTCAGTTCATGGTAATGGGTTGAAAAGAGCACCTTCGCCTTAAGATGGTCGTGTAAATACTCTAAAATAGCTTGGGCTAAGGCAATGCCATCATAAGTCGAAGTTCCCCGTCCAATTTCATCAAAGAGTAACAAGGACCGGTCAGTAGCGTGTTGAATGGCCTGGTTAGCTTCCATCATTTCGACCATAAAGGTACTTTGCCCCGCTTGCAAGTCATCGGTTGCCCCAATCCTGGTAAAGATCTGGTCAAAAATAGGCAGGGTCGCTTGACTAGCGGGTACAAAACTTCCCATTTGGGCCATGATCACGGTGAGGCCCAGCTGGCGCATGTAAGTGGATTTTCCTGACATATTAGGTCCGGTAATTAATAGAATGGAAGTGTCCTTATCCATGATGATGTCATTAGGGACAAAATCATCTCGGCCTAAAGTTTCTTCAACCACTGGGTGTCGGGAATCTTTAATCAATAAGGCCCGGTCTTCTCCACTAAAATGAGGACGCACATACTGATTTTGTTCGCTAATTTCCGCTAGGGACTGGATCACGTCCACCTGGGCAATAGCCTGGGCGATGGCTTGTAGGTCTTTTTGGTAGACTTTTACCTTTTCTCTCACCCCAAGGAAAAGCTCATATTCCAGGTCAACTGATTTTTCCTGAGCTTCCAAGATCCGATATTCCATCTCTTTTAATTCAGGGGTAATAAAACGCTCCGCATTGGTCAGGGTTTGCTTTCTCTCATAACGCCCTTCTGGTAAAAGATGGAGGTTGGCCTTGGTTACCTCGATATAATAACCAAAGACCTTATTATAGCCAATTTTTAAAGATTTAATCCCGGTCGCTTCACGCTCCTTGGCTTGCAGGTTAGCAATCCATTCTGATCCGTGGCGAATCGCCTGACGATAGTCATCCAGCTGATCACTAAAGCCATCCCTAATAATGCCACCTTCAGTAATCGATATATTAGCTTCCGGATCAATAGCGCTTTCAATGGTTTTAACCACTTCTGGTAGGGCTGCCAGGCTGTTAAGAAGCTTGGTCCAAACGCCAGTCTCTTGATTGTCACTTTGATTACCTTGGATAGCTTGTAAATTTTCAGAGACTTGGGGAACCTTTTTCAAGGAATTCATCAATTGCAGGAGCTCGCGGGCATTGACCTGTCCCATTGAGATCTTAGCCACTAAGCGCTCTAAATCGTAGACCCCAGAGAGATTTTCTTGGATATTGCGCCGTTCAAAGAAGGCGTCGATCAAGGATTCTACTTGGTCTAAGCGCTCTTCAATCGTTGCTTGGATAATAAGAGGCCGGTCCAGCCACTGTCTTAGCAAACGTCCGCCCATGGCGGTTTTAGTCTCATCGAGAAAATGCAGTAAACTTCCTGAACGTTTCTGAGTTCGAATGGATTCGGTTAATTCTAAATTGCGTTTAGCAAAATAGTCCATATGCAAGTAATAGTCTAACTCATAGGATTCCGCTTGGCGCCAGTGGTTAACCATACGAAACTGAGTGCTATAAACATAAGCCATCAAAACGCGCAAAGCATTAAGCTCGATGCTATGCTTAATATTTTGAGTAATTTTTTCAAAGGCGCTTTCCGGCAACTGATCGAGGGTTTTCTGATTAATATAGGAAGTGGTAAAAGGAAAGAGCTGCTCGAGTTGGGCCAAGTCATCTTCGCTCAGTTCATGATAAAAGACGACTTCCTTGGCTTGAATTTGTGAGAATTCTGTTAACAGCATTTCAAATGAATCCATATGGGTCACTTTCAGCTCGCCTGTTGAAATATCAGTATAAGCTAAAGCATAGGGGCCTTCTTGATGTATAATCGCACAAATAAAGACATTTTCCTTATCGCTAGAATTGTAATAAGTCCCCGGGGTAATCACCTTGATTACCTGGCGGTCTACCATACCCTTGGCTTGCTTAGGATCTTCCATTTGTTCAGCGATGGCTACCTTATAGCCTTGATTAACTAGGGTTTTCACATATTCGTCCGCTGAATGATAGGGAACACCACACATGGGGATGGGATCATCCGCATTCCGATTTCGACTCGTTAGGGTTATTTCTAATATCTGTGCCGCTTTTTTGGCGTCATCATCAAACATTTCATAAAAATCGCCCAGCCTAAAAAATAAAAAGGCATCGGGATATTGATCTTTGATCTGATAGTATTGCTCCATCATTGGTGTTTTTTTCTTCGCCATTGTTTACATCCTTTAATCTTAACTTTTTACAATCTTATCTATTCTAACACAGAAAAGCAAAGGGTGAAATTCACAGCTTTAATAATTCGTGATAGAATAAAAGCTAAAAAAGGAAAGGAATTAATCATGTTAAAGCACTTATATCTCATGCGCCACGGCGAAACGGAATTTAATTTGGAGAACCGCGTACAGGGCTGGTGTGATTCCCCTTTAACTGAAAAAGGCATCCGACAAGCCGAGCTGGCTAGAGATATGCTTAGGGAACGGAAAATCACTTTTACCCATGGCTACAGCTCACCGCTTGATCGGGCAATTACGACTCTAAAACACGCTATTCCTAATCCCATGCCCACAGAAACAGTCACCGGTTTGAAGGAATGGGGCTTTGGTTCACTAGAAGGGCAATCTCGCGACCTCATGCCTAAACCTCTCTCAGCCCCCAAAACGGATGATTACTATTGTCAATATGGTGGTGAAAGAGCTAGCGAAGTCTGTCAACGCATTAACCATAGCCTCCAAGCCATCATGACAAAAGAGGATAGCCAGCAAGTCTTAGCGGTCGCTCATGGGGCTGTCATCTACCAATTTGTAAAAGACTTCCTCCCTGACCCGGTTGCTGGTATCGGCAACTGCGAAATCTTTCACTTTGTTTACGATTTCAACACCTTCACCTTTATAGAAAATATGAAGCCTTATCGGGAGATGTCCGTGTCTGGTGAAAATTTATTTGCAAAATCGGACAAAACGTTATAAGATATACTTTGTTGCTAACTTAGTTTAGCCGGGAGAAGTAGCGAAGAGGCCGTAACGCGCTTGACTCGAAATCAAGTTGTCGGGAAACCGGCACGTGGGTTCGAATCCCACCTTCTCCGTAAATAGCTTTTTTCTATTATTAATAGGTGTCAAAAACAGCGATATAACAAGGTTTTTAAAAAAGTTGATAACAGATGAAAACGCCTAATATTGCGACTGGATTCGCAAAATATTGCGCAAAATTCTCACTATCCCTATAGCTGAATTAGCAAGTCAAAGCTCTTAATTTAAGGGCTTTTTTTATTTGCCTTTTATTGGCTGCTGGGCTGATTTAATAAACCTAAGATATATTTATACCCCCTAAGGCTAAAAACGCCTGTAGGGGTCTATATTTAAGTCTGAGGGTATGTTTTGATCAACATAAAATAAAGCGGCTGCCTAATTGCCCTATTGGGTGCTCTGAGAAAACAAGGGGGTGCTTATTTTAATCCCCCCTATGCTTCTACAATTATGTTCCTATTCTTGAAAGCTTTTTCGCACGATTTTCTCACGATTAAATGCTTTTATATCAAGGCTTTTAGCTGTTTTTGCACGATTGTTGGCACAAAAAAACCACCGTTCACACCTGCGGTGGTTACTTACTTAAATATTTTTTCATATACTCTTCAACTTTTTTTAATCGTTCTTCTACAACTTTACGATCCTCTTCGGTTTCTGGCTGTAAGCTTTCTGCATTATACCTTGCTTGAATGATCGCACCGACTTCTTCATCTGTAAGTTTGTTAACGTCTTCCCTGGCTTTCTCTATAATTTGAAACTTTTTGGGATTATATAAGTAATCTTCCCCCGTATCGTCAATCACTCTAATGAAACCCGCTTCATAGCCTAAAGCCTCATATATTTTATTCTTTGTTAGGGAAACGCCTTGGGATCGGCCTATGTATTTAACTTTTTTAGGTGAGTCAAAATTATCTATTATCATTGTCGGTCTCCTAATAAAACGCTAGTTAATCCCTTAGGTGCTTATTTATGTACTCATCAATTTCTTTTATACGCTCTTGGGCAATCTTTCGGTCTTCTTCTGTTCTTAGCGGACGGGATTCAGATTCTATTCTTACCCTATAGGCTTCTTCTAGCTCCTGTCTGGTCGGTTTGCTATTGTTTTCCATAGTCTCTTTTACTCCTACCTTGTGAGTGGTGATTAGCTACTTTGTTGCTGTAACTTTTTAACCATTTCTTTTAATTTTTGTTTTCGTTCAGCGGCCAACTTGCGTTGTTCCTCCGTTTCTGGTCTACGGCTTTCTGATTTAATTCTAGCTATGTATTCTTCTTCTAGCTCTTGCCTAGTTAGTTTATTAGGGTCTTCCATGGTGTCTTACTCCTTATTCTGTCAGTAACTTATTTAAATTGGGCCAAGTCTGGGATTTCTTTATCAAATAATTCTTTTTCCCTGTCCGTTACTTGTCGGGGTAGTCAGGCAAAAAAATATAAACGCTTTCTATAAAAATGGTTTGATCATCTTCTAGCATAGCTTTTTCCCTTTTCTTGTTCATATATTTTCCATAAGAAAATTTGTGCAATAGACGGCTGAAGTCCGGCCGGCCATGGGGTGGGGGAGGTATCCCCCCACCTACTGAGTCAGCCGCTCATAGAATTTTATAAAAAATATTTCTAAAGTTATCACTTATTAATAAATAAAAAAATAATTTATTTTTTATCTTTTTTATTTTAATTATTACTTTACCTTGAAGCTTAGCTAGCATAGGTTCACGCATTGACCTCGCTGCGGTTCAACTCTTAATTAGACTGAACAACTATTTACTTTATTATATCTAAATCTTTATCAGTGTTCCAAGTGATCATTGATTAGATTAATCGATCATAGTTATTAATATTAGCAGCAGCACTTACTTATCTATTACTTTCCTAATCGTCCGCCTATCAGTCAATAGCTTTATGCTTTGCTGTGAATGTAATAGCTAACCTATATCAGTTAGTTATCCTTATCTATACCAACTAACAATCTTTATCTATATCAGCTAGCCATCATAGTAGGCTACTGGGTCTAGGTAATAGAGGCAAACAGGTAGGCAGACTATCAGACCTATAGGCTATTCAAGGTAGTGGGGTAAAGGAAAAGGGGCGGTGTTCCACCAGCCCCATACCTATACTTCTCTTATTATGCTTACCACCAGTTAATAATACTTTAGCGCCATGAAGCTTCGATAAGGCTGTCAGCCATCTGAGCCCATGGGTTACCCTGATAGGGGCTAGGCTCTAAAGACTTCATAGGTGCTTCCGGCTGTGGCCTGCTGTCTAGGGTATCTCTCAGCAATTGAACATCTGCTGCGATCTCCTCGCCTGTTGATCCCTTAACATACTTAGCTATGTTAGGGTTAAGCCCATACTCTGCTAGCGTTTTAATCTTAATACTATTTACCTGCTCTTGGCTTAGGAGGTCTTGGCTTTCTGATAGTGCCTGCTCATAAGTTGAAAGCTCCTCGGCTTGTTTGGCTATGGTGTCTTCAAGGGTGCTGTTGGCTTCCTTGAGCTGTTCCAACTCAGAAACTTCCTCGGCACGAACTTTATATTCTTCCTTAATCTGATCTAAGGAATTATGATATTCCCCTAGGATCTTACCAATAGCCTCCTTATCTAAGCCAAATTGTTTTAGAAATTCTCTGTCCATGGCTGTTATCTCTTTCTATGAAGCTATTTCACTTGGTCAATTAAATTATTGGCCAAGTTAGCGTAAGAGTCATTTAGGGCTTGTTCTTCTGTGGTTTTCTCGTTATAAACTAGCCCAGCCTCCTTAAATGCTTTCCGTTGGGCTAAGACCCTGCGATCATGTTCACGGTTAGCCTGTTCTTTGGCTAGGCGATCACTTTCCACTTGCATAGCATCTGCTAAGAATTGGCGGTTCTTTTCTTCCTCCTCTTGCATTTTTTTAATCTTAGCCTTTTGGGCTTCTTTATATTGTTGGTATTCTTTGGCGGCTTCTTCCTCTTTAATTTCCATATAAACGCCTAAGTCAAAAGCACCGGGTTTTCTTAAAATTTCATCTTGAACATCATTCATAATTAATTCTCCTTTTCTTTTTTAATTCCAAGTAATACGATCGGTTTCGTTCTTAAAGCATAATAGCTCACCTCCTTTAAAGGCCTCTGCGAACTGAATTTGAGCCTTTTTTAAGAACCTGTAAAAAGTGGATTCAGAATAGTAATACTCTCTATATATATCAGTATTTTTGAAGTGCTTAATATACTTTTTTTCCAAAATTTTGCCTAGTTCGGGCTCTACTAAATCAATTGCGTTTTCAATTTCTAATACTTTAGCTTTAGCCTCTTCTCTGATCTCTATTAGGTCCTCGGAATAATTACCAGCATTTTTTACATGCTTTTCAGGGGTATATCTATAGTTAGCTACTAAACGGCCTTGGTAGCCGCTAAGTCGTCTTAAACGGTCATAATCGCTTAATATACTATCGGCTTTTTTTGCAGTTTTTTCTTCATCAATTGGCGGAATATAGAACATTACCTAGCCCCTCTCTGATTCAAAATATGCTATAATTGGTATAGCCTACTTGATCTAGTGGGCTTCTGCTAAGGGTTTGCAAGTTCCTTTCTAAACGGGCTTATTATCATTTTTTTGGATAATAAG